>CALYRV010000001.1 GCA_945483525.1 uncultured Verrucomicrobiota bacterium
TGGCGAAGTTTCCCGGAGTCGACGAATGGATCGGGGTGCCTAAGGAATGGATTGAGCCTGGGCTCCCCGCGCTCCGTTTCACCGGTAAGGCCTTTGCATATCTGAAGATTGCCGAAGGCTGTGCGCATCGTTGCTCGTATTGTGCGATTCCAGCTATTCGCGGCAAGTACCGCAGTCGTCCGATGGCGTCCATTCTCCGTGAGGCGAAGGCGCTCTTGGCGAGCGGCTGTCGTGAGCTGGATATTGTTGCACAGGATCCGATGCTCTGGAGGGAGGAAGTGGTAGTGGGAAGTGGTAGTGGTAGAAAGACGCTACGGCTGACCGATCTGCTGTGGAAACTCGATAAGTTGCCGGGCGATTTCTGGATCCGGGTGCTTTATTCCTATCCGAGCGAGATCGATGAGGACTACATCGTCTGGATGATGACCGCGAAGCACGCGGTAAAATACGTTGACGTTCCGTTGCAGCATACGGTCCCAGAGGTCCTTGAGCTGATGAACCGCAAGCAGGCGATCGACGCCTCTCTTTCCGTAGTTGATACGCTCCGTTCGCTGATGCCCGAGATAACGCTTCGCACCACGATCATGACTGGATTTCCGGGTGAGACCGCGCGCCGGTTCGATGTTCTGCGTAGCGATCTGAAGCGCATGCAATTCGATCATCTCGGCGCATTTGCGTATTCTCCCGAGGAGGGTACTAAGGGCGCACTTATGAAGGGACGTCCTTCGCGCACGGTTGCCATGGAGCGCGAACGGATAATCATGGACGACGCCGAGAAGCTCTGGAAAGTGCGTTCACGTCGTTTGCTCGGAAGGATCTTCAGGGCTTTGGTTGTCGCTCCCGGAGTTGCTCGCATGGAGTCTCAGGCGCCAGATGTGGATGGTGTGACCCGCCTTGTTTCGGGCGGGAGGATGATCTCGTCTCCCCAGGTTGGAGATTTCGTCAACGTCAAGTTGTCCAAGGTGAAAGGGTTCGATTTCGTAGGAGAGGTGGTATGATCAGAGAGAAGCTTGGAAGCCGCATCGGATTCATTCTGCTCAGCGCTGGTTGTGCGATCGGCATTGGTAATGTCTGGCGTTTCCCTTACATCTGCGGACAGAACGGCGGCGGGTGGTTTGTTGCGATCTACATATTCTTTCTGGCTATTCTCGGTCTTCCGGTGATGATCATGGAGTTTGCGACTGGTCGAGGTGCTCAGCGCTCGATCGCCGGGTTGCACGGAGTGCTTTCCAAAAACCGGCTCTGGTCCGTTCACGGTCTCGCCGGCACACTTGGCAACATCTGCCTGATGATGTTCTATACTTCGGTGGCCGGCTGGATGCTGATCTATCTCTGGAAGAGCGCCAGCGGAGCGTTTTCCGGACTTGATGCCGCTGCCGTGGGCGGAGTGTTCGGCAGTATGCTCGGCGATTGGAAAATTCAGACCGTGGCGATGCTGGCCGTGACGCTCGGATCCTCAATGGTCATCGCGATCGGACTTCAGAAGGGGCTCGAAAGAGTGTCGAAACTGATCATGCTCTCGCTGCTCATCCTGATTGTCGTCCTTGCCTTTCGGTCGATAATGCTTCCTGGGGCAGCCAAGGGACTCGAGTTCTACCTCGTTCCGTCGCTATCCAGAATGCGTTCGGTCGGCATCGGCAAGGTGGTGGTGGAGGCGATGAATCACGCTTTCTTCACGCTGTCGCTCGGCATTGGCGCGATGGCGATCTTTGGCAGCTATATTGAGAAGTCGCACACGCTCCTTGGGGAGGCGGTGCATGTTGCGGTCCTGGATACGGTGGTCGCGATTTCGGCCGGGCTCATCATCTTTCCAGCGTGTTTTTCCTGCGGTGTGGAGCCCGGACAAGGCCCGGGGCTTATCTTCGCTACGCTACCGAACGTCTTTAACCTGATGCCGCTTGGAAGACTGTGGGGAACACTATTCTTCCTCTTCATGTCTTTTGCCGCGATCACCACCGTTCTCGCTGTCTTTGAGACGATACTCGGATCGTTTGTAGACTACACGGGAATGTCTCGCCGCAAGGCCGCCTTGATACTCGGCATCGCCATTCCGCTGATGTCTATGCCGTGCATTCTCGGATTCAACCTCTGGAGCGGCTTCGAGCCGTTCGGAAAGGGCAGTTGCGTCCTCGACCTCGAGGACTTCGTCGTCTCCGATCTCCTGTTGCCTCTCGGTTCGCTTGCGTTCGCGCTGTTCTGCTGCCACCGTTACGGGTGGGGCTGGGAGAAGTTCTTGGCGGAGACCAATACGGGGTCCGGTCCGAAGTTCCCCGACAAGCTTCGCGTCTACTGTGCTTACGGGCTGCCGTTGGTTATCGTTTCGGTCTTCGTCATCGGACTCCTCAAGCGCTTTGGTTTCCTGACTCGTTTCGGACTCTGACACTCTATTCTCAACCTCTACCTATAACCTCGACCTTTTTAATATGCCTGTCTACGTATACGAGGCGAAGGACGCCAAGAAATCCTGCCAGAAGTGCAAGGGCGGCTTCGAGATCGCGCAGCATCTGTCGGACGACAAGCTCACGAAGTGTCCCGACTGCGGCGCTGAGATATACAGAGTCATTCAGGCTCCCGGTCTCGCGCATTCGCAGACCGATCTTCATTACCGCGCCAAACGCGCCGGCTTTCACACCTTGAAGCGCGTCGACAAAGGCGCTTACGAGAAGCTTTACTGAAGGCTACCGACACCAGAAAGATGCGATTATGTGTAGGTCTGTGAAGAATGTGTTCTGGACGCTTTTGTGCGTTCTGTTGTCGTTTTTGTCTGCCTTCGCTGAAGATAAGAAGATCATTCCGCGAGGATTCGAGTGCTCGGACGAGCGGTTGAACGAACTGCATCGCGCCTGTTGTCGTCTGGCCCGGGAGAATCTTGAAAGCGCGAAGGGCGAGATGGATCTCCGCAGCCTTCCAGGTTGCGGGATCGATGCCGCAGCCTGCGCCGCCGCTTTCGCCAACAACCTTGATATGCGGGACTTCTATGGCAAGTTGGTGAGACAGTATCTCGCCGAGGCCGAGTCCGAAGGCTGGTGCGAGAAGGTCGAACCTTCCAGAGACTGGTTTGTCGCCGTGCCTGCGGTACTTGAGGTTCTTTATCGCTATTACGGTGCACGTGATATTGTCGCCGAGGCGCATCCGGCGGTGTTGCGTTGTGCGAGGTTCCTGCTGTCTCGATATCCGGACGGCGTCATTCCAGTCGGCTTTGCGGAACGTTTCGTGCGCGATAAGACGACAACTGCTGAGATCAACGCCCAGCTGATGTGGCTTTGCTATCTTGATTTTGTCGTGCGGAGTTGCGGATGGCTGGAGCATCGTGAGACCGAGACGTGGCGGACGACGGCGGCGAAGATGCGGACGGCGTTTCGGGAGCGGCATTATCACAAGGAGCTGACGATAATCGGAGCGGGACCGGCGGCTCCTTCCGCGCACGCGGCGGGACTGGTTCTCGGGGTCTTCGAACAGTTAGAGCGTCCTCGGGCACATGGGCGGATGTGCCTTTCTGTCCGCAATAGTCCGGAAGGAATCACGACCGGCGAGCAGACCACTCGGATGATGCTCGGAGAGGTTTCGCGTCACGAGAAGTTCGAGGTGGCGGCGAATGCGGTGCAACGGTGCAAGGACCTGGAGGAAAAATACCTCATCGGCAGCATTGACGACTGGCTTTTCGGCTATGTGCTCGGAATCCGCGTCGCTGAAGATGCCGTCGGCGGCAATCGCGTCATTTTCCGTTATCCGCAATCGGCAGGTGGCATCACCTGGGCGAAAGGATCGATCGAAACTAGATGCGGCACCGTCTACCGTTCGTGGATAGCCGATGCTAAGGGGAATGTCATCGAGTCGCACGGATGTACGGGTGATGTCGAGATGGTGAACGAACTTGACGAACCATATCCTGAGAAAGAGGAAGAGGAATTCGCTCCGTATTTCGATGTTTCGTTCGGTACCGGATTGAACAACAGGAGGATTGAGTTTCGTTTACGCGATCCTTCTGTCGTGCCGGAGATCCCTGTTCGCGAAATGCAGGGAGACCGGATGGAGGTCGTCCGAGGTGACACCGTTTTCGTGAGGTTTTATCACGAGGGAAAGGATAAGCCGGTGCGGGAGTACGAGTTCATTCCCGGCGCGACGGTCATGAAGATCCTTTATCGTTACGAAGGAACGCTGAAGAATGAATTGCGATACGTTTTCGAGCCGGACGGAACCATGGTCAAGGAGCATCGCGGATCGGACGGACGGCTGCTTGAGCGCATATCGCTTTTCAAGCGTCAGATCGGCAAGACACGGTATGTCCGTACCGTCAAGGGCGATGTTGTCAAAGAGTGGCATGATAAGTTTCTCGACAATATCGGATTCAGGACCGTCTTCGAGTCCTCCGGCACCGGAACGAATCAGGAGTGGATCAGCTACGGCTACTATACTTCCGGAATCGGACTCGGATCGGTGCGCTCGAAACTTTGTTCGGACGGAAGCTGGACGATGTACGAGTACTCTCCGATCACGACTCCGGGTATCAGGAATAAACGGCAGTTCACCTATGAGTCCGCTGTAGTCACTCCGATCGACCGTGCGGAAGCGGTAACGAATGCCGATGGGTGTGTCATCGGTTTCGTCGGCAAGGCGAAACGGATTGAGTACGATTACGAACCCGTCGATTTCAAGGACAACGGCGAGTTCAGGCCTTCGGTTCCGAGGAGAACCGTGGTCTGGGAACTGTCGGATGATGGTATGCGCAAGGAACTGTCCCGTGAGTATTTTGCCGCGATTCCGGTCGCGGACAATGACAAGTACAGGACGCTCGTCCGGGAGAAGACGACGCGTCCCGGCGCCCCTTACGGAGATCCTGCGAACGAACGCAAATCCTCTTTCTTCAACGGCCGTAGCGAGTCTGATTCCATTCCTGTGCGGGAATGCGCGTCATTTAACGGCGAGGACGGAATATGGTGGGCGACGACGGAGTATGACGTTCCGGTTGACGCGCCGGGCGGCATACCCTACGAGACGGTCATCCGCCGTAGCATCGAGAATCCTCGTGGTCGCGTGATGCGAGAGGAGGAGTGGATCCTGTTGCCTGAAGGGGGACGCGAGCTGCTGACCTGGAGGAACTACACGCGCGACGCCGACGGACACGAAATCTCTGTGGAGACGTCTGCAGGCGAGACCGCGACGAAGAAGTGGGACGATCACAACCTCGTCTCGTCGCGTGATGAGGACGGACTGGTCCGTAATTACGGATATGACGCGATCGACAGGCTGACCCACGCCGACGGCAATGTCTATGATCATAATTTGGCGTACGACCTCGGGTCGTATGTGACCAATGTCCATGGCTCGGTATACGGACTCCGCTACGACTATTCACTCGCCCATAACGATGCCGGACACTATACGGATGTCAACGGAGAACCCGGTGAGAAGTACGAAACGGAAACGGACGCTGACGGTGTCGTTCGGACGCGTCTTAACGGAAAACTGCTTACATCGTCCGTAACCAGGAAAGGAGTCACGACGACATATTTAGGACCTAAAGGACTCGAATCTCCTCGTTGGCGTAGCTGGTTTTGCGATCCGGACGGGCGATATTCGGTCCTGACGATGCCCAGGGTTGGCGGCGGGGTCGTGTCAGTAACGAATCGTTACGACCGCAAGCGTGATGACGAGAAGTGGGAGACCAAGACGCGCTACGACAAGATCCGCGGCTGCTGGTGGAGGACGCGTCGGACAGAGATTGTCAGCGGAACAAACCGTACGTTCCGCAGCGGTTCTCGCGAGCGCATTACCGGACGTCGCGTGGACGGCGCGGAGGAGCGAGTGACCTTGGATGAAAAAGGTCATGAGACTCGTTACCTCGTGTTCCGTGACGCGGTATCGAAGGTCTCTACAGAAATCGTGACCCGTCCGACTGCATCAAGTCCTTCGGTTAACGTCACCTCGAACGGCGTCACGGTCATGTCCGTTTCTCCATCCGGCGTGACGAACCGATTCGAACGCGGATTCCAAGGCCGGCTCGTGTCGGAAACGGATGGTCGCGGCGGAGTGACGCGGTTCGAATACGATCGTGACGGACGCATGTGCGCGAAGACCGACCGCTGCGGCGCGAAACGGATCTATCGAGAAGACCGTCGCGGACGGCTGATGTCGATGGTGTGTCCGTCGGGACTTGAAGTCAGCTTCCGTCACGATGACTTCGGTCGGATTGTCGAAACCGTCGCTGGAAACACACGGGTGGTAAACACGTATGACGACTACGGAGATCTGGTTAAACGCGTCACGGTCGTTGACGGTAAGACGACGGATGTCGTCGAGTTCGGATATGACGAGCCGACCGGACTGCTTTTGAATCGCATCGACAACGGACGGCGGACGGACTGGACTTATGATGCCGAAAATAAGGTCCGTACTGTCGGCGGCGTCGATGTGGCCGCATATCTGACCGCGCGAACCAACGGACTTGAAATCGTCCGTGATGATTTCGGTCGTGCGGTTTCCTATGCGGTCAAAGGGGTTCGCAAACTGAGTCAGAAGTATGACCCCGTGACCGGACGTCTGGCGTCCGTCGCCGTTGATGGTCTCGGCGAGGTCCGAGTTTCATATCTCGCAGGAACCGATCTCATCGAGACCTTGCGTTATCCCGACGGACGGACCGCGACGTTCCGTTATGATGCGGAAGACCGTCCTCTGTGTGTGGAGTGGAAGGGCGGCGATGGCGCAGAAGAAATCTTTGAATCTCCCCCCGTGAAGGAGTGGGAGCCGTCGGAAATCGATGCCGGACCAGATTTTAAAGAGCCGGCTTTGGTCGACGATCCGAGGGTCTACGTGCTTGACGGAGGGCTTGATTGGCCTATTGCAAGAAAAGGTGCCGATGACAAGCTGCGCTGGTGCCGTCTTGATGCCACGCTGAAGGAGGTGGAGTGATGAAAAACCTCGCCGTGATCGTTTCAGTGGCGTTTTCCTCCGTGCTCGGTTGGACGGCATTCGCCGCGTTGCCGTTCAAAGTCAGTTGCGAGACCATCGACTTCGGCGAGGTTCCGGTCCGCGGATCGGTTACCCGACAGTTCAAGGTCTGCAATCTTTCGGATGAGTATCTGCCGGTTAGGCGCATAGCCGCCGATGAAGGATTGGACGTATTCCTCTTCGAAGACATCATGGATCCGAAGCGGACGATTTCGGTCGAGGTCTCGCTTCGCGGCGGAGACAGGCCAGGCCCGGTGTCCGGTGTCGTTCGGCTGATGGTCGGAGGCATCGAAGACATGACGGCGGACATCCGATTCAAGGGTATGGTCGTGGACGGAGATTCGGGGGTGTCGTATCCGATGCCCCGGTTCAACGTCCCGGGTGTTCATCCGACCGTCAAGAACGGCGAGCGTGTCGCGTGGACATGTCCTGAACGCACCGAACTTTATCTCAATGCTCTGCACGGGACGAATCGTCTGCAGATCGCACGGGGAATGATCGATGCTGCCAGGTCGGGGTTGAATCCTGAAGCCAGGAACCGGGTCACACTGATGTGCTGTAAGGTGTATTATCGGGTTATGCGGGAATTGTTTGTTCAGCGGCTTGGCTCCGATGATGAACGTCGGGCTGCATTGGCGATGCCGAATCTGTCGTGGGACTATGAGTTGTCCGTCGCGAAACGCGATTTTGCCGAGGAGCCGGAAAGACGGCGGCGTGAAGAACTGAGGAAAAGGCAGGCCGCGGAGGCGGCTCGGTTGAGAAGGGAGGCGATCGAGAATGCGCATAAGGAGGCGAAGAAACGCAAGGAGGAGCAGGCGAGGCGCTGGGCGGAACTTCAGGCGGAACAGACCGCACGTGAGTCTGAGTATAAGGAGGAAAGATTCTGGAGACGGGTCGGACTCCCGGGGTTGAAGCTCGCTCCGGTGTGGAAGGAGTACATCGATGGTGACGGGCGTGCCTACGCCGATAACGAGCATTTCAAGACGAATGTGTTTATGCCGTTTTTCATCAAGGAGTTCGGTGTTGACCGTGAAACGAAGTTCCGTGATGAACTGGTGAAACTGCTGGAAACCGAATTCGCCGATCTTCTGTGTCACACTGGGGATTCCACGAATCGGGTCAGGAATCTTGAACGCGGAGAGTTCTGCTTGGATCATTCCCATGAGAAGGCTCAGGATATGTGCGTTCAGTTATGGAAGAAGGGATGTAAGAGTCCGTTGGTCAATGCGATATGCGTATATGCCAATAAGGGCTTGCCGGCGCGATCCATTACGGGGCCTGACGGAAAGCGGCAGTGGTTGCTGTTCTACGACTATACCGCTGATGACCTGCCGAAAGGTCGTGATGGACTTGCATTGAGGTTTTTCCGCGAGGCGAACGGATCCGGGCAAAGGATTAAAGTGAACAAGAATTTCGCGGAAGACCGTGGTAAGGCGCTCTGCGAATGGTGCAAGGCTCTTGAAAAGGAAGGCGCACGACCCGAGCAGTGGCGTTGCGTGATGTTGATGACGCTGCGATTCCTCGGACGAGGGGCCGTCAGTGTCAAGGGCAGTGCTCCGGTTCGCCCGGATGTTCAGCTTGCCGATGCGCTGGAAAAAGCGAATTGCGCCCCGGTTCTCGTCCGTATGTTCCGTGAGGAGCCGGTGTATACAGGCGAATACTGATGCGCCGTACCGCGTCTCCGGCACTACCCGAAGGAGTATTGCCGCTTCCGGACGTTTCTTGTTATTATAGTCGCATAATCAACCAATGGAGGTCATTGAAGTGAAGAATATTGTCGTTTCGGTTTGTGCGGCTGCGGTCGCGTTCGGTGCGTTTGCCGCGGATAAGCAGGATAAGGATCCGCGCGAGACCTATTCGACGGACGGATGGAAGCTTTCGTGGAGCGAGGAGTTCGACAAGGACGGTCTCGTCGACGAGAACACCTGGAACTACGAAGTCGGATTCGTTCGTAACCATGAGCCGCAGTATTACACTCGCGCCCGTAAGGAGAACTGCTGCGTGAAAGACGGCGTCCTGACGATCACGGCCCGTAAGGAACCGTGGCAGAACGAGTTCTACGGCAAGCAGAAGAGCGGCTGGAAGTACGGCATCAAGGAGGCGAAGTACACGTCCGCCGACATCACCACCAAGCGCACCTTCCTTTACGGACGTATCGAGATCCGCGCGCAGCTGCCGAACGGACAGGGCGCGTGGCCTGCCCTCTGGACACTCGGCGATTCGCTCCGCAAGGATCCGAAGGACCCCGATTACTGGAACTGGCCGTGTAGCGGCGAGATGGATATCGTCGAGATCTGGGGTAATCAGCCCAATCGCGTCGCGGCGTGCTTCCACACTTCGACGGACGGCTTCAAGCAGAAGGCGAACGAACATCACAAGGTGGTCGGCGGCGGAGATATCCGTTGCACCGGCGAGATGGATCCGAACAACGGCTTCCACACCTACACGCTCGACTGGTACGAGGACAAGGTCATCATCTTCTACGACGGCAGGCAGTACGGCAAGTGCGATCTCAAGCGCGCTGATTGGAAGGACGGCTCCAATCCTTTCCGCAAGCCGCACTTCCTGTTGATGAACCTCGCCCTCGGTGGATGGGGTAACGGCGTTTACGACGTCGACACGCCTCAGATGCGCGAGAAGAAGGGTCCAGACGGCAAGGTTCTCAAGGACAAGAACGGCAAGAAGATCATGGAGCCGACCGGGAAGATCATTCCCGCGGCCAAGTTCCCGATGGAAATGAAAGTCGACTGGGTCCGTTATTACGAACGGTCGAAATAATTTGGAGGTCGGATATCCCCCGAGGCGAAGCCGAGCTGCCGAAGGCAGGCGCAATGCGGGGTGCGCCGCGCCCCGACAATAGAACCGCACCTCTATCGGTGGTTGACAGGTGATGCCGAATATGCCATAATCTTCATTAACAAAATGGCAGTTAAGTTAATGGAGATTATGTAATGAAGTTCTTTGATCGTGAATCCGAGACGGCGGAGTTGCGCAGGATACGTGATGCAAGTGAGAGGTCCAGTCGCTTTACTGTGTTGACCGGACGGCGGCGTGTCGGCAAGACGGAACTCATACACCACGCCTTGTCGGATCGTCCGTACATCTACTGGTATGTCACCCGAAGCGTGGAGAGGGCGCTCGTCGCGACTTTTCAGGAGGAGGCCGAACGCGTGCTCGGCGTTCGTCTGCCGGCCCGCGTCGAAACCGTGTCCGCGCTGTTCTCGTGGGTGATGGAGGAGTCGCTACGTCAGCATGTTACGCTGGTGATTGACGAATTCCAGGAATTCGCGCGCATTGATTCCGGGATTTTCAGCGAGATGGCCGCCGTCTGGGATCGTCTGCACAAGAAGGCCAGGATCAATCTTATCGTGAGCGGAAGCGTTAATCGGCTGATGAACCGCATCTTCTTCGATGACGGTGAACCGCTTTACGGACGGAATACCGGCAAGATCATGCTGAGGCCGTTTCGTATTTCCGTCCTGAAGAAGATTCTTGCCGCGTATTCACCGCGAGGGCATTACAGTCCCGAAGACCTGCTGACCCTCTGGACCATGACGGGAGGCGTTGCAAGATATGTGGAGCAATTCATCGACGATGGTGCCGTGACGAGCAGGGCCATGCTGGATTCCGCGTTTCGGCAGAGTTCGCCGGTACTGGATGAGGGCAAGGTTGTGCTTATCCAGGAGTTCGGTAAGGACTATGGCACGTATTTTTCGATTCTAGCGGCGGTTGCGAGCGGTCGGACGAGCTATGGCGAGATCAAGAACGAGTTAGGGGTCGAGCCCGGCGCCTACCTAGACAAACTCGAACGTGATTACGGGATCCTCGAGCGAAAGATGCCGTTCAACGCCGCGCCGAAAGGGAAAAACGGACAGTACAAGATCGAGGACCGTTTCTTTCGGTTCTGGTTCCGGTTCGTCTACAAGTACCAGTATCTCGTCGAGTCAGGACGCTTCTTAGAGCTGAGGAAGGTCGTCGACCGTGATTTTAAGATTTATTCCGGAGAGTCGCTTGAAAGCTATTTCCGTGCAATGTTTCTCGAGCGCGAGAGTTACACGCGTGTCGGCGGTTGGTGGGATCGGAAGGGTGAAAATGAGATTGACCTTGTCGCCGAGGATGAGTTGGGGAAACGGCTGGACTTCTATGAGGTCAAGCGCGACGTCCGTGACATCAGGCTGTCGCTGCTGGATGGAAAGACGAACGCGTATTTCGAAAAGAACGGCATGCCCAAGAAGGGATGGACGGTTCGTCGTCTCGGGCTTTCGCTGAAGGATATGTAGGTTTCTCCCCGACATACTACCTGAAAGTGTAGTATCGGTTTCTTGATCGCTGATCACCAACTTGGGGGACTTTATGGTATAATAACTGGCGTATGGATATTCAGGACATAGTCAATTCGGAGGATGTGAAGTTCATAATGGATAACTACAGGAGCATGTGCTTCTGGAGCTTTCCAGAGGATTTTATGCCTCAGAACAAGGAGCAGCTGGTGTTGGCTTTAGAATGTCTTGAACGTTATGGTGATCGTGATGCTTACTGCAAGGCGGGGGAGATCCGTCAATGGCTTTAACAGGTTTTCAGAGTGAGTTGCTTCGCCTGCTTGCGAAGAACAGGATTGAGAATCCGGAGAGCTATGTCGCGTGAGGTCTGGCGTTAAACCACAGACTTGGAACGCCTCGTATATCTCGAGATATTGACATTTTCCATGATTCAAAGGAAGCGATGCGACGGAGTTGGGAGGAAGATAGGAAGACTCTTGAAACTTACGGTTGTGAAGTCATTCCGCTGAGGGAACTTGAGTATTTTATTGAGGCCGAGGTCGCAAAGGATGGAAATCGTATGGAGATTCAATGGGGGACCGACAGCGCTTATCGCTTCTTCCCTTTGCAACGGGATCCTGATGTAGGATTCATCTTGCATCCGATTGATTTGGCCGCGAATAAACTTGCAGCATTGGTCGGGCGTACTGAGCCGCGAGATTGGATTGATGTCATCACGGCCACCAAGGAGCTGCAGCCGCTGCCTTATTTGCTTTCGGCCGCATGCGGCAAGGATCCTGGTTTTTCTCCGACATCGATGCTTGAATACATCGCGCGACGTCATTACAATCAGTTGGAAATTGACACCAAGATTTCGCCGAAGGGTGTTTATGATGCTGCAGAATTGTGCCGTTATTGGCATGAGGTCATTGATCGAACGAGAGAAGAGCTTGTGGAATTTCCAAGATCTGAGGCCGGAAAAGTTGTTCTTGATGTTGATGGGCATCCTTTCCGAGGTGATGTTTTGTCGTTGAAGTCCGCCCTTGCCGCCGGAGAAGTCGTCTTCCACGAAGGTACGATCGGCGGCGCTTGGCCGACAATCATCGGTTGAATTTCTTCTTCGTCATAGTACCGCGACCGCCTCGGTCGCGTTGGAGATGTTGCTTACTAAGTAGCGACTTTATCCAAGCGGCGTGAGGGCACGCCGCGAACTTTGCCTATCCAAGCGGCGTGAGGGCACGCCGCGAACTTGCCGTGACCACCACGATTTATACGATGGGGCGAGGCGCCCCATCCTCCCAGTAATGATAGCGGCGATATCGCAACTTAGCTTGTTTACATTTGGAGGTCGGGTCGCCTCGACCGGACATACTACCCGAAAGTGTAGTATCGGGTTGCCGTGTTTTCCGACGGTTTTTGATATAATACTTCACAGAAAGGTGAGGATTATGTCTAAACTCTCTCGCGTCATTTTCACTGTGGCGTTTGCCGTCGGTATTGTGTCGGTTTCTTTCGGCGCTACCACATCTATTTCAAGACCCGACGGGCTTAAGGAGCTGACGATCGATACCGCTTCGCGCGTCACGACAACTGCTACAACTTACGCGAAGAAGATCGAGTTTTCGGTTTCTGATGAGATCGCGACAACACTCGGGGCAGCCACGATGACGAACTTCCCAGTGCTCGTGCGGCTTTCGTCCGCGGCAGTCGAGAATTATGACGCTTCAGCTTTTGCGCATAATGGACGCGATCTATATTTTGAGGACGAAAACGGGACTGCGCTTTCCTTTGAGCTTGACACATTTGATTCTGCGGGTGAGACGCTCGTCTGGGTGAAGATTCCGTCTCTTTCCGCGTCTACGAAATTCATCTGCTACTATGGCGGTCCCGACAACTTTTTGAATGATCCGACGGACGTCTGGACGGGTTATCTCGGCGTTTGGCACTACAATACGACGGAAACGACCGTTCCCAATGCGACCGCGAACGCCAACCTCGATGCGACGGCGACGAGCGCTGCAACGGCGCTTACGGGAGACGCGACGCCGTTCGGCAGCCGAGCCGTTCAGGGCGGCGCGGCATTTCAGGTTCCGGACTACGAGCCCGCATACAAAGTCGGCAACAAGTTCTCCGTGTCCGGCTGGTTCAAGATGCCGAGCTACGAGGGGGTGTCTCAGAAATGGGCGACTTGGGTCACGAAGAAGACGGGACTTGATTGGAACGCCACCTCGGGTTGGTATCTTCAGATGAATCAGTCGAAGACGAAGTGCGGGCTTGTCGAGTCCGGCGCCACGGAAACGCTGTACGACGGGCTTCCCGATGTGACGAAGAACTGGATTTACTTCCACTATGTGAACGACGGCGGCTCGGAGAAGGTCTATTTTAATGGGTCGACCACTCCGCGCATCAATAAGTCGAACGGTACGATCAAGGTGAGTTCGACGGTCTTTCAGATGCTTGCGGGGAGCCAGCAGGGCGATGAATTCCGGCTTTCGAAATCGACCTGGTCCGCGCTTCGCACGTCGCTTGAGTACAAGTCGATGAAGGAGTCCGGTTTCTTGTCGAACACCGGTTCGGTGGTGATGGATGTGACCGCTCCGGTTTTCTAGACACCGACCGTGCAGGTTGCGTCGGATGGGTCGGCCACGATGACTTTTATGGTTACGAGTGGCGAGGGCAAGGTCTCTGCTTTGGTGGGTGACACGACGAATTTTGTCGGTACTATCGGGACAGAAATTTCGCTTAACGAGCCGAAAACGGTGCCGATTACGATATCGGCTGATGCGTGCGTTTCGGTTGGAGTATATGGAATCAATGCTAAGGGCACAGAAGTAGCCAAGTACGCAGACGGTGCCGCTATGAATGCCGCTATAGTCGCTGTTGCGACTAACGATGCGAACGAACGAGGACTTGTTCCCGGTGTGTTTTCCGTTTCGCGTCCTGAGGGTGTCGCGACCGATTTGCCGATTGTTGTCAATCTGACTTGGGACGGAGGTACGGCCGTTCAGGGTAAGAATTATGTTGAAGAGCTGCCTGCGACGGTTACGATTCCTGCCGACGCGGCCTCGACGACGGTGGTGATTACTCCGATTATCGATACGGAGTCCCAAAACGACGAGACTGTTGTTCTTACGGTCTCGTCAGGTGCCTACAAGAGCGGCGCAACGGCGACGATGAAGATTCTGAATCTCGTCACCGATCCGAACTACAACACGTGGGTCGCGGCGGCGGACGGCAAGGCCAGCGACGCCGCGAACTGGTCGCATGGCGTGCCGCAGGCGGGACAGAAGATTCTCTTCGATCCGCAGTTCTCCACCGCGAATTGTGAGTGGGACGGCGGAGTGAACGGACTCTCGACTTCGGTCGCAGAGTGGACGCAGGCTGAGGACTTCACCGGTACTGTGACGATTATGACAACGTTCCCTGAGATCGCGGAATCGAGTTTCCATGTTTTTACGGTGACCGGTGATATGACGCTTGAAGGTGGTACGCTTATTCATCCGGCGCATACAGACGAGAGCAAGGAGAAGAAGGAGAACTACTGGCGTTTGCGTCTCAATGTTGGCGGTAAATTGACTGTTGGAACGGGTGGTGTGATCTCGGCTTATGGAAAGGGATCGTATGGAACTGTTTCTCACAGTGGAAGCGCATATGGCGGCAGCTATGACGGTGCAAACGCCTGGGGTAGTCTGACCGAACCGTATGAGGTGGGTTCGAGTCCGAACGCGGATGGCGCTTGTAATACTCCGGCCGGGGGCGCGATCTGGATTGAGGTCGTGGGCGCCACTACGATTAACGGAACGATTTCCGCCAACGGTGTCCTCGGTTGGGGCAAGTGGAATGATTATGCGGGTTCGGGCGGTGCTCTTTATCTCAAGACCGCTTCACTTGCGGGCACGGGAATGATCTCTGCCGACTGCTCGAACGACAGCAAGCGTGGCAGCAATTCGCAGACGGGTGGCGGCGGACGTGTCTCTATCCTCCTGACCTCGGATGAATTGACGGATTTCCCGTCTGATAATATCACTGCCTATGGTGGCATAGCGTCTTATGCTCATTTCGGTGGTGCGGGCACGGTGCTTGTGCGTTCGCCGCAGAAGCCCAACGGCATCCTTTACTTCCGCGATCGCTCGACCAATAAGTACAACATGTACGGGTATCGTCCGAAAGCCACGAGCCTGACGATGATCCCAAGCGGACAGACTTGGACGCTCGACGGTATCGTGTTCGGTCCGAACGCGATTCTGCGCGTTCCGACCGGCACGACGCTCAACCTGGTCAACGGACTTGGCAGCGTGAGTTCGACGGGTACGGAGCGTGAGAACGGTCTTCTTATTGACGGTGGTTCTCTTATTCTTCCGTCCGGAGATCAGACGATCAGCGGCCCGTGGATTTTCCAGACGACGAACGGAGTCATCAACGGAAACCTGACCGTCACTGATAATGGCTCTGTGGGCACGCATTTTCTGGTTGTTGAGTCAAAGGCGTTGTTGCGGCGCTGTGACTTGACGGTAACTGGCGACATGACAGTCAATAAGGGTGCGTATGTCTACGCCCGTCGTGGCGGCTACAGTAAAACTGATGTGGCATTGCCTGGCGGCACGACGCTTTCCGTGCATGGCGGACAGAACGGCTACACGACGGGAATCGCAGCTTATGGCTCGATTGTCAGTCCGAGTGAAGGTGGTGCCTTTGGCAATGACATAGGGCGTGCGAACTACGGCGGTGGAGCCGTTAAGCTTACGGTTGGCGGCACTTTGACTTTGAATGGCGAAATGTTGGCGACGCCGATTTGCTCTGATCGCCGTCCTGGAGCCGGCGGTTCGATTGACATTACCGCTGCACATCTTATCGGTGACGGTTTGATTAGCGCCAACGGTGCGATGCGAGATTATTTTGCGGAAGGGACGACGGACCGCGGGGCCTCGGGCGGTGGACGAATCTCGGTTAAGCTGACCGATCCGACGGCGGTGATTTCCGATGGGTGGCGTGCGCGGGTGAATGCGATGGGAACGACACCGAAGGCAACCAAGATGACGGCCAGTGACGCTTCGTCCGCCGGCACCGTCTTCTTGCGTGATGCTACCGGTGAGAGCCTTATTGTTCGCAACGATAACAACGCGGCCAATAACGTTGCCTTTACCTCGATTCCGTCGCTGACCAGCGGTGGCGAGAGTGACGAACTTAAGGCGGCGCGACTGAATATCGAAGGGCGGTCCATCGTGAAATTGGCCGATGAACTCAAGATGTCGGCGTTGACGATGTCCGTCGACACCAAGCTCGACCTCAACGGCAATACGCTGACGGTTCGTTCCGCGAAGCTCGGAGACACGACGCTTGCAGCGGCAACGTATGCTGCGAGCGACTATTCTGACTATCTCACCGACTCCGTCGGCGGAGGTTCGCTCGTCGTCACGGGATCGGCTAAGCGCGGAATGGTCATCATCTACCGCTAACTATCGGCATGTTATCCCGCCCGGTGAAGAAGGGCTTGTCGAATAGGTATGGTTTTGATAAAATATTCCACAAAGAATTATTCTCTTGGGAATAATTATCGAAGGAACTGTAGTGGACTTTATTGACAGAACAGAGGAACTCGCACGTCTGGTGCGTATCGCCAAGGAGTCCAAGGGCGGTTTCGTCGTGCTTTGGGGACGTCGCCGGGTTGGTAAAAGCGAGTTGCTTAAGGAGTGGTGTCGGCGTGTCGGCGGGTTGTATACGGTTGCCGACAGATCCTCGGCCGTTATCCAGCGACAGAATTTCGCGAGCGTTGTCGCGACGGTTTTCGCCGGTTTCGACAACGTGGTGTATCCTACGTGGAAGGCGCTTTTCAATGCGCTGTCGCGGGAGTCGCGGCGTCTTCGCTGGCACGGACCGCTGGTGCTTGACGAGATCCCATATTGGGTGGAGGCGGACGCTACTGTCGTGTCGGCGATGCAGAACTGGGTTGATGACGAAAAGCGCGCAAACGGATTGTTAATCGCGGTTGCGGGTTCGAGTCAGCACATGATGCAAGGGCTGGTACTGGATGCCGATTCTCCGATCTACGGCCGTGCGGACGAGAAAATGAAGCTTCAGCCGATAGCGTTTCCTTTCATTCGCGACGCATTGGGCCTTAAGTCCGATTACGAAGCGGTTCGAGCTTATGCGGTCTGGGGTGGCGTTCCTCGATACTGGGTTGCGGCCGAACGCTACGGTTCGGATCTTGATGCGGCGTTGGACGATCAGGTTTTGAATCCTCTCGGTGTTTTTCATGAGGAGCCGATGACTATCCTGCAGAGCGAAATGCCGAGCGCGGTTTCGTTGAAGCCTTATCTCGATGTCGTGGGACTGGGCGCGAATCGTATGAGCGAGATTGCTTCTCGACTTGGAATTCCAGCGACGACGGTGGCGAAGCCGTTGGCGAAGCTGGTTGAACTCGGATTGGTGAAACGTGAGATTCCCTATGGTGAAGACGAGAAGAACGGTAAACGCTCGCTTTACCGTATCGATGATCCGCTTTGCCGTCTGTGGTTCAAGGTCGTGGCGCCTCGACGTAGCGTTTTTGACAACGCCCCTGCGTCCGTACGGAAGTCGGTGTGGCGTTCGCAGTCCTCTGGATTGTTTGCCGACGCGTGGGAGGAACTTGCGCGCAGGAGCGTTGCGGACTCGTCGCGCCTTGCCTCTTTGTCCGGGAAGGGCGATTACTGGTTGCCCGCGGGACGATGGTGGCATGGTAACGAGCCGGAACTTGACGTGGTTTCGTTCAATGGCGCATTGACGAAGACGCTTGTAGGCGAAGTCAAGTGGTCGGAAAAGCCGTTCTCGTGCGCGGAGGTGCGTCGGCTGGCGCGGGAGTTGCTGAAGCGTCCGGTGCCAGCGCATTTTCCGTCCGATGTCGCACGGGTGTTGTTCCTATCTCGTGTTTCCGCCAATGTTCCGTCGTCAGTTGATGGCGTCGAAATCATTGACGCTGCGTCGCTTTAGGTTGTCTCGGTTAAAGTTTCGCGGCCGCCCACCGCTAAAGTACCGCGATCGCACCCCTACCAGTGTATCGCCTTCGGCGACTCGCTATCGCTACCACGAACCCACAATCACGAACCGCTATACTACCCGAAAGTGTCATATTGTGTTCTTGTCTGGTAAAACCAAATTTTGGTATAATTTCTGCCAGAAAGGTGGCTGTAATGTCTAAGTTCTCTCGTGTTATTTTCGCCGCGGCGTTCGCCGTCGGGATGTCTTGGGTTTCGTATGGCCTTGACTATACTCTGATTCCGTATTCTGCGGCTATGAAAGCGTCTGGAACGAGTCAGTACAATGATGAACGCGGTTTCAAGCATGCGATTGATGGGTCTGGTTTGAAAGATCTTGGTGGTGGTGTGCTCGGACATACTGATACTTATCAGAACAACATGTGGATGACGCAGGCGGTCGACTTGAGTAAAGATGCGCCGAAGTTCTTCTGTGTGGACCTTGGCGATAAGTATGTTCTGGGGCGCATCAAGGTCTGGAACTTTAATCAGAGTGGGCAGCAGTCGCGCGGCTTGAAGGATGTGGAGATTTATGTGACCAACGATTCCGCTGCCGCAAAATTGAGCGTGTCCGATGTCAGGTCCTGGGGTGATGCTGTTTGGACCGGTCAGTTCACGAAGGCGACCGGTGACAACGATACGGGAATGGAGCCGATCACGATAGATCGGCCGTATGCTCGCTTTGTGGCGTTTGTCTTCACTTCCAGTCATGGCGATTCGAAGTACCAGGGCCTTTCGGAAGTGCAGTTCTTCTCGACTACGCCGAAAGGTGCGCCGAATCTGGTCTCGACCGATGTGCGCCCCGATGGGGGTGCGCTGGTTGCGACGGCAACGTTGGACTCCGAGGCGTATGCGGCTAACATCGCCGCTCTTGTGACCACAGCTCCAGACTCGCCGGTTCGCCGCATTCCTTTTACGAAAGTTGCCGAGCCCGACGTGCCGGCGGTCCAGGCATTGACTGGCCTTGCGGATGATACGACATACGCGGTTGCCTTTGAGGCGTCTAACAGCGCTGCGACCCTGACGAACGATGCCAATACCGTGTACGCCTATTCGGGCGTTCCAGGGATGGTGAATGTGCGGGACGGAGAGGAGCGTGGGTGCGTGCCGGCTGAAGTCACCGTTTCCCGTGCGTCGGCAAGCCCCTATCCTCTGGCGATTAAATACGCGCTTGCATCCGATGATGGCGAGGAGGGTGTCGATTTCAAGGCTCCTGATGGACCTGTTGTCATTCCGGCGAATGAAACAAGTGCGACCATCCGCATTGTCCCGATCATTAACACGGAGAGGTCTTCGGATGTCCATGTGACGGTGTCGTTGGCCGATGGTCCGTATTTCTTCGCGAGTTCGGAGTCTGTTGCGGTGACAATTGCCAACGCCTCGGTCCCGGCGGATAAGAACGTCTGGGTCGCCGACGCCAACTCTGACGGACTCGCGTCAACTGCGGCAAACTGGTCTCAAGGCGTGCCGAAGGAGACGGATGACATCTTGATTGACGGACTCTTTTCAACCCATGACATGACATGGGATGCGGGGGTCAACGGGCTCACCGATGCCGTTTTGTCCTGGACGCAGGAGGAGAACTACCCGGGGACGGTGACGTTCCTGACGAAGTATCCGGTGACGGGCGATCCCTTCCAGCTCTTTACCGTCACAGGCGCGTTGGTCATCAACGGCGGAACTTGGACGCATCCGCTATCCGTCAACCTGGATAACAATGGGGCGATTAAGATCACGGACATTGCCGATTTTCGTGCGCATTATACATATCGACTTGATGTCGCCGCTGGATCGCTAATCATTGGCGCAAACGGTAAGATCAATGCTGCCGGAAGGGGTCATCGTCAGCGTAAGATTACGTCGAATGTGCAGCAGATATATCCGTCTCATGGTGGTCGCTTTGAGAGCACAACCATCGGTTGCTACGGCAACCCGAAGTATCCGGAGGACATCGGCTACGCCAGCAATGCCGCGGGTACTGATAACGCTGGCAAGCATGCGGCTGGTGGCGGTGCTGTCAAGCTTTCGGTTTCTGGCGCGTGCGTCATCAATGGCGAAATCAGCGTTGATGGCGAGGTTGGTACGGGCAACATTTCTGCTGGTGCGGCCGGATCGATTCTCATCGAGGCGCCGAGTGTAACGGGAACTGGAGTTATTCATGCGGACGGCATTTATTCTACTAATAACAGCAATATCGGCGGTGCGGGCGGACGTGTGGCGCTTCTGACGACGACGCCCGTCGACACGGCGATGTTGACGGTTCGCGCCGGCGGAGACGGTGCCGGTAAGTACGCGCCTGCCGGAACGGTTTATTTGAAGGATTCGACATCCACATACGGGACGCTCTATCTCAACAATCCCTTGCATCTCTCATCTTCTAACTACCGCAATCGCGGCGTTTTCGTGACGAATGAAGAGGGGGTTGACTGGACCTTTGACAAGATTCGGATGTATGGCGACATCCAGTTGGTTATTCCGACCGGCACGACGCTTAATCTGCCGAATGGATTTTCGTCCATTGTCAGCGAGAACACGGCTGGCCGCTATTCGACGATCTATTATCGTGGCGGTAATTTCAACATCGGAGATGCGGCGGTTCAGACGATGTCCGGCAAGTGGAATTTCACGCCCGTTTCGAATTTCGTCTTCAACGCCAACCTCGTCGTCAAGGGAGGGGCGAATATAGGTTTCTGCGGTTACTTTGACCAGGACGCCTTCTCGAATGGGGATCCGACGACGGCGGATCGGTTGTTCTGCGAGGTCAAGGGCGACATGGACATTCAGTCCGATGGCTTGATGAGCGGCTATTGCGCAGGTCCGATGGCGCAGGGAGGATCGCGTCTCGGTTATTCCGCGGGCAATCATGGCGGACGGTATGGATCCGCGACCGCCGGAAATATCGGTTCGGTATTTAATCCGATGTCTACAGGTGTCGGACAGTCCAACAGCTACGGGCATCAGAAGCCGGGTGCCGCGATGAAGCTGGTGGTTAATGGTACTCTGAACGTTGACGGCTCGATTTCGTCCGATTCCTATAATGGGCAGGACGGCATTCCATATGCCGGATGCCCTGGTTCAGTTAATATCACGGCCGGTAAAATGACCGGGTCTGGAGCGATTTCTGCGAAGAACAGCAAGCAGGCATCTGGTGGGCGAATCGCTGTTCGTCTGACTGAGAGTTTGAGCACATTCGACGATTTTCATGGCACGATCAAGGCCTTTGGCGGCGGTGGGTCCGATAAAAAACCGATCTCTGCTGGCACGGTCTATCTGCAGACTGGAAGCGAGCCGGAGAAGGGCGGCACGATCATTATCAATAATAACGGTAATGCCTCGCAGCTCTATACTCCTGTCATGGCGACGGCCAATATCCAGAGCGACAAGTATGTCACCGATGCGATTGCGGATTTCAAGAATGCCTCTCTTGTCGTTGAGAACAGTGCGCGCGCTTCTGTTGAGATTGCTGATGCCAATGGGGTTTTCAACATGAAAGCTGTAACCGTTGCCGAAGGTTCTAAGCTTGATCTTTTCGGTAATACGCTGACGGTTCAGTCGGCGAAGCTCGGGGATACGACGCTTGCGGCGGGAACGTATGCTGCGAGCGACTATTCTGACTATCTCACCGACTCCGTCGTCGGCGGTTCGCTTGTCGTCATGGGCTCGACCAGGCGTGGCTTGACGATTCTTTTACGTTAATGCGGCGCGGTGGGGCGAGGCGCCCCACCATCCAAGGGAAGGACTCGGATGATATGAAGATGTTTCTGCTGGCGCTGGTGATGCCGATGGCGGCGGTGGCTGCGGATTTCAACGTGCGCGATTTCGGAGCGAAGGGCGACGGGGGAGCGAAAGATACGGTCGCGATTCAACGGACAATTGACGCGTGCGCGAAAGCAGGCGGGGGACGCGTGGTGATCACGAACGGCGTGTTCCTCACCGCGCCGATTCGTCTCCTCTCAAACGTCGAGTTCCATATCGCCGAAGGCGCGGTGCTGCGCGGATCCTCCGATCTCGCCGATTATCCGGAATGGAAGGAAGTGAAAGGAATCGTCAATCACGACGCGCTCCCGAGAATGCGGAACGCGTGCCTCGTGCTCGCGGACTGCGTTACGAACGTCGCGGTGACAGGAAAGGGCGTGATTGACGCGAACGGACGCAGCTTCGTGCGCGAGAAGACCGGCGACTGGACCGGCTGGCAGTTCGAACGGACCGTCGATCCCACGAAGTCCATGCCGCGCGTGTGCTTCTTCGTCGGTTGCCGCGGAGTGAAGGTCGAGGACGTGACGCTGATCAACGGTCCCGCCGGCTGGAGCTATTGGATCCACGATTGTGATGACGTCATTTTCGATCGCTGCCGCGTCAAGGTCGATGTCCGTTTCCCGAACAACGACGGCATTCACGTCAACTCGAGTCGTGATGTGATTATCCGTAATTGCGATCTCGAAACCGGCGACGATTCGATCATCGTTCGCGCAAACAATCGTTCGCTTGCAGAGAACAAGGTCTGTGAACGCGTAGTCGTCTCAAACTGCACGATGCGCAGTTGGTCCGCCGGTATCCGTATCGGTTGGACCAATGACGGCGTCATCCGCAACTGTGTCTTCCGTGACCTTAAGATGCGCGATTGTACTAACGGCATCAGTTTGAGTTTGCCACAGCAGGGCGGATGGAACGCCTACGATTACGGACGCGAGCCGACGCGTTTCGAAAACCTGTTGTTCGAGGATATCGAGATGGACGGCGTTTACGGACGCCCCGTGTTCGCGTTCGTGGAGTCCGCCGATAAGGGCACGCTTTGTGACGGCTTCTACAATGTCGTCCTCCGTCGTGTCCGTGCCCGCTGCCTGGAGAAGCCGCTCCTCCAGGGCCGTGCTGATGCGATCGTGCGTCTGACCTTCGACGATTGCGACTTCAACGTGGTATCCGACGCCGAGCTCCCGAACTACCGTCGTCACGGCGCCGCCGACTGGTGCCGCCGTCACGGTGATACGAATCGCTTCGCTGAAATCCGATGACATCAAGGATGGCATATATTCTGGCGGGACCGACCGCGAGCGGGAAGAGCGCGATCGCGGCGGAACTGGCGCGCGAAATGGGCGCATGGATTCTGTCCGCTGATTCAATGCTCGTCTACAAGGGGATGGATATCGGCACCGCCAAACCGTCCGCCGAAGAGCGCGAAGAATTCCATATGGGCGGCGTCGATATCGTTACGCCAGCGGAGGAATTTTCGTCCGGCGCGTGGCTGCGAAGCGCTGCGGAATGGATGGCGAAGGTTCCGGCGGATAGGCCGATCATCATCGTCGGGGGCACCGGACTCTACTATTCTGCGCTCCTGCGCGGACTCGACCGCAAGTGGGAGAAGCCCGCGCCGGAATATCCTGTGATTCGCATCGACCGAGAAACGGTCCGCGGCAGAATCGCCGCGCGGCTGGACGATATGTTCATGGCGGGACTCGAAGCCGAGAAACGTCGGTTGCACGAGCTTTATCCCGTGTGGTCCCGCACCGCGTCGCTCGCCATCGGGTATCGCGAAGGCGATGACAAGGAGAAGATCCGTATCCGCACCTGTCAGCTCGCCAAGCGTCAGGACACCTGGTTCCGTCATCAGGCCACGCCCCTTTATGTCGATCCTTCAGTTGATGCCGTCCGTAAACTCTGGTCTACAAAAGGTCCATGGGAGGTCTCACTGTGAATAAAATCGTTCGCGCAGTCATCGCCGCAGTCGTTGCCGGCGTCGCTTCTGTTTCGTTCGCAGATGGCGCTGCCATCGCGCCGAAATTCCTCTGGCCCGCGGCGGATGCGTCCGCGGTCAAGGTCAATCCCGATAAGGGCGTTACGGCCGCGCCGAAAGACGGACAGCTTGCCGTGACTTTCGCGGTAGGCTCCGGTGAATGGCCGGGATTCGAGATCCGTCCGGCGAAAGGAGCGTGGGATCTTTCGCCGTGGGGACATGTCGAGTTCCAGCTGACAAATCCCGGCGAGAAGGCGCTCAATATCGGACTCCGCGTCGACAACGCCGGTGACTGGCGGAAGAATCCGTGGAATACCGAGAACATCACCTTGAAGCCGGGCGAGACCAAGATCGGCAAGGTCATCTTCGGATATCAGTACGGATTCAAGAAGGGCTACAAGCTCGATCCGTCGAAAGTCGTCGCGGTGCGTGTTTTCGTGAGCGGCAAGAGTTCCGTCGATCGCATCCTTCTCGTCCGTGACATTTCGGCGGCAGGCGCGGTCGGCGAGAAGCCGCCGGTCGATCCGTCTCGTGTGGTCGTGAAGCCGAAGGACGGGGTGATTCCCGGAACTCCGCTCAAGGTCGATGTCATCAAGTCCGGCGGTCGTGTTCCGCTGAAGCCCGCTTCCGGTTACTGGAACCTCGGCGATTATCTCAAGGTCACGGCCGTCGTCAAGAACACCGGTTCCGCGCCGTGTACGCCGACGATGAAGATCGATGCGAACGGCGAGCCGATCTTCGTCACCGCGTCCGCTCCGGTGGCTCCTGGTGCGAAGGCGAAGCTCGAACTTCCGTTCATTCCGAAGGAACCCTGGCACGCGCAGGGCGACGGCAAGAACGTGAAACCGCAGGGCGGAACGCGCTTTGAAAGCCACCGGGTGAAGTCCATCTCGTTCAGCGCGAAGGATCAGTCCGCCTCGTACACTGTCGAGTCGGTGAAGGCCGAGAAGATCGTCGCCGACCTCCCCGCCTGGCTGGGCAAGCGTCCGCCGGTTCCAGGCAAGTGGCGTCGGACGCTCGCGGAGGAGTTCAATGACGGGAAGCTGAACGAGAAGGTGTGGAGTCCGTACAGCGACAACCACTGGGACAAGCGTACGCATTTCACGCGTGAGAACATCCTTTTCCGTGACGGCTGCTGCGTGCTCAAGTACGAGAAGAAGACGGGTCCGAGGAACGACGATCCGTCGAAGGGCACGACCGATTACGCGTGCGGGATTCTCGATTCCTACGATCACTGGACTCAGCTCTATGGATATTTCGAGGCGAGGATGAAGCTGCCGACGAAGCCGGGGCTCTGGCCGGCGTTCTGGACGATGCCGGACCGCGGTCCCTCGGCAGGACCTGAGCGCTGGCGCCGCGGCGACACGCACAACGGCGGCATGGAATTCGACATCATGGAGCACCTTACCGCGTGGGGTCCGTACCGCTTCAACATCGCCTGTCATTGGGACGGCTACGAGAAGGAGCACCGCGCCATCGGTTCGGGGGCGATCTACATGCCGGCGGATAAGGACGGATTCATCACGGTCGGCATGCTTTGGCTGCCGGGCGTCTATGCGATCTACGGCAACGGCGTGGAGCTCGCCCGCTGGGAATCGGATCGCGTCGCTAATGTCCCCGCGTACATCTTTTTCTACATGGTCTCGGGCGGCTGGGCCAACGAACCGCTCGATGACGACGAACTTCCTGACGAGTTCGCTATCGACTGGTTCCGCGCCTGGCAGCTGGAGAAATGATTTACAAGGAGATTGACATATGAAGAACCTACTTTTCCTGTTCACCGCGCTCATCGCCGGCGTGTCGTTGGCTTCTACGACAGATGGTGTCGGTAATCTGTATTGGATCGGCGATGTCGATACGAAATATGCGACGCCGGGAAACTGGCGGTTTGGCTCTGCGTCCGGCGCAGTGATGCAGGTCGCGCCGATAAATAACGATTATCAGGCGAACATCTATCTGTCCGATGCGGCCCCGGAAGAAGCTCGGACGATTACCGCTGCTTATCAATGCAATTCGATCGTGGTCAAAAGCGGAACTGGCTGGAATTACAAGCTCAATGGCAGTCAGGTGGTCAAGACGTTGACGGTGAAGAGCGGAGCGGATTTCACGCTTTCGGAAGGCTTGCTGAAGAATAATAATACGACGGTCGAAGCGGGCGCGGTCGCCACCGTGCGCGGTATGTATTGGGATAGCTCGAAGTCGATTTCCGGTGGCGGTACGTTGATAATGGGTTCCGGACCTGATGGATATTCGAAAGCCCGTACGGCGACAATCGGCGCCACACTTGTTCGGGTTAATTCGGATAAATTGTTCTCGGAGCCGATGGGAAACTCGTATATCATGAACAACAAAGACGGACGAGTTCAGTATAAGGGGACACTTGCTGCCGCGCAGAAGCTGGTCGGCGTTTCCGGCGACGGTAAGGGCGGTATTGTCGCGGGTTCCAGTATTCCCGATGATTATGCGCTTGCGGTGCGCGAGTTGGATGGCGATTTGAGCGGCTATGTCGAGTTCTATTTCCGCCAGACCTCGCAGCCGATCATTTCCGCGGCAAGTCTGTCGCGGACCGAAGGCGGGGCTTACGAGGTGTCGGTTCGTCTTTCGCAGGGCGCGGAAGGTACGACCGTCAAGGCGATCGCTGATGATGGTGCAGGTAACACGGTTGAGTCCGTTTACTCGGGAACCGCGGTCGTGGATGAGGATATGACCTTCGCGCTCTCCGGACTCTCCGCCGATCGTACCTATGTCGCCAAGGCGGTTGCGGCGAACAACACCGCCGTTGATGAAAAGGCCATCGACACCGTCTTCTATAACGGACAGCTTTCGTTGGCATTGATTGTTGACGCGTTTGAGCGCGATACGGTCGCCGGCACGGTGTCGGTTTCCCGTGTGTCTGCCGATGCGTATCCGCTGACTGTCAATTATGCCTTTGCCGGAGTGACGGCAGTGGAGGGTGTCGATTACGAGGCGCCGTCCGGTGTGATCACGATTCCCGCCGGTGAAGTGTCGGCGATGATTCCGGTCAAGCCGATTATGAACGTCGCGCGCGCCGAGGATACGACGCTGCAGGTGTCGTTGTCCGCCGGTATGTACGATGCGTCCGCCACTCCGGTCACAGTGACGATTCACGATTTCACCATCCCGACGGATTCCTGCGTGTGGATGGGCGCTTCCGGAGTGGATAACAACGCATCGACGGCGTCAAACTGGTATGATTCGAAGTTGCCGACGAAGGATGACAAGATTCTGCTTGCAGTCTTCTCTCCGTCCAATATCGTGTGGGATGCCGGTGTCAACGGGCTCCCCGACACCGTTGCTTCCTGGGAGCAGACCGCTGACTATCCTGGAACGGTGACCTTCAAGACCGTCTATCCGAACGGTGATGATGCCGCCTTTACCAATTTTACGGTGACCGGTGACTGTATTGTCAACGGCGGCAAGTGGACGCATATGGCGAATGATTCCGCCGAAGTGTACTCACTTAACGTAACGGTCGGCGGCAACTTGACGGTCGGTGCCGGCGGAACGATTACGGTAATGGGCAAGGGCTACGCTGTCGGCAAGTTCCCGTCCGGTTCGGCAATCGGTGCTCATGCCGCGACATATACCGGTGATTCCATTCATATCTACGGTGATGTGTATGCTCCGTCGCGTTGTGGTTCCGGTGGTTTTAGCGGTAATAACTCCGCCTCCTGCGGTGGCGGCGCGATCAAACTGACCGTTGCTGGTGCTGCGGTTATCGACGGAACGCTCGATGCGCAATCCTCCATGCAGTCAAGTGCCAAGAACGGCAATCCAGAGAAGGGCGTCGGCGCTGGTGGTTCGATTTTCGTGACGGCCGCGTCGATTTCCGGTAATGGCACGGTCATCGCTTCGGCGTATGAGAATAACGGCACTTCGTATTCGAGTGCAGCCGGATCCGGCGGACGTATCGCGCTTGTCGCGACAACCGGCGATGTGACTATTCCGAACGCGAATCTCAAATGCAGCGGATCTATCGGTGGTAATGGTGTTGGTGGCGGAACGATCTTTGTCAAGAATGCGTCCGATGCGTACGGAACGCTTCTGATCGAGGATCGTAAGGCCTATTCGGTCTATAACTATGCAACGCATTGGCCGACGAAGGGACGCTTTGCCATGGTCAAATCCGGCGAGACCTGGACATTTGATCGTGTTCTCCTGCGTGGACGTGGTGTTCTGTCCGTTCCCGAGGGCGCGACTCTGGTGCTTCCGAACGGATTCGCGTCAATCTCCTGTGAGGAGAATAATTCCGCACCGAATGCCGGCATCCTTTATCTCGGCGGTACGATTTCCGTTCCGGATACGGCAACGCATGAAATAAGCGGCACCTGGCTTTTCCAGGCGGCGAGTCCGTATTCGTTCCCGGCTGGCGATGTCGTGCTGTCGGATAAGGCGGCGATCGGCTGCTTTGAACTCCATTCGTCAGGAGCGGATCCGACCAATCAGCCGAATTGCGACGTGACTGTCAATGGTAACATGACGATTGCGAGCGGTTCGTCGCTGTTGGCCACCGGTCGCGGACATCGTTCTACTGTCAACACTCCTTATGGTGGAGCACACGGCGGTATCGGCAACGGCATGGCCAACACGAAGGCGTTCGATTCGATCCTTCATCCCAGATATGCCGGCGGTTCGGCCGGTTCTGGCAATGGCGGTGTTAACAACAACGTGTCCGGCGGTGCGATCAAGCTGACGGTTGTCGGCTCGCTGACGATGAACGGGTCGGCGAACGTCAAGTCCGGACCGTCTTCATGGGGTAACAACAAGGCCGCGTCTGGGTCGCTCGACATTACGGCGGGAAGTCTGTCGGGCAGCGGGTCGTTCTGCGCGGACGGACTCGTTTCGGAGTCTACCTCCGTTCTCTCCGGCGCGGGCGGACGCATCGCGATTCATCTGACTGGTGATGGTGCGGCGTTTGATAATTTCGATGTGACGAAGATCACGGCCAATTCTGCGATGTCTATCGGCAGCCCTGCCAAGGCCGGTTCTGCCGGTACGGTTTACCTGGAGTCCGGAACTCCGGGTTCCGGAACCGTCATCGTCAAGTCAACGAATTCCGGAGTGACGACGCCGACGCCGATTCCTTCTCAGACCTGGGGAGGAGAGGACGATGATCTTGATAAGGCGTCGCTGTCGATTCAGAGTTATGGCATAGTCGCGCTGACGGAGTCGCTCAAGATGTCGGCATTGACGATCGGTTCGAACGCTAAGCTCGATCTTAACGGAAAGACCTTTACCGTGGTTCGTGCGAAGCTTGGTGATACGAAGCTTCCCGTCGGCACTTATGCCGCGGGTGATGCTGTGCTCGGCGGTTTCGTTTCCGATTCTGCAGGCGAAGGTTCGCTGGTCGTCAAGGGGGAAGGACTGCAGATCCTTTTCCGGTGATGATCAAGAATAAGATTATCGCAGTCGAAAAGCTTTCCCGCTACGTGCCTAACATCTAAGCGAAAGGAAATGAACATGAACAGGATTAACATCGGTTTGGTTGCGGGGATCGTTGCGCTGGCTTGCGTCGGCTGTAGGTCGACCTCGTTTATCCGGACTGAAGGTACCGGACTTGTCGACGGAGACGGGAAAGAGTTTCGTATCCGCGGAACCAATCTCGGAAACTGGCTGAATCCGGAAGGGTATATGTTTGGCTTCGGAAAATGCAGTTCTCCGCATATGATCGACGAGGCGATCCGACAGCTGATCGGACCTGAAGAGGCGAAGAACTTCTGGAAACGATTCAAGGACAACTACGTCACCGAGGCGGATATCGCCTTCGTCGCGAAGACCGGCGCGAATACGGTCCGTCTGCCGTTCCACTACAAGCTCTTCACCTACGAGGACTATCTCGGCGCAAACGATCCCGGCGAGGGATTCCGCCGGATGGACGCGGTCGTCGACTGGTGCCGCAAGTACGGACTCCGCGTCGTCATCGACATGCACGATTGTCCTGGCGGACAGACCGGCTCGAACATCGACGACAGTTACGGTTATCCGTGGCTCTTCGTCAACGAGGCGTGTCAGCGTCAGTACTGCGATATATGGCGTCAGATCGCCGCGCGTTACGCCGACGAGCCGGTCGTGCTCGGTTATGATCTCATGAACGAGCCGATCTCCAGCGATCTCTCCGATATGGCGGAGCTGAACAAGCGTCTTGCGGCGGTCCAGCGCATGGCCGCGGACGCGATCCGCAGCGTTGATCGCAATCATATCCTCATGTTCGCCGGCGGACAGTGGGATACGAATTTCGCGCCGTTCGAGGACTTCAAATTCGGCGAGAACGAGATGCTCACCTGTCATTGCTATCAGTTCAAGAATCCCGTCTATGACGATGCGACGGTCGCCAACTATGCGGCGATTCGCGATCGGCTGGGGGTGCCGATGTATATGGGCGAGACGGGACACAACCAGCCGAGCTGGAACGAAGCGATCAGAAAGTCGATGGAGGAGAAGAACATCGGCTGGACCTATTGGCCGCTCAAGAAGCAGGATAAAGAAAGCTGGCTTACTTTCAAGACGCCGGCCGGGTGGGACGAGACCGTCGCCGCCTTCGCCAAGAGCGATCGCAGTTCCTACAACCTGATTCAGAACCGTCCCGAAAGGGCCAAGGCGCAGGAGCTGCTCAACGAGTATCTCGAGAACTGCAAGTACGAGAACTGCACTCCCGATGCAGAATATCTCAAGGCCGTAGGACTCGAAAATCCGTAAGTAATTCGATGAAAAGGATACTTCTGCCGTTGTGCGCGGTCATCGCGCTGCCGCTTTTCTCCGAACCCGTGAAGATCATCTTCGACACGGACATGCTCACGGACTTCGACGATGTCGGTGCGCTCGCATGTCTGCACGCGCTCGCCGACGCGGGTGAGTGCGAGATCCTTGCGACCGTGAGCTGCACGCGCGGCAATGCTTCGACGGCGGCCATCGGCGTCATCAACGGCTATTACGGAAGATCGGATCTGCCGATCGGATGTGCGAAGGAGATCGGCGTCATCGGTGGTCGTGCCGGGGCGAAGGAGAAGGTCGATCCGACGTCTCCGATCGGGGAGAAGGGCGGTGGTGACGGCGGACATTATAAGTACCGCAAGCTCGCGGCCGATTATCCGCAATGGGTGAAGTATCTCGATTCCGACACCGCTCCGGATGCGAATGTGATCTATCGTCAGGCGCTTGCGTCCGCTCCCGACAAGTCGGTGGTCATCTGTTCGGTTGGCTTCCTCACCAATCTCCGGCGTCTCCTGGAGACGATGCCGGACGCGATTTCGCCGCTCGACGGACGGACTCTGGTTGCGAAGAAGGTGAAGAAGTGGGTCGCGATGGCCTGCTGGTATCCGTGCGGCAGAGAGTATAATTCAGCGTGGGACGCACAGTCGTCTCGGATTGCGTTGGAGAATTGGCCGACGCCGGTGGTGTTTTCCGACTGGCAGTACGGCGGAGATGTTTTCGCGGGGCGTGCGATCGCCGAGATGGAGGGTCCGCGTAATCCGGTGAAGGACGTTTTCGCCGGCAACATTCCGTCGCGCGATGCGGTCCGTGCCGATCCTGCGCAACGGCAAAAGGAGTGCTTCGGCATGGGCGGACGCGCCGCGTGGGATGAGACGGCGGTGTTGGCGGCGGTTCGCGGCGAACAGTCGTATTTCAATATTCATCGCGGAACCTATCGCATGATCGGCGATACGGGGGAGAATGTCTGGATTCCGGACGAGGAGAACGGTCCGCACATCCGCATTACCGAAAAGATGAACAAGCTCGAAGTCGGCAAGATCATCGACGAACTGATCTGCCGTCCGCCAGCGAAAGCCGTTCGCTGATCTCCGTTTCGTAATAGAATTTCCTCAGATCGTTCAGTTTTTTGATATAATGCCTCTAAACAGAGGTAAGTATGAGAAAACTTCTATCAAAGTTCTTGGCCGTGACTTTTGTAGCGTTTATTTTTGGAAGTAACGCCTTCGGTGATTATTATGTTGATTTTAAAAAAGGAGACGATGTCAATAACAATGGTTTGTCTGCCGACTCTCCATTTAAAACGATTTTCAAGGCGGTTGAGTGTACTACGACCGATGGGGGCGGGACAATCCTCCTTGCTGACGGTACGCATGAGCTGAATCAAGCGGATCCGCGTCAGGTCACGCTGTCCGTCCCGACGATTATCAGGTCGATTTCAGGAGACCCGTCCAAGGTGACTGTGCAGCAGAAGATGTCAACAGGAAATGGGCAGCCGCCTGCACGGTGCTTCAAGGTCACATGTGCGGGTTGTAAGATCTTGGATATTACATTGGATTGCAGTGATAAAGGGTTGAACAACATTGAGCCCAACGGCGGCGTTGTTTGGTTCTCTGTTGGCGGCTCTTTGTTGTCGAATTGCATCTTGAAGGGAGGTATCACTCGAGTCTGGGGCTCGCATGGCGGCGGCGTTTTCTCCGAGGGGACAAGCGAGGAGCCGAATTTGATTACGCGCTGCGTGTTCGTCAATTGCCGTTGTGATGCGAGCTCTACCTACGGCGATGCCATCGCGGGCTCCTATACGACGATTGACAATTGTTTGATATACGGGTGCAATCAGGGTAATCGCGTTGTTGATGTCAGTTCGTCCTCTCGCGTATTGAATTGCACTATTGCGAATAACAAGGGGACGGCTCTGAAAATTGATGCATCATCATCGGCGATCAATTGCCTTTTAATGACATCCGCCGACAGCACAGCGGCGGCATGGACTGGCACGGCGGCGAACTTCACCAACTGTTTTACCGGCGCAGGTACACCAATCAATGATTCTTGCAATGTTTATTCTGTCAGTGAGTTGTTTACCGATTTTGCCGGGAATGATTACACGCTTAAAGAGGGCTCTCCCGCGATGAACGCCGGCGTGACTTATGAAGGCGTCTCGGACAAGGATCTTGCTGGTAATCCTCGCGTAGTTTTGGCCATTGACCTCGGGTGTTACGAAGACCAGTCCACGGAGATGCAGGTATCCTTTGAAGTCACTTCGCCTCGTTACGGAAAGCCTCCGTTCGAGGCGTCTTTTACCGCGAAGGCAATGGGCGGAAGTGGTACGGGTTATACGTATGCGTGGGATTTTGAGAATACAGGTGCCTTTAGCGAGCCGAGCGCCAGCGCGATGGCTACGCATGTCTACGAGACGCTCGGAACATATCCAGTGACGGTGCGTGTGGCGGATTCGTCTGGCGCAACAAAGGATTACACGGTTGAAGACTGCATCAAGTGTTCTATGTTGACGGCTATTTACGTAAAAGCCGGTTCGCAATTCCCGAAGGAACCGTATGACACACTGGACTGTGCCGCGGCAAATGTTCCTGATGCCGTTCAGTTCGCCGGAGACGGTGCGACGGTTATGGTGATGCCGTCCGAGAGTAGCTATAAGATTTCGTCTCCAATCATGGTCTCCAATGGTGTGCGGATTGTTGGCGGAGGCGCTACACCGGCAGACGTTGTAGTTGAAAACACGTCGGATGTATCCTGGGGTAACCAGTATAAATGTGTGTTTCAGCTCAATAACAAAGATTCCCTTTTGTCTAATCTGACCATCAAGAATGGAAAAACCTATTATCGCGGTGGCAATGTGGACATAAAGGAAAATGGCGGCACCGTTTCGAACTGCGTGATAATTGGCGGATATATTCGCGAGACATCCGCTGGAGGTGCAAATGTCGCCTGCAAGAGTGCTGACGGATTGGTGACGCATTGTGAGATCGTCAATGGACATATTACAGACAATGCAAGCGGATCTCATGATCGTGCGACGGGCGTTTACATGACTGCGGGACGCCTTGAGAACTGCTTGTTGACTAATAATTATGTAACGGCGGGACAATATTCACGCGGCGTCATCATCGTAAGTGGCACGGCGCAGGTTCAGAATTGCACGGTGGTCGGCAATTTCGGCGAATGTAATGACTACAAAGGCATCCACCAGTCCGGAAATGCTGTTGTTAAAAACACGGTGTCTTTTGACAACACGAAGACAGTCGAGGAAGTGACGACGATTGTCCCGTGCTCGGGTACAGCCGCGAACTTTGCGAATTGCGCAACCGACGGTGATGCTGCGATTAACGAATCCTGCAAGCTCATCACCTCTGCCGCGTTCAAGGATTACGCCAATGGCGATTACCGGCCGGCGGGAGGCGGAGCCCTGGTTAATGCTGGCGTTACGCCGGACGGCTGGGCGGGTATCACCGACGTTGCCGGGAAGAAGCGTGTGGTCGGAAGCGCGATCGATATCGGCGCTTATGAGTTACAGGCGCCGTCGCAGCTCAAGGGCGTGCTGATCATTTATCGCTGATTCTGGGACGCATAGGGCTGATGAGACGCATGGGACGGATGAGGCTATGCTACCCGAAAGTGTAGTGGCAATTTTGCCGCGGTTGGGCTTGCTTTTGATAAAATAAGACCAAAGGAAACGTCATATGAAGAAACTATCTTTGATGCTAGTCGTCGCGGTTGTAGGATTTGTAGGTTTCGCCGGTAGCGTGATCGAATGGGATTCGACGAAGACCACCGGTAACTGGTCGGATGGCGACAACTGGTTCGGAGGCACCGCTCCGACTGGACTTGACGCCGCGAAGTTCACGGTTCCGCAAGGTGAGGAGTGGACGGTTACGATTGACAGTGATGTAACCGTTACGAATTTCTGGATCTATGGTGGCGGAACGCTCCACCTCATGATGGAGAATGCACCTACGATAATGGTCGGAGCGGAAAATAGTACTGGTTCGATCGGTGTCGGCGGGGGGCGTTTTGCGACATTTGTGACCGACGGTTCGTCTTTAATCCTTGATGGACCTTCGACCTTTTCTGGTAATGGAACAAAACCAACATATCAGATGTTGGCGATGACTGACGGTACATCTCTTGTTGTCACGAACGGCGCGCATTTTACGCTTCCAGGGCGAATTCCGTCAAATGGCAGCGGCTCACTATCAACAGGGAAGGTCAGCTTTCTCGTTTCCGGTGAGGGGTCTGAGTTGAGTCTTTCCGGTAATAGTTCCGATATTAAGGGCGATGGCATAATCATTTCGGTTAACGATAAAGGAACGATTCGCAAGCTGCCGTCTATTTCAAGTTCGGCAAAGAATTTCAGGATGTCCGTTACGGATGGCGCGCAGTATGTTGATGCGCATGTGTTTTGGGGCGGAACGTCATCGTATCTTTATATGAATAATTCAACCTTGGCTGTCCATCCAACAAGCGATCCCTCGCTTGGATTTTGCGGAACGAAATCATCAAGTGGGTCAGGCGGCCCTGATGCTGTGGCGGAACTTGATAACGTCACGGTCAATTGCGGAACCGCTCTTCGTTCTTCGTCCTGTAATCAGAGTCGTATGATTGTCAAGGGCGGTACCTCCATTTCGGCAGAAAGCCTCAACTGGTGCGAGCGTAGCGGAAATGGAACGGATCTGATTATCACAAATGCGACAGTCACGATTTCCGGCATAACCACAATCGGGGCTCAGCAAGGTAAGGCAACGCAATATCAGTCGAAAGACATGCGGATCGTCGTCGCGAAAGACGGTGTCTTCAACGGCGCCTCGTTGCGTATCGGACAATATTCAACGAACGACACATTTTTTGTGGACGGTGGAGTCGCGAGATTCAGCGATGTCGCAACTGTTGGGTATCAGTTAGACGGCTATTCGAATGCAGTTGTTGCGGTTCGCGGCGAAACGGCTGCGCTGACATTCGACAAAACGTTGGTTTTTAACGATTACTCTGGGCTTGCCGCGGAATTGCCGCTGCCTTCGGATCGGGCTGTCATCACATGCTCTGATGTCGTTACCATCAACGACGGCACCAAGTTCGAGATTACCGTTCCGGAGCCGGTGACCGAGAAGCAGCAGTATACGATTCTTACCGGCGGGTCAATCACCGGCATGATCGGTCCGGCGGATGTTTCGGTTAAGGGCGAGGCGAAGGCGACGCTGTCGAAGTCGGCCGATGAGAAGTCGCTGATCTTGACACTCAGGCCCAAGTCCGCCTCCGGCATGATCGTCATTTGTCGATAAGGAGTTCATATGAACAAGCTTGCTGTTATATTATCTGTTGCATTTGTAGCAGTCGGCGCGAATGCGCTGGAGATCTCGAAGGTTCCGGAGGGGAAGCTCTGCGCGCTGAGCTTTACTTATGATGACGGCGTGGTGACGCATTATTCGCACGCGTTGCCGATGCATCTCAAGTACGGATTCCCGGGAACGTTCCTGATCATCACCGATCGTGTCGAAAAGGACGGCGAGAACCGCGAGAACAAGTATTGCTCGTGGAAGGAATTGAAGGAGATGTCCGACAAGGGCATGGAGGTCGCTTCGCACACGAAGAGCCATCGCAATATGCGCGAGATCGAGTCCGCCGGACTCACCATGGAGATGACCAAGGGTAAGAAGCGCGACGAGCTCTTCGCGATGCGCGAGAAGAACTGGCCGGAGCTGCTCTCGGAAGTGACGATCTCCAGGGACGAGATAGAGAAGCATTGCGGCAACAAGGTGCGTACCTACGCGTTCGGTGGCAATGCGTGTCCCGACTGGTCCTGGCGCCTAATGAATGAAGTGAAGGGCTGTATCCGCGTCGGAAATATCCGCATTGCCACGGGACGCGGCGACTCGGAGGCGAAGTACCGCGAACAGCTGGAGAAGAAGGTGATGGTGTCCAATGCCGTCAGTTGCGTGATGTTCCACGGACTCGGCACGAAGACGAAGAACGACGGCTGGAACCCGATTCCCGACCTCGAGACCTACGAATCGATCTTCAAGCTCGTCAAGGCGAATGAGGACAAGATTCATCTCGACACCTTCGGCAATAATTCGTTTTATCAGACGCTGGCCGAGAACGTCGTTCTCAAGAAGAAGGACGCTGACACTTTCGAGTTGACGCTCAAGCTGAAGCCCCGTGGCACCTTGGTTCCGGGCGTGGTCTGGCTCCGTGTCGCGGCGAACGAGAAGGTGTCCGTCAACGGCAAGCCCGCCACGCCCAACAAGTACGGCGCCATCACCGCCAACATCGGGGATACGATTAAAAGATCCTCGAATTGAAAGGACGGCTATGAATTGTCGCGAGTTCATTAAGGGCGCTGCGATCGGGACGGTCCTGCCGCTCGTTGCGGGCGCGAAAGCGGATGAAAGACCGCACGTGAAAGGGATGCTAATCTCCGCGGCAATTCTGCCGCGGATTTTGGTATAATATGAAACGTTATGAGTAACTATACATGTGTTGTCTGCATTAAGCAGGTGCCAGATACGAAAAAGGTTACTGGTCAGGCCATGAAGGCCGATGGAACCATTAATCGTGCTGCACTTCCAGCCATCTTTAACCCCGAGGATAGGAATGCGCTCGAAGCAGCGCTTTCCGTCAAGGATAAGTGCGGCGCAAAAGTAATTGCGATTGCAATGGGTCTTCCCGCGGCGACGACGATCCTGAAGGAGGCGCTCTTTTGCGGTGCGGATGAGGCTTATTTGGTGACGGATCGCAAGGCTGCCGGTTCTGATACTCTTGCAACTAGTTACATTCTTTCCCAAGCCGTTAAGAAATTTAATCCCGATCTAGTGTTTTGCGGTCGTCAGGCTATCGATGGCGATACTGCTCAGACAGGGCCGCAGATCGCCGAGAAGCTCGATTTCGCTGCGATCACTTATCTTGAGAAAATCGATGTCGATGGCGAATTCGCAATGTGTGTCCGCGATATCGGCACTGGTATTGAGACGGATAAGGTTAAGCTTCCGGCGTTATTCACGGTTACCGAGAAATTCGGTGAGCTCCGTCCGTTTGATGTCCGTCGTGTCATGAAGTACAAGAACGCCGAGATCAAGGCGCTATCGTGTGATGACATTGACTGCGATCCTACCCGCTGTGGTTTCGCGGGCTCGCCTACGAGCGTCAATAAGATCGAGTCCGTCGTGCTCGCGGGCGGCGAGTATCAGGAAGTCGCTCCAACTGATGACGGCATTAAGGAGATGGTGAAAAAATTGATAGCCGATCATACCATTGGTTGACGGGTATTTCGAAGTGTTGGTAGATTAGGGGGCAATGTTTATGACTGATAGAAGCAAAGGTGAAGTTTGGGTTTTCGCCGAACAGGAAGATGGTAAGCTCGCCGATATTTCGTTTGAGCTACTCGGCAAGGGCCGTGAGCTCGCGGACAAGCTGGGTGTGAAGCTCGGCGCGGTGCTGATGGGTGACACGGTCGGATCGCTCGCAGACTCGCTTTTCCGTGGTGGTGCGGATATCGTTCATCTTGTTGAAGATGCGAAGCTTGCGCAGTATCGTGGAAAGGCGTATCGCCATGCGTTCGTCGAGCTTATCAAGGAGTGTGCTCCCCAAATCGTGATCTTCGGTGCGACGCACATGGGGCGCGATCTTGCGCCGGCTGTTGCTTCGGCGCTGCGGTGTGGGCTTACTGCAGACTGCACTGATCTTCAGATCGGCGACTATACCGACAAGAAGTCTGGAGAAGTGTTCAAGAATATCTTGATGCAGATCCGTCCTGCGTTCGGTGGCAATATTATCGCGACGATTGTCAATGCCCGCAACTGGCCTCAGATGGCGACGGTGCGTGAAGGTGTGATGCGCCCGCTCGCTGGGGAACAGGGAGTAGGGAGTAGGGGGCCGGGGGCGGTGGTGAGGCATTCCGCGAAACTGGATGTTGTTGAGATTCCGGTGGAGGTCGTTGAGATCGTTCGTCGACATTCTTCAATCAACCTTAAGGGTTCTCGCATAATCGTCGCCGGTGGTGCCGGTGTCGGCTCAAAGGAGAACTTCAAGCTTCTTCACGACTTGGCGGCCGCGCTTGGTGGTGCCGTAGGGGGATCGCGTGCGGCGGTGGACCTTGGTTATTGTGAGCATGAGCGTCAGATCGGGCAGACTGGGGTGACAGTGCGCCCTGCGCTCTTCATTTCCTGCGGCATTTCCGGTGCGGTGCAGCATCTTGCCGGCATGCAGGATTCGGCGAAGATCATCGCTATTAATACCGATCCAGAGGCGCCGATTTTCAAGGTAGCTCATTACGGCATTGTCGGTGATCTCAATGTCGTGATTCCGAAGCTTCTGAAGGCAATTAAGGATAAGTGACTTCCGCTCTTCAACTTCAACCTCACACTTCAATTATTATTATATGTCCAATTTCTACAAAGACAATCCGGATATTGAGAAGACGATCGATGCGCTCGATCTCAAGGAAGTGGCGACCCTGCTGGAAGAGGATTTCCGGTTCGCCAAGGAGTACGACTTCGCTCCAAGGTCCGCTGAAGACGCGATAGACAACTATAAGCGTGCGCTTGATGTCGCTGGTGACATCATGGGCAATCGCATTGCGCCAACGGCCGAGGAGACTGATAAGCTTGGCAACGTCCTTAACGAAGACGGATCGGTTACCTACACGCCGGGCGTGAAGCTTTGCATGGAGCTTTTTACCAAGGCGGGGCTCATGGGGGTGCAGATTCCGTATTACCTTGAGGGCCTTAATATGCCGTGTGTCATTATGACGGCGATCAACGACATGGTCTCTCGGGCGGATGCGTCGCTGATGAACATGGTGGGGCTTCAGGGGATCGCGGATACGATCAATATGTTTGCGGACGAGGATATCAAGAGGGAGTACGTTCCGAAACTCGTTCGTGGCGGTTGGACCGGGGCGATGGTGCTGACCGAGCCCGATGCGGGATCGGATTTACAGTCCGTTAAGACTTCTGCGCATCAGGATGAGAATGGTAACTGGTATGTCAATGGCGTCAAGCGCTTCATCACTAATGGTTGTGGAGAGGTGCTGCTGGTTCTTGCGCGGACCGAGCCTGGCACCACCAATGGCGCGGGGCTTTCCTGTCTGCTCGTCGAGAAGGGTCCGTGGGTGAAGGTGCGTCGTCTTGAGCATAAGCTCGGCATCAACGGCTCTCCGACCTGTGAGCTTGTCTTCAACGAGGCGCCGGCGAAGCTGATTGGGCTTCGCAAGCGCGGTCTCATCACCTACGTGATGGCCCTCATGAATGGCGCCCGTGTCGGTATTGGGGCTCAGGGTACTGGTATCGGCGAGGCGGCTTATCGCGCAGCGCGCGATTATGCCGCGGCCCGCAAGCAGTTCGGACAGACCATTGACAATTTTGCTCCGATCAAGGAGCTTCTCGCCGACATGTCGGTTGAGGTTCAGGCTTCGCGCGCGCTTGCTTATTATTGCTCGAAGTGCGTTGACATGGAGGCGGGGCTTGAGCGAAAGTTCAACCGCATCAAGGGCACGCCCGAGGCGACGGAGGTTCGTTCGCGGATGAAGAAGTATGCGGCCTTCAACAAGATGGTCACTCCTTTCGCGAAGTATTACGCGTCCGAGATGTCTATGCGCGTTTCCAACGGAGCTGTGGCAGTGCTGGGCGGATCGGGATTCATGAAGGATTACCCAGTTGAGCGTTATCTCCGTGACAGCCGTATTACTACGATCTACGAGGGCACCTCGCAGCTTCAGGTGGTTGCGGCGATCGCCGGTGTGATGGGCGGAACCGTCAAGGAGGTCCTTGTCGACATCTTCGGTAAGGAAGACTGGCATGGTGAGCATCCGCGCATGACGAAGCTGCTTGCACGGCTAGACGAGGCGATCGCCTTTGTCAAGACTAAGGACAAGGAGTATCACGACCTCTGTGCGCGTAAGCTTGTTGATGTTGCGATTACGCTGGTAAATACCGCGTTGCTCTTTAAGTGTGGCAAGGATGAGGCGTTGGAGTACTGGATGATGACCAGGATCCCGCAGGCCAATGCCGAACTTGACAAAGTGATGAGTGGTTATGCTGGCAGCCTGATCGATTTCGAAAAGCTCGCACCATCGGTTTCGGAAGACTGATCGCCATTCTCTAACTCCAACAAACGACTCCAACTGTCATATGGAAATTTTCGGAGATAAACTGTTTGCCAAGGATGCTGATGGTAAGCTTCTTTCGCGCATCGGCACGATGTTTTTCCGCACGCCTGGACTGGTGACGAAGAAGGGCGTCCATGCCATGCAGCGCCTGATGTGGATCGATGAGATCAATCGCCGTCGTGCGGAAAGGGGAGAGCTGGCGTTAACGATGGAGGAGGAAGACGCTGAAATGGCGGATTCCGCAGATCTTATCTTCACAGATGAGTTCGTGCTTATTCGTCCTGATCCGGATCGCATGGATCTTGCGATCAAGGCGGATATCGAGCTTCAGAAGATGGTTTCTAAGCGTAAGATTCGTTTTCTGAATACTAGCGCGATGAAGGTTCGCTCGGTGTTGCGTGCCCGCGGTGAGAATTGGCGTATGGCGCGACATCCGATTTCTCAGGAAGACATGGTTGAGCTAATTGAAAGCTCGAAAGTGCCGATCTGCGAGCGTCCTATCTATTATTACAACCGCACTACGGGTACGCGTTTCGTTACAGCTTCCGCGTATGATGAAGTCGCGAAGATGAATGACGCGGATTATCGCCGTCAGGTTCAGGAGATGATATGCGGTCTTTCCAAACGCAACCGTCTTGGGCATCCGGAGGTCGATTTGTTTCCCACGACAACTCCGCCGGAGATCAAAAAGGCGTTTAAGATGCTCAAGATCGACGAGATGAGTGATGTCGAGCTCCGTCGGGCGGTGGATAAGATTGATACTGATTGGCGCATGACTCTGCCGCCTGAATTGCGTGATGAGACGACGGTAAATTTCGAATGGCGCAACGAGATGTGCGACACTATCACTCGCCAGGCCAACGAGACGTCGGCGGACGAGCAGGAGCTCATTGCTGGGATATCTCCAGAGTTCTATCGTCAGATAGAGTGGTTGCCGGGTGCCCGCATCGAGGAGGGCGAGGTGATTTTCGATGAGATCTACGATGAGGCGGAGATGACTCAGGATCCAGAATTGCTCGAGTTGTGTGATCCCCGCGTGAAGAGCTTCCTTTTTAACACGACCCGACTGTTCGGTTCGGTGGAATATATCAATATCGGACGTATTACCCATTCTCTTTCTCGTGATCCCGTCGCTGGTAATCGTCGTGGACACGTTTATGTCATGCAGTACAAGGAGGTGGGTGTTCCTGAGCCGCGGGTCATGATGATTCGTCTTCAGAAGTGGGGTGTCGCGGAGCATCTGGACGAAGGCAAGAGTCTGCTTGATTCCATTGTCGAAGCCGACGAGTATTCCGATTTCATCCTTGATCGGCGGTTGATGTGCCGTCAGCTCGGGATGCGTTTGCCGAATCATCTAGGGTTCGGGCATTTCACCGAGAAGTATCATGGCAAGAACCATCATAACGGTTGTTCGGTTCGTACCGCTTACTTCGCCCGTGCCTATGTCAAGGGAGTGGCGACCGATAAGATTCCGTTGGCCAAGTATCGTAATCCGGCGTTCGCGCTGAAGTTCGCCTTTCTGCTCGGTCAGTCCGCTGCGACTGACATGATTGTCGGCCGTTGCAGCTCGGTTACGAAGGAATCGCTTTTTGACAAAAACTATGAGGTGGTGCAGGTGGGGGAGGACGGGCTTCCCGAGCGGATCATGGTGACCGATCACGCCGGATCGTTCGTGAATTACGAGCATGATTTCGTGGATTTCGTGTCCGTTTACGCCGCCCCGGTTATTCGTCGCAAGAAATACGTGTCTGAGTCTGAATTCGAGAACTTCGCGCTTGCATACGTCGAAGGGTTCCGCCGTAAGTTTGTCGAGACGCAGGAGTCGTATCGTCAGCATCGTCGCGCGTACGACACACTCTTCCGTGATCGTCCGTATGACACGAATGGATCGGGCGCCTATCGCTGGTCGCGTTCGTTGCAGCGTCTTGATCAGGCTGATGTTGACCGCCTCATTGTGATTCTTAAAGAAGCCTGCGGATGCTGAAGTATGCGCTTAGGAGGCTGATGGAGGTGCTTCCGACTACGTTCGGGATCCTCTTGCTTTCCTTCGTGCTATTCAATGTCGTCGGCGGATCTCCGGCGGAGGTGGTTCTCGGCAAGAACGCGACCGCGGAGACGATTGCTGCATTCAACCACAAATGGGGCTACGACAAGCCGTTGGTAGTCGGCAGCCTGAATGGCGGTGTGGCAGGAGTGTTCGATTCGCAGTTCTTCAATTTCATCAAGGGGCTCGCGACTTGCGATCTCGGGTATTCCCTAGAAATGAAAGAGCCAGTTGTAGAGACCTTGAAGCGCGGTGTCGGTCCGTCGCTTTCGCTGACGTTGCCGATATTGGTTTGCGGATCGATCGTTGCGTTGATGCTTGCGATGGTTTCCGCCGCTTGGCGCGGAGGGTTTCCGGACAAAGCGATATTAATTGGTTCTACAGTTCTGATGAGTGTCAATTATGTCGTCTGGGTGCTGTTGGGCCAGTTCGTGTTTTCTTATAAGTTCGGTCTATTCCCTGTCTGGGGATATGAAGGGTGTCTTTATCTGATCCTACCCGTCGGCATTGGAGTATTCTCTTCGCTTGGAACCGATGTTCGTTTTTTCCGCACGGCCATTTTGGATGAGATCTACAAGCCTTATGTCTTGACGGCCCGTTCTAAGGGGCTTTCGTCCGCGGCGGTCCTGGTCCGTCATGTTCTCCCCAACGCGCTCATCCCGATCGTCACTTATATTTCGCTTTCTATACCATGGCTGTTTACAGGTTCGCTTCTGCTTGAGAGCTTTTTTGGAATTCCGGGTCTAGGATCGGTTTCGATCAATGCGATTCACTCTGCGGATATGGCTGTGGTCCGTGCTGTCGTCGTGCTTGGTGCGCTTCTTTACCAGTTCGTGAATCTCGCGACCGATATGTTGTACGCATTGTTAGATCCCAGGGTGAGGTTTTCGTAACTGATCTGGTTGATGATGACGGGGATTTTGTGATATAATATACAACAATTTTCAAATAGGAGGAGCCAGAATGGCTGATACGGAAGCGTTGGTTAGCAGGTTGAAAGATTATGCCGAGAAGCAGGATTTCGATGAGGCTTTTCGGTTGGTGAGGGAAAATCAGGCTGACATCGAGAAGTGCCTCAATCAAGACGGCGTCAAAGACGCATTGAAGAAGACGACCAATGATCGTCTTCTTCTTTCTTTCCTCGAGGGGTGCGGTTTCGGCGAGTTCAGACTTTCGGAAGTTCTCGTCCGTCTTGAGAAGCTTGTTTCATTCAAGGAGGGGTCGCTGGTGCTTCAGAAGACCTGGGGGCTCGGCAAGGTCAAGCGGCTTGACTATTTCTACAAGCGTATCACCGTGGACTTCAAGGCCAAGAAAGGTCATCAGTTCACTTTCTCGGCGGCAATTGATATGCTTGATACCGCGCCTGAGAATCATATTCTCGTGTTTCGCGAGTCGGATCCGACTGCATTCGAAGCGCTGCTCAAAGAGAAGCCCGGTGAGTTTGTGAAGCGTGTAATCGTTTCCAATGGGTCGTCCATGACGCTTATTCGTCTTGAGGACTATTGTCTCGCCCACGGGTTCATCAAGTCTGCCAACTGGAAGAAGTTCTGGGATTCTGCGCGTGTCGAGCTCAAGAAGGACGATTGTGTGGTGATTCCGGTCAAGAAGACTGATCCTATCGAGGTTAAGTCTGCGGCCGAAGATTACGGTGATCGTTGGCTTACCGCTTTTTCGCATGAGACTGATCCTAAGGCGATTCTCGCTGCGGTCAAGGAGTTCGTTTCCGAGGGCAAGTTCAAGTCTGCGAGCGAACGAGAGAAGTCTGTCGTCGGTGAGCGTCTTGTTTTCGCCGTTACCGCGGCTCGCAAGGTTGATGATGCGCTTTTCGCGCGTCTAGCCTGTCTCGTCACTGAGCTTGGATTTGCAAATCCTCCGGCCGATGAGATGCGTGCGTATCTTTGGGAGCGCCGCCGTTACATCAAGGCCGCTGCGTTGCTTCCTGCGCGTGAGGTCGGTGCGATGATTGCGTTTCTTGCGAAGGATGACGAGGCCAAGGCCAAGCTTTACGCTGCGGTCCCCGAATTCTGCTTCACGGCCGTCACTGAGGTCGTTGATCAATTTAAGGATGATCCCGTCTGCCGTAAGACACTTGGAGATTATATGCGTCTTCCCAAGGCGCCGGCAACGTTGATTACACTTGTTGTTGGTAAGTACGAGCAGTTTCGTGATTGGGCCGAGATGCCGGAGCTAATTACATTGCTAACGCATGCGATTGCACTGGGAGAGGGTCGTCAGGGCGGTGAGACGTTGAAGATGCAGAATCTTGTCCGCAAGCTTTTTGCGTCCAAGGACTGGCTGATGAAGATCTTCGCGTGGCTTGATGCCGACGATCAGGCGCTCTTCTTCGAGCGTTTCCAGGCTTCGATTGCTTGGGATCCGTCCACTCATCATGCGACGGTCATGCGTATGACCAACATTGTTCCTGAGCTTAAGAACCATTTGGTCAAGGTCGAGAAGAAGAAAGAGTATGCGCGAATCACCTCTTTCCGTTCCTTCGCGATGAAGAAGGCCGAGTACCTCAAGCTTATTAACGAGGATATGCCAGCCAATGTCAAGAGAATTGAATTCGCTAAGAGCTATGGCGATCTGTCCGAGAATGCGGAATATCAGTATGCAAAGGACGAGCAACGCGCACTGATGCAGAAGCAGACCCTGATGCAGGCTGACCTTGAGGCGGTCAAGCCGGGCGATTTTGCCGATGCTTCTGTTGAAGAGGTGATGCCTGGTGTAATGGTCGTTGTTCAGGTTCCCGATGGCGAGAAGACCTATACGATCCTCGGTGAGTGGGATAACGATATCGAGATGGGAATTCTTTCTTCGAAGACGCGTCTTGCGGAGAATATGCTCGGGAAGAAGGCGGGCGACAGCTTTGAGCTGCCTGGTGTCGACGGTGCTGCGCAGTTCGGCAGGATCGTTCAGATCATGCCGCTCTCTGAGGTTGTTAAGGAGTGGATGAAGATTCCCGCCGGTATGCAGATTTGATATAATTTAGAGCCGATGGGGAAGCCAGTTTGAATCTTAAGGGAAAGGAGATGCCACATGGCTAATAAGAAGATCGTTAAGAAGACGGTGAAACCGGTCGCCAAAAAGGCGGCGAAGGTGGCGGTCGTTAAGAAGGCGGCAAAGAAGCCGGTGGCAAAGAAAGCGGCGAAGAACGAGCTGGAGAAGCCGATGTTCCTCAAGTCTAACGGGCGTCGACTCAAACCTGGCAAGAAGAAAATCTCAACCGTCAAGAAGATTCCTCCGCGGATCATCAAGAAGGTTGTCGTTCAGAAGCCGGTCGAGCCAGTTCAGGTGGTTGATACTGCAAAGGCGGTTGCTTTCGCGATGTCTATCGCCCGAGACATGAAGCGCGCCGCAGCGAAACTTGATGCGAAGTCTGCCGCGAGCGAGATCAAGCTTTCGCGTCGTCCCACGACGCGCACTCAGGGGCGCTCCACGGAAAAGTTTCCGGCCGCAGATCTTAAGGATTTTCGCAAGCGTCTTCTTGAAGCGCGCTCCGCCGCAGAACGCGGAGCTGGTGCGCTCAAGTCGACCGGGTTTAATGAGTCTGATGATCATGAGGCCGATGGCGGTGATGGTACCAATCAGACGTTGCGGCTACAGGCGCTTGGTCAGATGGGCAATCTAAATCGTACAATTCAGCAGATAGAAGAAGCATTGCATCGTATTGATGAAGGCACTTACGGCGTCTGCAAGGTGTGTGGGCAGCTGATCCGCAAGCCGAGATTGTTGAACCAGCCGTTCGTGCTGACCTGTATGGAGTGCCAGAGCGAGATGGAAAAGAACCGTTGATGAAGCGATTTGTGCTTTTCTTCGCTGTCGTGATGAACCTCGTTCTCGCGGATGCGGTCACGAAGGAAATCGCCGAACACCTGTTGGTGTCCGGCGATTCTTTTTCCGTGATTCCTGGTTTTTTTGATTTGTCGCTGGTTCACAACCGAGGTTGCGCATGGGGTCTGTTTCAGGGTCGTGTCTGGCCGCTTGCGCTTTTCGGGATACTTGCTCTTTGCGTTCTTGTCTGGCAGCGGCGCAAGGTTTTCTCGTTTGAAAACGTCAAGCATCTGCATTTTCTCTGTATCCACGGTTCCTTTTTCCGGGTTTCAGAGCCGCTGCTTTACGCGGGCATTCTCGGCAATGTCATTGATCGTATATTCCGCGGTTATGTCGTAGATATGCTTGATTTCCATTGGAAGAACGTTTATCACTACCCATGTTTTAATTTGGCAGACGTTTATATCTGTGTTGCCGCCGGGATGCTCGTCCTGGCTTCTTTTCTGGAGAGGCGTGATGTTGGTGAAGAACATACTTGAATGTGTTGGCAAGACCCCGCTTGTCGAGGTCTCTCCCCGTTCCAATCCTACTGCCGCGAAGATTTTCGTCAAGGTCGAGTTCTTCAATCCCGGTGGCAGTGCTAAGGATCGTGTCGCGGTTTCGATGGTTGCGGCTGCTGAAGCTGACGGGACGCTCAGGCCCGGCGGCACGATCATCGAGCCTACTAGCGGTAATACCGGGATTGGTCTTGCCATGGTAGCGGCAGTGAAGGGGTATCGAATGATCCTTGTGATGCCAGACACGATGTCCGTTGAACGTGTTAAACTCGCCAAGGCTTATGGTGCTGAGGTTGTGCTTACGCCTGGGGCGGAAGGCATGAAGGGGTCAATTGCTAAAGCTGAGGAACTTAAGTCCTCCTTGTCGAATTCGATTGTCGCCGGACAGTTTGTTAATCCTGCGAATCCCGCGGCACATGTTGCTACGACAGGTCCAGAGATTTTCAATGATCTCAATGGTGATGTCGCCGCTTTTGTAGCCGGTGTCGGTACCGGTGGCACCATCACCGGGGTCGCGAAACACTTGAAGTCAGCCGCTCTCCAACTCCGACTTCCAACTCCAACCGTTGTTGCTGTTGAGCCAGCCGCTTCGCCGCTTCTATCGAAGGGGGTCGCTGGATCTCACGGGATTCAGGGGATCGGCGCCAATTTCATTCCGGAGATACTTGATCGTTCGCTTATAGACGAGGTGATGACCATATCGAATGAAGATGCAGTAGGCGCTGCGCGTTTATTGGCGACTAATGAGGGCGTATTCTGCGGAATTTCATCCGGTGCCGCGTTTGCTGCGGCTCTTAGCCTTGCCCAGCGCCCGGAATTTGCAGGAAAAAACATCGTGGCGCTCCTTCCTGATACTGGAGAGCGTTATCTTTCGACCTCGCTGGTGCAGTGAGAAGTTCGCTTTCGCTTGCCTTTCCAAGAGGTATTGTGATATACTAATCATATATTTCAAAACCGCCCATTACGGGCATTTTCAAGGAGTAAACAAAGACATGGCCAAGACGCCTAAGTTCGCTAACGCGAAGGTTTTCGCGTGGGTTGATAAGTGGAACAAAATCTGCACGCCTGACAAGATTGTCGTCGTGAAGGGTTCGAAAAAAGAACATCTCGAGATTTGCGAGATGATGGTCAAGAAGGGCCAGTTCATCAAGCTCAATCAGAAGAAGCGTCCCGAGTGCTATCTCGCTCGCTCGCATGCGTCCGACGTCGCGCGTGTCGAGGGCCGCACGTTCATCTGCTCCAAGCGCGAGATTGACGCGGGTCCGACGAACCACTGGATGGATCCGGACGTGATGAAGAAGCTCATGCTCAAGAGCTACAAGGGCTGCATGAAGGGCCGTACGATGTACGTGATCCCGTTCGCGATGGGCCCGATCGGCAACCCGATCACCCAGTACGGCATCGAGATCACCGACTCCCCGTACGTCGTCGTCAACATGAACATCATGACCCGCACGGGCGATGCCGTCATCAAGCATCTCGGCAAGGACGGCGAGTTCATCCCCTGCATCCACTCCGTCGGCGCTCCGCTCAAGAAGGGCCAGAAGGACGTCGCGTGGCCCTGCGCGAAGAAGATCGAGGACAAGTTCATCACGCAGTTCCCGGAAGAGCGCCAGATCTGGTCGTTCGGCTCGGGCTACGGCGGGAACGCCCTCCTCGGAAAGAAGTGCTTCGCGCTCCGCATCGCCTCGAAGCTCGCGAAGGATCAGGGCTGGATGGCCGAGCACATGCTCATCCTCACGCTCACCTCGCCTGAGAAGAAGCAGTACCACGTCACGGCGGCGTTCCCGTCCGCCTGCGGCAAGACGAACCTCGCCATGATGCTCCCGAAGCTCCCGGGCTGGAAGCTCCAGACGATCGGCGACGACATCGCGTGGCTCAAGCCGGGCGCCGATGGCAAGCTCTACGCCATCAACCCCGAGAACGGCTTCTTCGGCGTTGCGCCGGGCACGTCCATGGATTCGAACCCGAACGCGCTCAAGAGCTGCAAGAAGGGCACGATCTTCACGAACGTCGTCCTCACGCCCGATGGTGACATCTGGTGGGAAGACATGGGCATCAAGGCTCCGAAGGAAGGCATCGACTGGAAGGGGAATCCCTGCTATGTCTGCGTCGATGATCCGTTCCGCATGGGTCCGAAGCCGGGCATGACCAAGAAGGAAATCAAGGAGATTAAGTATGTCGCTGCTCATAAGAACAGCCGCTTCACTGCTCCTGCCGAGAATTGCCCTGTGCTTGACAAGGCCGGCTTTAACGGTCTCTATAACAAGAAGCCCACGGGCGTGCCGATCGACGCGATTCTCTTCGGTGGCCGTCGTCCTTCGACGATTCCGCTGGTCAACGAGGCCAAGAGCTGGACTCATGGCGTGTTCATGGGTTCCGCCGCCGGCTCTGAGGTCACTGCCGCCGTCATCTCCGATCAGATCGGCCAGGTTCGCCGCGACCCGATGGCGATGCTTCCGTTCTTCGGCTACAATGTCGCCGACTACTTCCAGCACTGGTTGGAGATGGAGCGTACTTCTGCCGACGCGACCAAGCTTCCGAAGATCTACTTCGTCAACTGGTTCCGCAAGACCGACAAGGGCGAGTTTATGTGGCCGGGCTTCGGCGACAATAGCCGTGTCCTCAAGTGGATCTGCCAGCGTATTGAGGGTAAGGTTCAGGCTCGTTATACTCCGATTGGCAACCTCCCGCTTGCGAAGGATATCGATCTTGCGAATAACACGGGTAAAGATACTGTCAATCCGAAGTTCCTCGAGGAGATCCTGAAGGTTGACAAGGCCGGCTGGCTCAAGGAGATCGAGACGATCGGGGCTTCCTACGATCAGTATGACGCTCTTCCGTCCAAGGATTCGAAGGTGTCTTCCAAGACGGCTAAGCGCGTTCCGAAGGCCCTGCGTGACATTCTCCGCACGGTTACGGCTGAGCTCAAAAAGTAAGACCTGCGTTAGTGCTTAGGTTATTATGGAACCGCGGCAAAATCGCCGCGGTTCCATAATTTTTTTGTAAAATTCCCCCTTGCACTTGGAAAGTGTATTATGATATAATATGCGCAATTTCCATCTGGATCGGGCTGAAAAATAGGCTGCCCGAACGGTGAGGAAAGTAAAAGAAAGGAACAGAAAAATGCCTAAAATGAAGACTCGTAAGAGCGCGGTCAAACGCATGAAGCTCTCGAAGAACGGCAAGGTTCTTCGCTCCCAGGGTGGTCACGCCCACCTCAACAACGGCAAGAAGCGCTCCCGCAAGAACAACCTCTGCGGCCGTACCGCTATCGACAGCCTCAAAGTCACCAAGACCTACGCCCGTGCGTTGCAGGGTCGCTAATATAAAGGAGTAATTTACCATGCGCGTTACCAATGCTCCCGCTTCCCGCGCTCGTCGGAAAGCTCGTCTTGAACTCGCCAAGGGTTTTTATGGAGCCCGTAGCAAACTCTTTCGTACCGCCACCGAAGCTGTCGATCGCGCGATGCGTCTTTCGACCGCTCATCGTAAGCTCAAGAAGCGTGACTTCCGTCAGCTTTGGATTGCCCGTATCAACGCGGCTTCCCGCGCCGAGGGCATCAGCTACTCGAAGTTCACGGCTGGGCTTCTGAAGGCGGGTGTTGCTCTCAATCGTAAAATGATCTCTGAGATCGCCATTGCCGACCCTCAGGGTTTTAAGGCGCTGGTCGATATCGCCAAGAACGCGTAATCGGCGGCGTCATTTCCGCAATAACAACAATCAACCTTCAAAAGATGAAGATCAAGAACATTAAGAAGGCGGCGGTCAAGGTCGTCGCCAAGGCTGCGAAACCCGCGGCCAAGAAGTGCTGCTGCAAGAAGGCGGCCGCTTCCAAAAAGGACGTGAAGTTCACGTTCCACGGTGACAAGGGCCTCGCGGTCTATGTCGCCGGAGAATTCAACGGCTGGGATCCCACCGCCAAGAAGATGGCCTACAAGGCGAAGGCCGGCATCTACGAGGCGACGGTCAAGCTCGCGGCAGGTACCTATCAGTACAAGTTCGTCGTCGACGGCACCTGGTGTGCCGACCCCGAGAACGCCAACGCGGTCGCCAACGACCAGGGTACGTTCAATTCGGTCGTCGAGGTCAAGTGATCTCGCTCCGAGTTCAGGAAGAGCGTCGGGACGGATATCCGTTCCGGCGCTTTTTTTGATATACTATACTCGACGATTTACTTACTAATCACGACAAGTCATGAAATACGACAAGAATCATGCGCTGCTTGAATGCAGCATTCCTGGCATCCCCCAGAAAAGCGGCAAGGTCCGCGATGTCTTTGATTTAGGCGACAAGCTGCTGATGGTGGTTACCGACCGCATCAGCGCGTTCGACGTGATCCTTCCTTGCGGAGTGCCAGACAAGGGTAAGGTCCTCAACCAGCTCTCGCTCTTCTGGATGGAGTTCCTCGGAATGAAGAACCATCTCGTCACCGCGAACGTCGACGAGTATCCTGCCGAGCTGCAGCCCTACAAGGAGGATCTCCGCGGACGATCGATGCTGGTCAAGAAGGTGAACATGGTCGAAGTCGAATGCATCGCCCGCGGCTATCTCACCGGTTCCGGCTGGAAGGAATACAAGGCGAAGGGCACGGTGAATGGCGAGAAGCTTCGTGCCGGTTACGAGAATGCTTCGAAGCTCGACGAAGTCCTCTTTACGCCGACGACCAAGGCGGCGATCGGCGATCACGACGAGGCGATCGACTACGAGCAGACGCAGCGGCTGGTGGGTGCGGATCTCGCCAAGGCGCTCAAGGACGCGACGATCGGTCTTTACACGAAGGCAGCGGATTACGCGGCGACGAAGGGTATTATTATCGCGGATACGAAGTTCGAGTTTGGCAAGGATGTTGACGGCTCTCTCATTCTGGCGGACGAGTGTCTTACGCCTGATTCCTCGCGTTTCTGGCCTAAGTCGAGTTATAAGGTCGGTGCTAATCCGCCCTCACTCGACAAGCAGTACGTCCGAGACTATCTTGAATCGATCAACTTCAACAAGGAGCCGCCTGGGCCTGTGCTTCCAGATGAAGTGATCGCCCGTACTCGCGAGATCTACGTCAAGGCGTATGAGGATCTTAGCGGGAAGAAACTGTAATCGGTAGAAAAGGAATAATATATCATGGGTATGTTTGATCAGATGAAGGAAGCGATGAAGATGCGTTCCGAGGCCAAGAAAATCGAGGCCGCGGTTAAGGCGATCTCTACTGAGTACTCCAACGGTGGCATTACTGTCGTTGCCAAGGGAGACATGACGATTGAAAAGATCGCGATGTCCCCTGAGGCGTATGACGAGGTGAAGGCCGGCAAGCCCCAGCGTTTCGAGACAATGCTTCTGAATGTCGTCAATGGAGCGCTTTCCCGGGTTAAGGCGGAGACCCAGAAGCAGATGGCGGCCATGATGCAAGCCGGCGGCATGGGCGGTCTCTTCGGAAAGTAAGAGGGAACGGGGAATAGTTCTGGGGATGTTAGGTCCGGTACAAGAACTTGAGAGATGTCTGTCGAGGCTTCCGGGCTTCGGCAGAAGGAGCGCGGCGCGAGCCGCGCTCGCTCTTGTGCGTGAACCGGGCAGATTGCTTGAGCCGCTTGAGGCGGCGCTTCGTGACGCGCGTGCGAATGTCCGTTGCTGCTCAAAGTGCGGTGCATTCACCGTGATCGGCGAGGACCCGTGTGCCTTTTGCACTGACGCGACCCGCGACGCGAATATTCTTTGTGTTGTCGAGGAAGCTGCAGATATCGTCCAGATCGAGTCATCCGGCGCATTCCGCGGAAGATATCATGCGCTTGGTGGAAAGCTTTCGCCAGCGAGAAGGATGGGCCCGGATAAGTTGCGTTTCGCAGAGTTGATCGAACGTGTGAAGTCGGAGCGCATTTCCGAGGTTCTGCTTGCTGTCTCAACCGATATGGAAGGCGATGCAACCGCCGGTTATGTCACGGAGTTGCTGCGTGATCTCGGCGTAAAGGTGACTCGGCTTGCGTTCGGTCTTCCTGCGGATTCCGGCATCGCGTACTCTGATGCCCTTACGCTGCGAAGAGCCATTAACAATAGAATCTGTCAGTGATCTGGCAGTAATTAGCGGTGATCAGTAAAGGAGTGAATTTCTATGAAGATTGCGGTGATCGGTGACGGCGGTTGGGGTACGGCGAATGCGATGCTGCTCGCCGGATATGGTAATGACGTGACGCTCTGGGGCGCGTTTCCCGAGTATATTGAGGAGATGAAGCGGACGCGGAAGAACGAGAAGTTTCTGAAGGGCGTGACGCTTCCCGACAACCTCAGGCTTACGGCGGATTGCAATGAAGCGGTGAAGGGCGCGGAGATCGTGGTGCTTGCGCCGCCATCCAAGTTCTTTACGTCTGTCGTCGGGAAGTTCAAGGGGCTCGTCACCAAGGACATGCTCGTCGTCTCGATCACCAAGGGCCTCTGCGAGAAGACCAATCGTCGCATGACCGAGCTCGGCGAGGAGATTCTCGGCACGGGCAGGATCGTCGCGCTCGCCGGTCCCACCCACGCTGAGGAGGTGAGCCGCGGTATCCCGACCGCGATCGTCGCCGCGTGTGAGGATGAGGCGAAGGCGAAGAAGGTGCAGGCGGTCTGGTCTGGTCCGCTCTTTCGCGTCTATACTTCATCCGATCCTGTCGGTGTTGAAATCGGCGGAGCGGTGAAGAATGTCCTTGCGATCGCGGTCGGATGTTCTGACGGCATGGGATTTGGCGACAATACGCGTGCTGCGCTCATTACGCGAGGGCTCGTCGAGATGAAGCGTTTCGTCATCGCCTACGGCGGACAGCCAGAAACGCTTTCGGGACTCGCCGGCATCGGCGACTTGATTGTGACCTGCACTTCGGTTCACTCGCGTAATCATTCCGTCGGCGAGCGACTCGGCAAGGGCGAGAAGATCGGCGACATCCTCGGTTCAATGCAGATGGTCGCCGAAGGCGTCTGGAATTCCAAGGTTGTTCACGAAATCGCGGTCCGTCTCGGTGTCGATATGCCGATCTGCGAACTTGTTTATAAGCTTTGCTACGAGGGCTTTGATGCGAAGAACGCGGTGACGATGATGATGGGACGCGAGCTCAAGGGAGAGTGAGGGTGAAGGTGAAGTTTTAAGTTGAAGTTGAAGAATGGATAGTCTATATTTTATAATTGGGTTTTTCAGTTTCTGGATGGGGGCGTGCATTGCGAGCTTTCTCAATGTTGTGATCTGGCGCGTGCCGCGCGGCGAGTCGATCGTAAGTCCGCCGTCGCATTGTCCCAGGTGTAACTCGCGCATCAAGTGGTATCACAACCTGCCGATTGTCGCCTGGCTCGCATTACGCGGCAGGTGCGCTAACTGTAAGGCGCCGATTTCGCCGCGCTACATCATCATCGAGACGATCGGCGGAATCCTGTTTCTGGCGGTTTATATAGAGATGCTTGGTGAGTTTGTCGTCAGCGCCGGGGAGGTTCCTCCGTTTGCCGTGGTCGGCATGGTCGTCATGTGGATATGGACATCGCTGATGATCGTCGGCAGCATGATCGATTTCGATCACAAGCTGTTGCCCGACTTCGTGACCGTCGGCGGCATGATTCTCGGAGTGGTCTGGAATGGAGTCGACTCCGCTCTTTTGGGGTCGTGGCTGTTCATTCTTGATTCTGTCGCCGGACTCGTCATCGGGTTCGGACTCATGTGGCTGATCCGTTTCATCGGCGGAAAGGTGTTCCATCGCGAGGCGATGGGAATGGGCGACGTGTTCCTGATGGGCGCGGTAGGGGCGCTGTTCGGTCCTGTCGCCGTTTTGGTGACGCTGATTCTGTCGTCCGTCTTCGGATCGGTTGTCGGTGTCGGATTAATTACGCTTTCGAGAACGAAATCTCAGCGATTCTTCGAGATACCGTACGGTCCGTATATCTGTATGGGGTGTCTCGTCTGGATGTTCTGGGGTCCGGAGATCATCAATTGGTACTTGAATCTCCTGGGTATAAAATGATATACTTGTGACAATTCCATAGGGATTTGTTTGAGGCTTGCTTGATATCTAAACTTGATAACTCCTACATTTTAAGGTATGCATACCGTACTTAATCATCCTCTGGTCAAGCATCGCGTCACTTTGATGCGCGACATTAACACCAAGCCCAAGCAGTTTCGCGAACTGGTCAACGAGATCACTGAGTTCCTGGCGATTGAGTCATTGAAGGATCTCCGTACGATTGAGATTCCTGTCGTCACGCCGGTCGCCAAGACTACCGGCGTCAAGATTGAAGACAGCATCGTCATCGTGCCGATTCTTCGTGCGGGCATGGGGATGCTCGACGCGATGCTCCACGTGTTGCCCTATGCTAAGGTCGGCGTGCTCGGCATGCAGCGTAATGAAGAGACCGCCGAGCCGGTCCCGTATTACGCGAAGGTTCCGCCGGCGAAAGGGGAGGAGCTGGCGATTGTCATTGATCCTATGCTGGCGACGGGCGGTAGTGCGTGTGATGCCTTCGCTCAGCTCAAGAAGCTCGGTTACAAGCGTATAGTGTTTCTCAATCTTATCGCCGCTCCGGAGGGGCTTGCCAAAGTAGAGTCCGAGCACCCTGATGTGCCAGTGTTCACTGCTGCCAAGGACGAGCGTCTGAATAGTCACTTCTACATCGTTCCCGGTCTCGGCGATGCCGGCGATCGAATTTTTGGGACGCTGTAGTCGGAGCCGATTTTTAATTCCATCCTAAATCCTCAGAAAAACAATGAACGTTAAAGAAGCGCTTAAGAAGTTTGAGGCTTCGATCCTCGAAGACGGTCGTATCGATCGCGGCGAAGCTGAAATACTCCTCAATTTTGCCCGTCCTCTCGCTGGAACCGACCCCGAAATGGCGGAGTTCGTCCAGCTTCTCGAGAAGGTGCTTGAAGATGGCAAGGTAACCGCCGAGGAGTCGATCAAAGTCTCCGCGTACCTCAAGTGGCTCGCCCGCGAGATTGACAAGGGTCCGGCGCAGCCGAACGTCGGCTTCTTCGGCAAGCTCTTCAAGCTCGGCACCAACCGCACGTCGGTAAAGACCGAGTTCGTCGCGGGTCTCACCACGTTCATGACGATGGCGTACATCCTCGCGGTTAATCCGAGCCTCCTCTCGATGGCCGGCATTCCGCGAGGCGGCGTTTTCGTCGCCACGGCACTCGCCGCGATCGTGGGCACACTCCTGATGGCGTTCATGTCGAACTATCCGTTCGTGCTCGCTCCGGGCATGGGCCTCAACGCGTTCCTTACCTTCGGCGTCTGCTTCGGCATGGGGTACAGCTGGCAGTTCGCGCTGCTGGCGGTGTTCGTGGAAGGCCTGGTCTTCCTCGCGCTCTCGCTCACGCCGGTGCGTGAGTCGATCTTCAATTCGATTCCGTTCTCGCTGAAGAAGGCGGTGGCGGCCGGTATCGGCCTCTTCATCTGCTTCATCGCGCTTCAGACCTCCAAGGTGATCGTTGACAATCCGGCGACGCTGGTCGGCTTGCAGAAGTTCACGGATCTTTCAAATATGCATGCGATCACCGCAATACTTGCGATCATTGGCACGATCCTCACCGGCGTCATGTTGGTGCTCAAGGTGCGCGGTGCGATCCTTTTCGGTATTTTCGCCACCTGGATTCTCGGCATGATCTTCCAGGCGACCGGCATCTACGTGCCGAATCCCGAGATCGGCTGCTTCTCGACCTATCCTTCGTTCACGATGGGCGATATCGCCGGAGTCTTCAAGGAGTTCGGTCAGACGCTGGGCGCGGTGTTCTGCGCCGAGGGGTGGACTCATACCGTCAAGGGCGTTGAAGGCGCGGCCGACACCGTCACTTCCGGCTGGGCGCTGGTCAAGGGTCTCGACTTCTTCGTCGTTATGTTCGCCTTCTTCTTCGTCGACCTTTTTGACACGCTCGGCACGCTCATCGGCGTCTCGATGAAGGGCGGTTTCCTCTCCAAGGACGGCAAGCTCCCCCGCATCTCTGGCGCGCTGTGTGCGGATGCGATCGCGACTTCCGTCGGCGCCGTCTTCGGCACCTCCACCACGACGGCCTACGTCGAGTCCGCTTCCGGCGTGATGGCTGGCGGCAAGACTGGTCTTACCGGCGTCGTCTCGGCCGGCTTCTTCGCGCTGGCGCTCCTGTTCGCGCCGATCTTCCTCGCGATCCCGGGCTTCGCCACCGCTCCGGCGCTGATCATCGTCGGCTTCATGATGCTCTCCAGCTGTGCGGACATCGACTGGAACGACGCCAGCGAAGCGGTTCCGTCGTTCCTCTCGATCGCCGCGATGCCGTTCTGCTACTCCATCTCTGACGGCATCATGTTCGGTGTCATCGCCTATACCTTCATCAACCTCTTGTCTGGCAAGGCTTCTAAGATCCACTGGATCATGTACATCCTCACGGGCCTCTTCATTGCTAAGTATGCGCTGATGTAATTGTAACTGATAGTCAGTTGATACAACAAGGAAATACAATGAAGTTCTCCAAAGTTCTTGAAAATACGGTTGGATCCCTCGTCGCGTTTAAGTTCGTTATGCGCGACCGCAAGCTCGGGAAGCTCGATCTGGCGGTGCTGCAGGTGGCGTTGATGATCGCCGCACTTGACGGCAAGATCCTTAAGAAAGAGACCGAATCCTTCCTCGCCCTGGCCATGAAGTGCCGCGGCGCATCGGCCAAGGCGGTCAAGGAGGCGTATGAATCTGCTCTCCGTGCCGCTGGCTACATCGCCGTGCTCGTCCAGGTCGAAGAGGAGGGGAAGGTCCTTGAGGCTTTCGTTGACGAGGTCGTCAAGGCCATGCCTGAGAACTTCCTCATGGCTCATCCCGAAGACGTCCGCCGCGCGTTCGTGATCTGGACGGCCATGGCGATGAGCGACGGCGAGTATTCCGGCATCGAGCGCAAGGCGATTGACGCCCTGATCAAGCGTTTCGTTGTCATTAAGACGAAGATCTTCAAGGATAAGATCGATCGCGCGATGGCTATGTCTCCCGCTTTCCGCACCGCCTACGGCAAGCCAGAAACTAACAGGGCCGAGATCCGTCTGCTTCCCGATGGCTTCCTTGAAGAGGTCGAGAAGAAGCTTGCCAAGGCTAAGGACGGCGATATCGAGGATCTTATCCGCGGGTAAGCCAATGAATCTTGGCAAGGCAATAGAGGATCTGAAAAACTCCTGTTGCGCAGACGGCAGGATTGATCTTGGTGAGACCGGGGCAATCCTGCGTTTCGTCAAGCCGTTTGCGTTGAACGGAAACGAGGATGCGGTCGCGTTGGAGAAGTTGCTTCTCGAGGTGCGAGCCGACATGGCTATCACCGAAGAGGAGTCGGCCCAGGTGATTGACATGCTTGAGCGTATCTCTTCGTCGAACCGCAAGCTTGCGGAATTCGTGCGGGTGATTCCTGATTTCCCGAAACCAGGAATCCTGTTCCGTGACGTAACCGGCATTCTCGATACAGCCGAAGGGTTCAATATGGCGCTTGAAGAGATTTCCGAAGCGCTTAAGGACGTAAGGTTTGATGTTGTGGCCGCGCCGGAATCGCGCGGCTTTATTTTCGGCGCAGCGATTGCCGCCCGGTTCGGTAAGGCATTTGTGCCAGTCCGTAAGCCGGGTAAACTTCCCCGCAAGACGATCCACGAGTCCTATGAACTCGAGTATGGTACCGCCGAGTTGCATATGCACGATGACGCGGTGATCCCCGGTGAAAGGGTGGTCATTGTCGATGACCTTCTGGCGACCGGTGGAACCGCCGCCGCGGCCGCCCGACTCGTCGAGCGTCTCGGCGGCAGAGTCGTGAAGATGATCTTTCCGATCGAGCTTGAGGGATTCAAGGCGCGGGAGAATCAGTTGAAGAATTACTCGGTGTCGTCGCTCGTCAGATATCCTGGCAAATGATCTCGCTTAAACTAATATAACCCCTAATTAATTCAATATCATGGCGTTCTTATCTGAAGAAAACTCTAAACTCGCGATTGTCATTACCGCCATCGGGAAGTTTGTGTATTCCGGCGGCAAGTGCGACATCGCCGAGGCGAAGTCGCTCATTGGGCTTCTAGAGTCCTATACT
>CALYRV010000002.1 GCA_945483525.1 uncultured Verrucomicrobiota bacterium
CGAACTACGTGACCGAGCAGCAGCTCCGCGAGCTTCACATCAAGATCCGCGGCACTGGCGATAACGCTACTATCAGTCAATGAGCGGAGGGAATTCTCTGAGCGGGAACCGTCGCGGATGATCGGCAGTCGAGGAAAGTCCGTTTACGTGTCCGTCGTGACCGTTATGCTGATCACGGCGGTCGCGGCTCTTGCCAAGTGTGCATACGACCGTCATATCCGCCAAATAGATTCTGAGGCGATGCGGCTCGGGATGGAGGATGTATCCCGTCGCATCCGAATGACGACCGCCAATCTCAAGCATATAACCGAGCTTTATAACGAGACTGCGATTTCTGCTGCGAGGTCATTCGCCAAAATCATTGCGATTGATCCGTCAATAGTCGGCAATCGTTCGGTTTTCCAGGAATTAAAGCGGGTACTTGGCGTTGACGAGCTTCACGTCAGCGACTCGAACGGAGTGCTGGTTGCTTCGTTGCCGGAGAGTTACGTTGGTTACGACATGGCATCGCGTCTGCAGTCGGCTGAGTTCATGCCAGCGATCACCAACCGTGAGTTCGAGTTGGTTCAGAAGCCGATGCTGAAGGGCGTAGAGAACCGGCTCTTCCAATATGCCGGCGTCGCCAGAATTGACGAGCCAGGCATTGTGCAGATCGGGCTCGAGCCCTCGCGGCTTGAAAACGCCACCTCCATCGCGGATATCAATAATATCGCTGCTACGGTCCGTGTCGGGCGCGGGGGACGGGTGGCGATTATGAAGCTCGAGCGTTCGCGGGGCTCGGATGAAAAATTCGACTTCAATGTCTACGAGGTCGATAACGGCCGTATGGCGGCGATGCAGACTGATTCCGACGGGTATCGGATATTGATTACCATGCCGTACCGGGGTTGGCGGATTGCGGATGACGATGCGTACAATATCTTGACTGTCTGTGTTGTGGTGATGATTGTACTCATCATTCTGGGCGGTCTGAACATGTTCGGCAGGCAAGGCTTCTTGCGGTTGTTTGCCGACCTCAAGGTGCTTTTCAAGCCGGTTGCCAACGGCGTCGGGAGATACCGTGTCAGTCCGATCGTGATTATCGCCTTCGGAGTGTTTGCGCTTGGCGTGATTGTCGCCTTCGCCGTCTCCTCGAAGGAGCAGCTAAAGCGCGCCAGGGAGGCGATGCTCGCCGGTGAAGCCGATTTCGTTGAAGATTTCAACGCATCCCCCGACGGATGTCTCTTTTTCGTTGGGCACGCCGTCACTCGTTACTATGATACGCCCTCGGCTGCGTCGAAGATGAATGTCCGAGACTTGATGCTGAGATACGGGATTGACGAGCTGAACATTGTCGACCGTAATGGCATTGTTATGCGCGGGGATCTTGCGAGCGAGGGTTTCGACTTTCATTCCAATACCAATTCCTCGCAGTTTTTGCGTTTGCTAGATAAAGACACCACGTTCTCGCAGTGTTTCCGCGGAGCGATCGAGAATCCAGAACTGCGACGAAAGTACGCGGGTGTCGCTTTCCCTGCACATGACGGTTTCGTGCAGATCGGATTCGACGAGAAACGCATTGAACGAGATTTCGATTATCGGCTGTCAGTGCTCGCGAAGGATCGGTCTGTCGGTGACCGCGGATTCTGCGTGTTGGCCAGACGGGACGGGCAGATCGTGTCCAGCGGGCACCCGGAGTTTGCTCAGGCGCAAATGATGGGCGAGATGACTACACTGGCAGGAATTGACTTCGACATTACGCTGGTGCCAGAGGACGGTTCAAAGGATCGTTTTTTTGAGGCCGTGCTTTACCGTGAACGTTGCCTGTGCTTGTCGCGTCCGCTCGGGAAGTATCATCGGCTGATTGTCGCGACGCCGCTTTCCGCCATTGCTCATGAGCGAAACACCTCGGTGTTCTTTATCGGCGTGCTCCTACTGGTTGTGCTCGGGCTTGGCTCCGTGTTCGGCACGCGGCTGTCGAATCTCGTGGCGAAGCTCAAGGCGTTCATCGCCGAGGACAAGCGCCGCCGCGCGGATGAGCTGCGCAATGCCCGGATGATTCAGACCGAGGCTTTGCCGACCCGATTCCCCGACGAGTCGACGTTTCGTCTGTATGCCAGGATGGATACGGCTAAGGAGGTCGGAGGCGATTTCTACGACTTCTACATGCTTCCTTCGGGTAGGCTGGTGTTTCTCATCGCCGACACCTCTGGCAAGGGTATTCCAGCAGCGATGTTCATGATGAAGGCCAAGACGATGATCCGTGCGTGTATCTTTGCGGGATCAGACTTGGCGCAGGCTGTTCAGGAGGCCAACAATCGATTATCCGAAGGCAATGACGCGAATATGTTCGTCACTGCCTGGATCGGGATTTTCAATTCGGAGACGCTAGAGGTCGAGTTCGTGAACTGCGGGCACAATCCGCCGTTGGTGAAACATGCAGATGGGTCGGTCAGCTGGGTGCGGACTCGTCCTAGGCTCGCTCTCGCGGCGATGTCCGGCGTTCGGTATCGGTCCGAGAGATTTAAACTCGAGCGCGGCGATTCGCTGTTTCTTTATACGGACGGCGTGACCGAGGCGATGAATGCCTCCGGCGAACAGTATGGCGAGCAGCGGCTGGAAGCCGATCTTGCGGTTGCCCCGTGTCGCGGCTTCGTTGATCTTGTGCGCGAGAAGGTCGCGGCTTTCACGGTTGGTGCGAAGCAGTCTGACGATATTACGATGCTGGCGCTCGATTGCAAGCCTGTCTGATGATTGACGATGAGACTTCCTAATTCCAGATTAAAGCTCACGCTGTTGACTACGCTCGCGGTCTTCCTCGGCGCGATCGCGATCTGCCAAGTCTTTGAGTGGCTCGGATTCCCCGAGCAGGATCAAGTCAAGAAGATTAAGGAACTCAAGGATATGGCCGGCTGGAATAGTGCCTTTATCCTCGTCGTGGTGCAGGTGTTGTTCGTAGTGCCGCCGTTTGAGGAGCTTTTCTTCCGATACCTCCTCTTCCGTTTCCCTTCGCGACTTGTGTCAAAAGATGAGCCTTTGCAGCTCTTCGTTCTTCACCCCTCGTTTTTCATTGCGGTCATCTCTTCCGCGCTCTTCTCGTTTTGTCATTATATCGACTTCGGTTTGATTATCGCCGGACGGGGATTCGCGCTGCTTCCGATCTCTAATGCCTTCCTTGCGCTGTTCTTCGTCGGGCTTGCCTGGTGCTGGCTCTATCAGCGTTCGAAATCAATCTGGTGTAGTATGCTTTCACATGGCATCTTTAACAGTGTCAACTTTGCCCTTGCGCTGTTAATTTGATATAATAATTAGGTTTTCAGGAGAATCAATGAAGAAATTCCTCAGTGCCAATGAAGCGGTCGCCCATGCGGCGGCGCAGGCTGGATGCGTGGTTGCGTCCGCCTATCCCGGAACCCCATCTACGGAAATCCTCGAGAACATAGCGAAGTTCAAGGATACGATTAAATGCGAATGGGCGGTCAATGAGAAGGTCGCGGTAGAGACTGCGGTAGGTGCTTCGATGGCAGGAGCCCGTGCGCTTACTGCGATGAAGCATGTCGGTCTCAATGTCGCCATGGATCCGCTGATGACGTTCACCTACGTCGGCCCTCTCGGCGGATTCGTCCTAATTTCGGCGGACGACCCCGGCATGCACTCTTCGCAGAACGAGCAGGACAACCGTAACCTCGCCAAGTTCGCTCGGGCGCTTCTTCTGGAACCCGCGGATTCGCAGGAGGCCTATGACATGACGATCAAGGCCTTTGAGCTTTCCGAGAAGTTTCAGGTGCCGGTGATCATCCGTCTCACGACCCGTACGAGCCATTCTTCGTCAATGGTCGAACTCGGCGACTTCAAGCCCGCTCCGCATCCGTTGATTCCGTATGTGAAGAACATCCAGAAGAATATTCCAGTGCCTGCTTTCGCGCCGACACAGCGTCTTAACGCTCAGAAGCGTACGCTTGCGATGGAGAAGGAGTCGAACAGGTCGAAATTCAACTGTATTGTGAAGCCCGCGAAGGGCGTCAAGGTTTCGGCGAAGGCGAAGCCTTTCGGTTTCGTTACCAGTGCGGTCGCGTATCAGTATGTCCGCGAGGTTTTCCCCGATTGTCCAGTCCTTAAGCTCGGTTGGACGAATCCGCTTCCGAAGGCGCTGGTCGCGAAGTTCGCGAAGAGCGTGAAGAAACTCGTCGTTGTTGAAGAGCTTGATCCGTTCCTCGAGGATCAGATTCGAGCGATGGGTATCAAGGTCGTCGGACACAAGACTGAACTCAATATGCTCGAGCTCAACGCCGATCGCCTTCAGAACCTCCGTCACGAGCTCATCGGAGACGTGCCGAAGGCCAAGGCGAAGAAGGTCGACATGACGCTTCCCCGTCGTCCGCCAGTCCTTTGTGCGGGATGCGGACACCGCGGAGTGTTCTATGTGCTCCATAAGCTTGGCGCGACAGTTACGGGCGACATTGGTTGCTACACCCTTGGCGCGTTTCCTCCTCTTAACGCGATGGATTCCACCATCTGCATGGGCGCCTCAATCGGCAATGCCGCTGGTATGAAGAAGGCGGGGCTCAAGGGACGCATCTGCGCGGTTCTCGGCGACTCCACATTCTTCCATTCTGGAATGACCGGCATCCTTTCTGCGCTTTACAATGGAACTCCGGTCACGACGGTTGTTCTTGACAACCGTATCACTGGTATGACCGGGCATCAGGACAATCCCGGTTCGGGTAAGACGCTCGCCGGTGATCCCGCTCCGGTCACCGAAATCGATGCAATCGCTAGGGCGTGCGGCTACAAGCGTGTCGTCACAGTTTCGGCCGATGATCTCGCTTCGCTCGAGAAGACGCTCGCCGAGGCGATGGATTCGAACGAGCCCGCGCTCGTCATTGCGTACGCTCCGTGCCGGATTGCCGCGAAGCTCACGAAGGAAGGGCTCTGCGAAGTTGATCCCGTGAAGTGTAAGGCGTGCGGCATGTGCTTCAAGCTCGGCTGCCCTGCGATCACCCGCGGCGCCGAAATCGCACCGGGACGCTTTCAGATGAAGATCGATCCTTCTCTCTGCGCTGGCTGCAGGCACTGTACGCAGGTGTGTAGGTTCGGCGCCATCAAGAGGGTTCGATGATGGCGAAGAAGGTCTTCGTGTCGGGATGTTACGACATGCTCCATTCTGGGCATGTGCGGTTTTTCGAAGAAGCGTCACGACTCGGCGATCTTTATGTCGGCATCGGCAATGATGCGAATATCCTTGCGCTTAAGAACCGTCCGACGGCCAACGGCGAACAGGAACGGCTATATATGGTTCGGGCGGTCCGTTATGTGAAAGAAGCCTGGATAAACTCTGGTATGGGCAAGATGGATTTCGTCAAGGAGGTTGAAGCGCTCAGACCGGACTTCTTTTTTGTAAATCATGATGGTTGGTCCGAGGAGAAGGAACGCTTCTGCAGCGAACGAGGTATTCGGCTGGTGGTTGCGGACCGCATTCCTGCCCAAGGTCTTCCCGCCAGAAGTACGACTGCCATTCGGGCGGGGCTTGGAAAGTGAGATACTATGCCCACGGGTGCAAGAAGAATCATGAGGTGTGTTGTTGATCTTCCGCTACGGATTGATCTGGCAGGCGGGTGGAGCGACACGCCACCGATTTGTGTGGAAAAGGGCGGTTGCGTGCTTAATGCCGCCGTGAAGCTAGATGGTAAACGCCCGGTGAGGGTTGAGGTTGAGCGGATTGACGCTCGTGAGGTTAGGGTGCTAAGTTCTGACCTTGAGCGCGCTGGAGTGATTAACGATCGGAGGGAGATTTACGGACGGCAGGATCCGAACGACTGGTGCGCGTTGGTTAAGTCGGCGTTGTACGTGACGGGGTATGAGTTCTCGCAAGGCGGGCTTTACATTTTGATTTCCGCTGATGTTCCTAAAGGCAGCGGCATGGGGACTTCGTCAATTCTCGGCGCGGCTCTGGTCAAGGCGTTGCTGACTATAAAGACTGGGAGGGCTCCGAGTTGGCAGATTGTTTCGGAGAAGACTCTGGCGCTTGAGCAGAAGATGGAGACTGGCGGCGGCTGGCAGGATCAGATGGGCGCGCTGCTTCCCGGCGTGAAGCTGCTGTCAACATCCAGGGGAGCGAGACAAGTCTGCCGAGTGAAGTCGCTGTCCAAGGAGAATGCGAAGCAGTTTTCGAAATTTCTGCGGGAATGCGGGGTTCTTTATTTCACTGGGCAGAAGCGCATGGCGCGGAATGTCTTGCGCGGCGTGATTGAATTCTACCGCCGTAATCCTGACGGCATTGCCGACGCAATAGTCAAGACGCTTAAGAAGGACGCGCGAGACGGATTTGCAGCATTGGAGCGGCGTGATTATCAGGCATTCTCGAGAATGCTTGCGTCCTATTGGATTCAGAAGAAGGCGCTTGATCCCGGCAGCACCAATCCGGAAGTTGAGTCAATTATCGCCCGCATCGAACCTTGGGTGTCCGCGGTTTCGCTCTGCGGTGCCGGCGGTGGAGGGTTCTTGTTCGCTATCGCCAGGTCCGCTGCGGCCAAACGACGGGTAAAGCGCATCCTGGAATCCGCTGGTAACGGCGGCAGGTGCTATACATTCGCATTGGAGGTTTGATCATGGTGCCGAGAAAACACATCGGGATCTTCTGTGCTTTGGTCAGCTGCTTCGCTCTGTGGGGGCTGCTCAACAACATGACGGACAACCTGGTGCCCGCGTTTCAAAAGATATTCGGAACCACCCAATCAACCGCTGGCTTTGTGCAGATCTCCTTTTATGGTTCTTATTCAGTGATTGCTGTATTTGCGTCGCTGCTGATCCAGAAGAAGGGATATCGCATGGGCGTGCTTACCGGGCTCGGTGTCTACGTGTTCGGGGCTCTTCTTTATATCCCCGCCTGCATTGCGCAGAGTTTCTGGACCTACATTGTCGGCATCTTCATCGTCGCTGGAGGTTGTGCGGTTCTTGAGACGACTTGTAATCCGTACATCCTCGCCCTCGGCGACCGCGCGACCGCGGTGCGGCGGCTCAATTTCGCCCAGATGTTCAACCCTGTCGGTTCGCTTCTCGGCATTCTGCTGGCGAAAGAGATGATCCTTCATCATGTCGACGAATCCATCGAGATCGCGCTGGTCTGGGTGTGCGTTCCGTATGTCGGGCTCTGCATCGTGGCCGCGATCATCTGGGTCGTGTTCTATGCGCTCGGATCCTGTGATATGGATGCCGTCGAGTCGGGGGCCACGGACTACCGCGAGATATTCTCGATCCTCTTCCGATCCCCGCGGTGGTATCTCGGTGTCGTCGCCCAGGTGTTCTACGTCGGGGTGCAGATTGCGGCCTGGACCTGGATGAACGTCTACTGCGTCAAGGAACTCGCCGTCACGCCAAAGACTGCGGCAAGCTACTACCTCATCGCGATGTCCTGCTTCATTGCGTGCCGCTGGATCGCGACGTTCTTCATGAAGTACGTGAACCCGGCCAGGATGATGGCGCTGTTCGCGGCCCTGGCCGTTGCGTGTTCCTTCGGCGTGATGTATCTGCCGACGAAGGTGTTCGTCACGATCGGCGGACTTCCCTTCAGTTGGAACGTTGTCTGTCTCGTCGCGATGAGCGGCTTCATGTCCCTTATGTTTCCCACGATCTACGGTATCGCGCTCGGTGGCATTGATCCCAAGGCTCATAAGATCGGAGCCGCCGGACTCATTATGGCGATCGTCGGAGGAGCGCTGCTCACGCCGTGGATGGCGCAGATCATCGGCGATACTGGTTCGATGTGGTGCTCGCTCACCAGAGGTTTCGACGCCACTTGGGATACGACGCTGAAGCTTTCGCAGGTGTCTTTGCGCGCGTCGTTCGTCGTGCCAGCGATTTGTTTCACGGTGGTCTTCGTCTACGCCATGATTTTCAGTCGAAAGGACAAGTAAAATGAAGATAATGCTGTTAGCCGTCGTCTCGGCCGTGATGTTCGGCGCCTTTGCTGAGTATCAGCCCGAACCCTGGAATCTCAAGGCGCGCGAGGAGTTCTCCGCGTTTAAGTTCGGCATCTTCATTCACTGGGGCATCTATGCGAACTATGCGCAAGGCGAGTGGTATCTCCAGCAAGGCCATCCTGGTCGTGGAGCGCTTGATGAGGACGCGTATTCGCAGATGATGTACGGCTTCTATCCCTCGAGGTTCGACGCGAAGGAATGGGTTCGGGTGTTCGCTGACGCCGGAGCGAAGTACGTTACGATCACCTCTCGTCACCATGACGGATTCTCAATGTGGCCGACCAAGGCGGACGACGGCTACAATATCGCGAACACTCCGTTCAAGCGCGACGTGCTCGGTGAACTTGCGGAGGCGTGTCATGAGAAGGGCCTTCAGATCAACTTCTACTATTCGCTAATGGACTGGCATCGCAAGGATTATCCAGCCGGAAGCAGCTGCCGGCTTGTCACCGGTGAACAGAAGGGTGATTACGAGTCCTATAAGAAGTTTATGCTCGCACAGATCGGTGAGCTGATTGACAGCTATCATCCCGGTAACATCTGGTTCGACGGAGAGTGGGAGCATGCGACGTTCGACGACGATTTGAAGCAGTGGAAGCGAACTCTTGATTGGGATTTCGACACCATCTACGACTTCATCCATTCAAAGAAGACTCTTGTCGCAAACAACAATCACCAGCCGATCCGCGAGAAGGAAGATATTCAGCTTTTTGAGCGTAATCTTCCCGGCGAGAAGGGTGCTGGATTTTCTGATAACCAGCCGATCGCCAATGCGCGCCCCATCGAGCAGTGCGATGTGATTCAGTGGGGAGTTTGGGGCTATCGCATTTTCGAGAAGGGGTTCCGTACGCCGGATGATGTCTGCACGATGATTGTCAAGTGCGCGGCAAAGAACGTGAACCTTCTGATGAATGTCGGTCCAGATGGCGCGGGGCAGCTCCCGAAGCGAGCGGTTGAAGTGCTTGCGGAAGTCGGTAAATGGATGCGCGCGAACGGTGATGCGATCTATGGAACCACCGCGGGACCGATCCAGGAGGAGAATCGGGTTTCTACGAGGAAAGGAGATAAGATCTTCGTGTTCAGACTTGAGAAGGGCAAGTTTCCAGTGCTCGAAAAATGAATTTCTGTCAATACAAAATGTAAAGGGTAATTAATTATGAAACAGACTGTATTTACTTATAACCATTTCCCGAAGATCGGTATCCGTCCCATCATCGACGGAAGGCGCCGCGGTGTCCGCGAGTCGCTTGAAGACCAGACCATGGCCATGGCCAAGGCCGCGGCCAAGCTCATCAGCGACAATCTTCGTTATCCGGACGGTTCCAAGGTCGAGTGTGTGATTGCCGACACGACGATCGGCGGACGCTTCGAGGCGGCGATGTGCGCGAACAAGTTCCGCGACAACAACGTTGGCGTCTCGCTTTCAGTGACTCCCTGTTGGTGCTATGGCACCGAGACGATGGATCTTGATCCGGTGATGCCGAAGGCGGTCTGGGGCTTCAACGGCACTGAGCGTCCCGGCGCGGTGTACCTCGCCTGCATGCTTGCCGGCTACGCTCAGCGCGGAATGCCGGCATACGGCATCTATGGCAAGGAAGTGCAGAACCGCGACGAGTCAGACAAGATTCCAGCCGACGTCGCCGAAAAGATCCTCCGTTTCGCGAAGGCCGGTCTCGCCGTCGCGATGATGAAGGGCAAGAGCTATCTCTCGATCGGTTCGAGCGCGATGGGCATCGCTGGATCGTTTCTCGATACGAACTTCTTTACTGATTATCTCGGCATTGCTCCAGAGAATATGGACGAGTGCGAGATTCTTCGGCGCATGGAGGAGGGTATCTACGATCAGGAGGAGTACAAGAAGTGCCTCGCGTGGATGAAGAAGAATCTTAAGGAAGGCAAGGACTACAATCCCGTCAAGATCCAGAAGTCCCGCGCGGAAAAGGACGCGAGCTGGGAGTTCCTCGCCAAGATGTCCATTATCGTCCGCGATATGATGGTCGGTAATCCGAAGCTCAAGGAGATGGGCTTTGGGGAGGAAGCCGTGGGGCGCAACGCGCTCCTTGGCGGATTCCAGGGGCAGCGTCAGTGGACCGACCATTGGCCGAACGGTGATGTCACTGAGACCCTGTGCAATTCCTCGTTCGACTGGAACGGCAAGAAGATGCCGCAGATCCTCGCGACCGAGAACGACACCTTGAACGGCGTCTGCATGATGCTGATGTGGCTGCTCACGAACAAGGCCTCGATGTTCGCTGACGTCCGTACCTACTGGTCCGACTCCGCGGTGAAGCGCGCGACGGGGAAGGGGCTACCGAAGGAGGCGAAGCAGGGCATAATCCACCTCCTCAACTCTGGCTCCTGCTGTCTCGACGCCGCTGGTGCGATGAAGGAGAAGGGCAAGAGCGTCTTCAAGAACTGGTGGGATGTCACTGACAAGGATATAGATGCGACGCTCAAGGCCACGAAGTGGGTCCCTGCTGGTGTCGAGTACTTCCGTGGCGGCGGCTTCTCTTCCAGTTTCCTCACCCCGAAGGGTATGCCGCTCACGATGATACGCATCTCGCTTGTTAAGGGGCAGGGCCCGGTGATGCAGATCGCCGAAGGCTGGTCGGTCGAACTCGACGCGAAGCAGCAGAAGACGTTGATGGGGCGCACGAACCCCGAATGGCCTTGCACGTGGTTCACGCCACGTCTTACCGGTAAGGGTTTCTTCAAGGATGTTTATTCGGTGATGAACGCGTGGGCCGCGAATCACGGTGCAATCGCGTATGGGCACATCGGTGCGGACCTCATCACGCTCGCCTCAATGCTCCGTATTCCGGTCGCGATGCATAATGTGCCGGAAGAGAAGGTCTTCCAGCCGCATTGCTGGGGGCTCTTCGGCGCGTCCGACGATCCGACCGGAGCGGATTACCGTGCGTGCAAGAACTTCGGTCCGTTGTACGCGACGAACCGGTGAGTTTAGTTGGGGTGAATAGTTGGAGTTGGAAACGGAGTGAAACAGGTCGTTTTAAAAGCGGGCAGGGAACGCAGCGTACTCAAGGGACATCCCTGGATTTTTTCTGGGGCGCTTGAAGAGGTCGATGCTGCGTCTTCTCCGCATGCCGGCGAGACCGTTGAAGTCATTTCGTCGAAGGGCGAGAGGCTCGGTTGCGGATGGTATTCGCCGTCGAGCCAGATCCGCGTTAGGATGGTGCCTGAGAGGTCCGTTGGCGAGCTTGTCGGCTCATCCGTCAACAGGCGCGCAGATTTCTTCGCGCATGGTTACACGAATGCGGTGAGACTCGTCAATGCCGAGTCTGATCAGCTACCTGGTGTCATCGCGGATTACTATGCCGGGCATGTTGTCATTCAACTTACGAGTGCCGGGGCTGATGCGCATCGTGACGAGATCGCCGATGCGCTCATGTCCTGCGCCCCGTCCTGTCTTGGAGTTTCCGAACGCCTTGACCTCAAGGATCGCGAGAAAGAAGGGCTTCCGCTTCCAGACTCCGATTCGGCATTGCGGCTTCTTCGTGGCGCAGTGCCGCCGGACGAGATCGAGATAACCGAGGGGGCGTGCAGGTTCCTAGTCGATGTCCGTAAGGGGCATAAGACAGGCTTTTATCTTGATCAGCGTGACGCGCGAATGCTCGTAGGTTCGCTTGCGAGCGGACGCGAGATGCTCAATTGTTTCTCCTACACCGGCGGCTTCGGACTCTTCGCGCGGGCCTGCGGCGCTTCGAAGGTGACTCAGGTCGATATTTCTGGCGATGCGCTTGCAATGGCGAAGAAGAACGAGCGCCTAACCAATATGTGCGGCACGACGATGGAGTATGTTGAGGCGGACGTCTTCGCTTATCTTCGCAAGTGCCGCGATGAAGGGAAGCAGTTTGATTTTATCGTACTCGACCCGCCGAAGTTTGCTGCGACCAAGTCACAGGTGATGAAAGCGGCGCGCGGTTATAAGGACATCAATCTTCTTGCGATGAAGCTGCTGAGACCGAACGGATATCTCGCAACGTTCTCATGTTCAGGCGCAATGACACCGGAGCTTTTCGATCAGGTGCTGGCTGAAGCTGCGGTTGACGCGAAAAAGAACTTTCAGGTGATCGCCAGAACCCGTCAGGGGCTTGATCATCCAGTCGCGATCTCTTTTCCAGAGGGGTTTTATCTCAAGGGCGTAATAATGAGGAGTATATAGTATGAGTGTTCGAAATTTGCTTGCGGCGTCGCTTTCGGCGCTGTTCTTCGCCGGATGTGCCACTGAAAAGCCAGACGACGGATGTGTGAAGGTGCTGATGATCGGCAACAGCTTCTCCATCTCGCTGATGTCTAATCTGCCGAGGGTCGCCGAGTCGATGAACGTGCCGCTTGCGCTCACGTCTCTTTATATCGGCGGGTGTTCGCTTGATCGTCATGTCGAGAATCTGCACCACGTTGAGGAAGAGAGTTTCCGTCCCTATAAGGTCAATTACGCTCTTCGCGGGAAGTACATTCCGCAGACGAATGCGAATATCACCGATATGCTGAACGGGGAGACGAAGTACGATATCATTACGATTCAGCAGGCATCCCATTTCTCCTGGCGTAAAGAGTCGTATTCCCCATCCGGAGATGAGCTTGTCGCCGCGATTCGCAAGGCTCAGCCGCAGGCGAAGATCTTTGTGCAGGAGACCTGGAGTTACACGCCCTGGGATCGCCGTTTAAAGGAATGGGGAATTGATCAGAACGAGATGTATGAACTACTTCGTGACGCTTATGATGCATTTGCTGGCAAATACGGTTTCCAGGTGATCAAGATGGGGTCCGCCGTTCAGGAATGGCGCAAACGTCTACCGGTGAAGTATACGGATCACTCGTTCGGCGGCGATGTTATTGGCGGACGCTTCCAGAAGGTGGAGGATATGTTCAAGCGAACCGCAGATAACAAGTGGGTGCCGAATACGGACGTATTTCATCTCAATGAGAAGGGTGAGTATCTTCAGGCCTTGGTTTGGGCGACAAAACTGTTTGGAAAGGATGCCACAGAGTGCGAATACCGTCCGGAATACGTTTCTGTGTCTGAAGCCGAATTGATGAAGGATATTGCAAACGGACTCAAGTGAGATGGCGGCGGACGGATCCTCGTTCGTGACGGACGGCGAGCTTCTCTATGCCTACTGCACGGCGAAGACGTGCTTCATGTTCATCGTCTGGTGAGCGTTGTGATATAATATGCCGTGTCTATGAGAAAAGCGTGGTCAATATTGCCGGAGGAGTGGAAACCGATTCTTACTGAGAAGGGGCTCAGGGCTTTTCGTGCCGATCAGATCCTGCAGTCGCTTTACCGCGACTATATCGAGGATTGGGATCTCGCGACGACGCTCCCCAAGGATTTCCGCGAGGCACTCAAGACGGAGTTCCCGATCACGAAGTACGAGACGCTGGAAGTGTCGAAGTCCGACGACGGTACGCAGAAGCTGCTGATCGGATTCGAGGACGGCAATTCCGTCGAGACGGTGCTGATTCCCGCAACTGGACGTTTCACGCAGTGCATCTCGACGCAGGTCGGCTGCGCCATGGGCTGCGCCTTTTGCGCGTCTGGTAGCCGCGGGGTCGTCAGGTCGCTTACCTCGGATGAGATCGTCGCCGAATATATGGCCGGGCGTAAGCTCGGCGAGATCACCAATATCGTGGTCATGGGGATGGGCGAGCCGTTCTCCAACTATGACGAGACGATGCGTGCGCTTAAGTTGATCAACGCAGGCAAGGGTCCGAACCTCGGCGCGCGGCACATCACGTTGTCGACCTGCGGCGTAGTTCCCGGTTTCGCGAAACTCGCCGCGGAAGGGATCCAGTTCGAGCTCTCGGTTTCGCTGCATGCGCCTAACGACGAACTTCGTTCGCAGCTGATGCCGGTAAACAAGCGCTGGCCGCTGGACGAGCTGCTCCCGGCCTGTGCCGAATATACCGAGAAGACGAAGCGTATCATCACCTTTGAGTATACCGTCATCCAGGGGGTCAACGACAGCCGTGCCTGCGCCGAGGAGCTTGCGCGGCAGGTTCGTCGCGTGCCGATGGCGAAGGTTAACCTCATTCCGCTCTCGCCGGTCGATCACCATCCCGATTTCCATACGCCGGACGACAGGACGATGCTGATGTTCCTCGACGTTCTGATGAAGCACGGCATTCAGACGATGCTTCGACGTTCTCGGGGGAAGGATGCGAATGCTGCGTGCGGACAGCTTAGACTGCGTCATATTTCCGATTTGGCCCATTCTTGAATGGGTGAAAATCGCCCTTGAAACGATGCGGCGATTTATGATATAATACGCGCCAATCCGTTTTTCGGGCGATTAGCTCAGTTGGTTAGAGCACTTCCTTCACACGGAAGGGGTCACTGGTTCGAATCCAGTATCGCCCACCACCCTTGGTTGCGCTCGGGATGCGGGTTATGGTATAATAAAAGAAAATTTTGAACAAGGAAGCAAGAAAATGAAGGAAAACATTCATCCGACCTACGGCGACGCCACGATCACCTGTGCGTGCGGTAACGTCATCAAGACCCGTTCCACGAAGAAGGAAATGACGGTCAACACCTGCAGCGCGTGCCATCCGTACTTCACCGGTCAGAAGACCATGGTTGATACTGAAGGTCGCGTTGATTCGTTCAAGAAGCGTTACGCGAAGTTCGCCAAGTAAGCGCCTGGCGCTTTACGAGGGTAAAAGGGCATCGGGGCTTAAGGGTTTCCGATGCTCTTCCTTTTTTGAAGGATCAATCCGCTCTTCAACTTCACACTTCACACTTCAACTTTTCCGAATGAAGGCAGAGGAAATAGAGAAGAAACTGTCACGGCTCCCCGAGGTGGAGATGCAGTTGTCTGATCCGACGGTTCTTTCGGATCGCAAGCGTTATCGTGCAATCCTCGCCGAATACACTGCGCTTAAGAAGCTTGATTACGCATGGGTTGCATATCAGTTGGAAGAAGGCAGCGAACAGGAGGTGCTAGCGGCGTTGTTGCCGCCGGATCCGCTTGAGGGCCGTAATGCGGTGTTGGAAATCCGTGCCGGCACTGGCGGTGAAGAAGCTGCTCTTTTCGCCGGGGATCTTTTCCGGATGTACAGTCGTTATGCGGAACTGCGAGGCTGGAAGGTTGAGAAGTTGAGCGATAGCATGACCTCGCTCAACGGGTATAAGGAAGTGATCTTCAAGATGGTCGGGGAAGGTGCATACGGGCTCCTCCGTTTCGAGTCGGGTGCTCATCGTGTGCAGCGTGTGCCAGAGACCGAGACTCAGGGGCGCATCCACACTTCAGCAGCGACTGTTGTCGTGTTCCCTGAGGCGGATGAGGATGATGAGCTTGAGATTCCAGACAGTGACATCCGCATTGATCTCTTCTGTGCCGGTGGAGCGGGCGGTCAGCATGTGAATAAGACCGAAAGCGCGGTCCGCATGACACATCTTCCCACCGGACTCGTCGCGCAATGCCAGGATGAACGTTCGCAGATTCGCAACCGGGAGAAGTGTCTGGCCACGCTGAAGGCGCGTATTCTCGACTTCAAGCGCCGCGAGGAAGAGGCGAAATTAGGCGCAGACCGCATGACTTTGCGTGGGTCAGGAGACCGTTCGGAGAAGATCCGCACCTACAATTTTCCGCAGAATCGGCTGACAGATCATCGAATCGGACTTACTCTTTACTCGCTTGACCGTATCATCGAAGGCGAGATTGGCCCGGTGCTGGACGCCTTGCACGAGAATGATCTCAATGAAAGGGTAAGCCATGCCTGTGACGATTAAACGTGTGGTTGTTACCGCGGGTCCCACTCGGGAATACCTTGATCCTGTCCGCTTCATCTCGAACCCCTCGACCGGTAAAATGGGCTTTGCCGTAGCCAGGGCTGCCGCGGAAAAGGGATATGATGTCGTACTGATCGCCGGTCCGGTCTCCCTTAAGACCCCGAAGGGTGTGAAGCGAATCGATGTCGTTTCGGCCCGTGATATGCTCGCTGCGGTCAAACGCTCGGTTTCCTGTTTGCCATCGAGCGATGACCCCGTGCACGCCGGCCAAGGCGGCCGGAAAACTAGTCTACAGCTCGCCTCGAGCGGAAAGCGGGATCTGACCGTCCTCATCTCCACTGCCGCCATAGCGGATTGGCGGCCTGCCAATTGTGCGCGGCAGAAGCTCAAGAAGGGTGAGATGTCTGATACTTTGAAGCTCGTTCGTAATCCCGATATTCTGAAATCCGTTAAGGGCTGTCTCAAGGTCGGCTTCGCCGCCGAAACGCGCGCGGTGGAGTCTGAAGCGCGGCGGAAGTGCCGCGAGAAAAACCTTGAGTTCATCGTTGCCAACGACGTAACCAAGCCTGGTTGCGGCTTCGGTACCGATACCAATCGTGTGATATTCCTCCGTAAGGATGGCACAATCGAGAGGTTGCCGTTGATGTCCAAACTCGCAGTTGCCCGTCGCATCATTCGTGAGTTTTGATATAATATCCGGGTAAGATATGTTTACCCACCTGCATCTTCATACAACGTATTCGCTGCTCGACGGACAGTGTTCCATCGACGGGATCGTGGGTAAGGCGAAGGCGCTTGGAATGACGTCGCTCGCGGTGACCGATCACGGCAACCTATTTGCGCTCAAGGCCTTCTATGACGCCGCGAGGAAAGCGGGTATCAAGCCAATTCTTGGTGTCGAAGCATATGTGACCTCTACGGGCGACTACACGACCCGCGACAAGGCTGAACGTCGTCATCATCTCTGTCTCCACGCGAAGAACCTGGTCGGATACCACAACCTTGTGCGCCTGATGTCCGAGGCGCACATCCATGGCTATTATCACAACGCGCGTATCGACCATACGCTGCTGGAGAAGTATCACGAGGGACTCCACTGTTCGTCCGCCTGTATCGCCGGCGAGGTCGCGCATGCGATCGACATCGGCAGGATGGACGAAGCCGAGCGTATCGCGAAGTGGTATCACGACCTCTTCGGCGACGACTATTCGCTCGAGGTGATGCTCCATCCGCCCGGGAAGGGCGAGGACGGCAAGGTGCACGTGCCGCCGATCCCAGGGGAGGCGATCCAGGATTTCCATGAGCTCTACGCGCGGCAGGTCAAGGTCGTGAACGGCATGATTGAGCTCGGCAGGAAACTTGGCATCCGGATCATCGCGACGAACGACGTTCACTTCCTTGAGAAGGATGACGACGATTCGCATGACGTGCTTCTGGCGCTTTCGACGGGCGTGAAGATGTCCGATACGAAGCGCATGATCTACACTGGTCAGGAGTATTTCAAGACCGAGGAGGAGATGCTTAAGCTCTTTCCCGAGCATCCTGAGTTTGTTGCGGCGACCCAAACGGTTGCGGATATGGTTGAGGAGTACGAACTCAACTCCGACCCGATCATGCCGAAATTCCCGATTCCTGCGGAGTTCGGCAGCGAAGAGGAGTACGCGAAGACCTACGACGAGGCGAAGTTGCGCGAGGAGTTCAACACCGAGGACAAGCCCAAGAATTTCGAGCGTCTCGGCGGCTATGATAAGGTACTCCGCATCAAGTTCGAGGCGGACTACCTCCAGTCGCTCGTCTATGCCGGCGCAAAACGCCGCTGGGGGGATCCCGTTCCGGTGGACATAATGGAGCGCGTCGACTTCGAGCTCAACGTCATCAAGACGATGGGCTTTCCCGGCTACTTCCTGATCGTCAACGACTACATCTACAACGCGCGTAAGATGGGTGTGTGGGTGGGTCCTGGACGTGGCTCGGCCGCCGGCGCCGCCGTCGCCTATGCGCTCGGCATCACCAACGTCGATCCGCTTAAATATGACCTCCTGTTCGAACGCTTCCTCAACCCCGACCGCATCTCAATGCCCGATATTGATGTCGACTTCGACGACGCGGGACGCGGTAAGGTGCTTGAGTTCGTCACGCAGAAGTACGGACAGGACCACGTTGCGCATATTGTGACGTTCGGCCAGATGGCGGCGAAGAGCGTCATCAAGGATGTGGGGCGCGTGATGGAATATCCTCTGCCCGACACCAACAAGCTTGCTGGCTACGTACCTGAAGTTCCGAAGATCACCTTCAAGAAGGCGACGAGCACGACGGACAAGAACGGAAATCCCAATCCCAACTATTCCGCGCAGCTCGTGGACGCGTTCGAATCTCCAGATCCGACCGTGCACCTCCTCATGGAGCGCGCGAAGAAGCTCGAAGGCGGAATGCGCCAGCCTGGCGTCCACGCCTGCGGCGTCATCATTTCGCGTGACCCGCTGATCGAGACGCTGCCAGTTATGCCGACCGAAGGCGAGTCGCTCTTGACGACGCAGTATGACGGACACTTCGTGGAGCCAGTCGGGCTGCTCAAGATGGATTTCCTCGGACTCAAGACGCTGACCGTCGAGAAGGAATGCGTCGCGATTCTGGGCCCCAACAATCCGCGCGTCCCTGAGTTCCTACGTGGTCCCGACGGTTGCCTCGATCCTGACAAGATCCCTGATGACGACCAGGAAACGTACAAGCTGTTCGGGCGCGGCGAAACGACCGGAATCTTCCAGTTCGAATCGGACGGCATGAAGAAGTGGCTGATGGCGCTCCAGCCGACGAAGCTCACCGACCTCGTCGCCATGAACGCGCTGTATCGTCCGGGTCCGATGGACTACATCCCTACCTTTGTTCGCCGCAAGCAGGGCGAGGAGGAGATCGTTTACGATCATCCGCTGATGGAGAAGTATCTGAAGGATACCTACGGCGTCTGCGTCTATCAGGAACAGGTGATGCTTTTGTCGCGTCTCCTCGGCGGTTTCACCCGCGGTGATTCCGACAAGCTACGTAAGGCGATGGGCAAGAAGCAGCTCGAGGTGATGGAGAAGCTGAAGGTCAAGTTCATCGACGGCTGTCTCGCGAATCCCGAGTTTCGTATCGACAAGTGGAAGGACGAGGCGGAGGCGAGGAAGCTTATCGACAAGGTGTGGGACGACTGGCGCGCGTTCGCGTCGTATGCTTTCAACAAGTCCCACGCCGTCTGCTACGCCTGGGTCGCGTATCAGACCGGCTATCTCAAGGCGCATTACCCGGCCGAGTTCATGTGCGCCCAGATCTCGTCTGAAATCGGTAACTTCGACAAGCTCCCCGGCTTCGTCGCCGAGGCTCAGGACATGGGACTCGAGCTCCGGCTTCCGGACGTCAACGAGTCTGGCAGCCGCTTCGTGCCGACTCCGGACGCGAAGGGCATCCGTTACGGACTCTCCGGCATCAAGGGTGTCGGCGGTGCGGGCGACTATATTGTGGCGGAGCGGAAGAAGAACGGACCATACCAGGGCTATCTCGATTTCTGTATGCGCCTCGCGGGTACGCCCGCGTGCAACAAGCGCGTTCTCGAAAACCTCACCCGTACCGGCGCGTTCTCGACGCTCGAACCGAACCGCGGCAAGCTTTTCAACAATATCGAATTTGCGCTTAAGAAGAGCCAGCAGAAGGCCAGGGAGTCCGCGAGCGATCAGCTGAACTTCTTCGACATGATGGCCGAAGGCGGCGAAGAGAAGGCGGACGATTCGGAGCTGATGGAATTCCCCGCGTTCGCTCCCGCCGAGGATCTCAAGAATGAACGCGACTTTCTCGGCGTGTACGTTTCCGGGCATCCCTTGCAGTCGTGCCGCAAGATCATTTCCGAGGTCGGCACTTTCACGATAAAAGAGCTGTCCGATCCCGAGGCGCTCGACGAACGGATGAAGGACGCTCCGGTCGACCGTTGGAAGAAGAAGTCGAATCCGCATCTCAAGGACGATCGCGGTCTCAAGCATCTCGATGTTCGTATCGTCGGCCAGCTTTCGGCCTGTACCGTGAAGATGGGCAAGCCACGTCCTGATGGTACGCCAGGACAGCCCTGGGCGATTTTGCAGGTCGATGACGGCACAGGGACTCTCGATGCGTTCTGCTTCGCGAAGGCATGGGAGAAGTCGAACAAGGTCTCCGAACATGTCGACAAGCTGGTGATGCTCTGTGGCGAAGTGTCGCGTCGTGTCAACTACGAGAAGGACGATAAGCTTGAGAAGAAGAATCCGACGCTCGGTGATTATAATTTCACCGTGAAGGAGGCATATCCGATCGGTGATGCGCTGGCGATTCTTTCGACGGGACTTAGAATTCGCGTCCGCTATGATGACGAAGGCGCGGCGGACCGGCTTGCGAAGGTGAAGGATATCGCGCTCAGGAATCCCGGACGCCTTCCGCTCGTCTTCCGTTTCGAGTATTCGGACGGCAATGTGCTCGGTATCGATTCCGGCCTCCGCGTCGACGTTTCGATGGCGTTCCTCTCTGAGCTTGCGAAGTCGATTCCGTCCTCGGATGTCCTTTATCCCTGCGATCCGAAGATTTACCTCGCCCCGCCCGAACCCAAACCCTGGGAGCGCTAATCGCCTATTTTTGGAGAAGGCCGTGCAGCTGGGTCGATTGGCGATGATTAGCCGTGTTGATATAGGAGCACGACTCTTAATGGCGGGCGGAGGCCTATGCGTTGTGCTTGTAAGCGTCAGGAGGCGTCATGCGGCTGGTCGGATTTGATTATTCTCGCCCTTATTACTACATGGTGACCATCAAGTGTCATCGCGGAAGGCAGGCGCTTTCGGAGATTGTCGAACCTGGGCGCTGCCAGATGAATGCGATTACCAGGGCGTTCGTAAACGTTATTCGGAATTTTCATCTCGGCTGTAAGGCAATCGCGCCGATTGAGTGTTTTTCGATTATGCCCGACCATGTTCACCTGCTGATTCGCATTGTGGACAATGATTTGCATTTGAGGCTGGAGACGATTGTCGCGCAATTGATGGCGGCGATGGAGGGCCGTTATGCGGAAGTCACCGGAAAACGCGAGGAGGTCTTTGCGGCGATCTGGCACGATTGGATCGTGGCGAAGGAGGGCCAGCTTGCCGCCTTTACCCGCTATATTCGTGAGAATCCGATGAGGCATTGGCGGCGCAAGATGAACCGGCAGTATTTTCAGCGGGTGCAGAGCGTCGAGTTCGTCGGGCGCACGTGGTACGGTTACGGCAATCTGGAGCTTCTCAAGTTGCCGATGCTGGTGCCGATCAAGGGCCATCGCGCAACGGTCGAGGGCTCTGAGGAGTGGAGCGCGCTTGTCGCGCGCGCATCGCGCATCGGACCGGGTGGAGCGGGAGTCTCGACATTCATGAGCCCGCTTGAAAAGGCCTGTGGACACGCTCTTGGGCTTGCTGGCGGGAAATGGGTTGTTTTGTCGCCGGAGGGCTTCGGCGAGCGGTGGCATCCGGGGCGCGAATATGAGAAGTTCTGTGCGGAGGGGCGAATGCTATTCCTTTCGCTTTGGCCGGCGATGACACGCCAGCCGACGAAGAAGGAGCTTTACGACCGTTGCCATGAGATGGGTGATGTGGTGGCGGCTGGGCTTGCCAAGGGGTCGACGCATAAGCCTGAAGACATCAACCGTCACCTCGCTCAGAGGCGCGCCGATTAGACGGGACGTTTCGCATAGAAGCACGACTCTTAATGGCGGGTGGAGGTCTATTCGTTGTGCTAATTAGCGTCAGGAGGCGTCATTCGGCTTGGCGCCAATTTTTTGGAAGGTGGGGCGCACCGCGCTAGCGCCTGCCTTCGGCAGCTCGGCTACGCCTCGTCGGATATTCGCCCCATCAGAAATTTTTTGTGTTATACTATCCGCGTTCGGGCGAGGGGATGAGTTGATCCGCCCGGGCGTTATAGGTTAAGGTCCAACCGCGGCACTTCCTAATGAAAGTGAATCCAATGGCAAATGATTTGATGCCTGCTCAGAAGAATGAAATAGTCGTTATCAGCCAAATGAAACGTTGAGGCTGGATGTTTGTCTTGCCAATGATACTGTCTGGTTGACGCAAGAACAGATCGCAGAGTTGTTTGGAACGAAAAGACCAGCAATCACGAAGCATCTTGCGAACATCTATAAGAGCGGGGAATTGGATGAGGCGACCACATGTTCCATTTTGGAACATATGGGGCAATCGGGCGTGCAGAGGTATAAAACGAAATCGTATAATCTCGATGCGATTCTTTCGGTTGGGTATCGGGTTAATAGTTTTGGGGCGACATGTTTTCGGCGGTGGGCAAGTAGCGTTTTGCGCGAATACCTTCTGCAAGGATTGGCGGTCAATCAGCGCATGATTGATATGGAAGATCGCATCGATCGTCGTCTTTCCAAGCACGACGCGGATATCGTCGAACTCCGTAAGGATGTTGATTACTTCATCAGTTCGTCGTTGCCGCCGAAGGAGAAGGTGTTCGTCGAGGGGAAAATGCTTGATGCACAGGCCGAATTGACGCGGATAGTGAAGACGGCTAAGAAGCGGATCGTCCTCGTCGACAACTATATCGACGAGCGGACGCTGATGCTGCTCGGTAATCGCCGCGCAAAGGTCGTGTGCATGGTCTACACGATGCGTCCGAACTCGCCGAAGCTCGCGCCTGCGCTTGCGAACTATGCCCGTGAATATCCGACACTGCCGATCACCATCGGGAGCTACAAGAAGTCGCACGATCGATTTCTGATTGTCGATGACACCGTGTGGCATATCGGCGCTTCGCTCAAGGACGCCGGTTCGGCTCTTTTCGCGATGATGAAGATGGAGCTCGATCCGTCGGTGATACTTGGTCTCCTGCCGTAATTTCGGTATAATACGTATCATGAATTATAATCGTCAACAGTCAAAACACAAGGAGGTCTGCCAGACATAGACGATAGCGGTGGGTCTTGCGTCCCATCGAAACTGAATTTGCGTAACTGCAAACGCGATAAGGCCGATTAGAATTGGCGCGAGGTGCCTGGCACTCCGCGCCGAATTTTTTGTATGTTTCCAAGGCGCAGATTTTGGAAGGTGGGGCGCCTCGCTCCACCATGATTTTGTGATATAATAGTGGCGTTCGGGCGAGGGGATGAGTTGATCCGCCCGGGCGTTATAGGTCAAGGTCCAACCGCGGCACTCCCGCCGCGCCCAATCCAAGACCGCATGACAATGTAGCATCAAAGCTACACGCTGTTCTGAGAAAATACGACCAATATTTACTTAGGGAACGGCATGTAAGCAGAGGTGCGCCTATTCTGGGCGCATTTTCTCTTTGTGCATTCCCTTAGGCCTTTGGTCGGGCTTTCTCAGAGTGCATGAGAGGAAATGCGCTCTTTTTATGCATCAACGATGGTCTGCGGCAGTTTGCTTTTAGTGCGCAAATGACGGTCGAATTTTGATTATATGGGACATAGTGCTGGCTCCGTGTATTTATTCTCGGTATTCATTGTGGCCGTCGTAATGATGGGATGGACGGCGATGGGAAGCGTCAGTAATGACAATGAAGCAAATGTTTCGCGACATCTAGGAATTGTTGGACGGGTCAATTTAGGGAGTTTTTATACTCCAGCTAGATATGTGGAGCGGGTGGCTGCATGGCTAAAAGAGGTGGGCGTTGATTCGTCTTGGACGATAGCCGACCTCTCTTGCGGATACGGGGCATTTTTTGAAATGAGCGAGGTTGCTGGATTAGAAGGGTGTGAATATATAGGCAATGACATTGATCTAGATGCTGTTGTAAAAGGGAGGAGCTTGTTCCCGAAGGTGAAATGGTTGACCTTGAATGCCCTTGTAGACATTAGTCGCATTCGATTTGGAATTGGCGAAACAAAGAAACTGGCTATTGTTGGTAATCCCCCATATAATGATGTGACATCGCAAATTAATCAGAATATCAAGACGAATCAAGTTTCGATAGACGCTGACATTAGGACGCGTGACCTCGGGATGTCTTCGCTATTGGCGTATGATAAGTTGAAGGCTGATTATGTTGCAGTTTTGCATCCGCTATCGTATCTCATCAAGAAATCAAATTTCTCAGCTTGTCGAAGGTTCTTCGGAAACTATAGACTCGTTCGTCATGTGGTGTTTTCCAGTCAAGAGTTTGCGGGAACATCAAAGACGTCCTGCTTCCCTGTTATCGTTGGTTTGTACGAAAGGCATGAAGATTCTGGGTTGTCGTATGAAAATGTTTGCAATACTGAATTCCAAACGGTTGAGGGAGATGTCTTTTCTGTTAATGGATTTGAATACGTGACAGATCAAATTGCGAAGTATCCGCATGCGAAGCGTTACGATCCTGAAATTTTGTTCTACACTTTGCGTGATGTTAATGCCTTGAAGAGGTGCCGGACATTTATTGTTGAGCGGATTCCAAATGCTGTGGATGTGAATCCGGCACAGCTTTCCTATTATTGTTATATTGATTGTTTCAAACGTTTTGGCGATATTCCGTATTGGATGGGGAATTTTAACGTCCCTTATGTTGGCCGGTTGTTTGCCGACTATGAAGAGTCAATAGTTCGCGTTGCGAAAGGGCATCACCCTGAAGTGTTTCCTTTTGCTAGTTCAGCAAGTGGCGAGGATATAGTGCGGGTAAAGGAATATATATCAAAAGTAATGGCAGTCGCCAAGAAAGGAGAATCCCATGGCAGATCCGGCAAAAGTTGTGAATGAAAAGTCGGCATTATATGTGAGGCTTCCGCTGACAGCAATATCTGGGAAGGCAAGGCTTAAAAGGCGGACTTGCTTTAGTCATTATGGCGAGCCATTTGCTCCGTCTGAGGTCCCAATGTCGCTAGAGACGTACATGGAATGGCAAATCGGTTATGATGCTCTTGTTAAGGAGGTAGAGAAGGGCAAGAAAGAGACATCCCTTATGTGCATGTCTTTTGAGAATTATAAAGGGGAGAAAAAGTACGCGTTTGAGTTGTCTGAGGTTTTGTATTATGCGTGGGAAAGAGGGCTTGTTAAGCAAGAGGCGATCAGGTCTGCTTATAAGATGATTCAATCGGTAGACGAGAAAAGTACCTTTGAGCAACTTGATGAGATGTCGCCGATGCGAACGAATCCTTTGGATTCGGAATATAATGGCATGAATTTTTATAAGATGAGGGTTTCATATCCGTTACTTGTTCATCGATTTGGCAAGTATGATATATTTGCTGAGGTGACGATTCGAGAAAAGCAGAAAGCGATTGGAACTCAGGCAATGCTTTATGTGTGTTTACCAATAACGACACTTCGTTTTGAGCTGGCCCCATTGGGTAGGACGGTTCGATCGAAGGAAATGGCCAGATGGGTTGTCGGCGAAGAGGAGGCTGCGTTGGCACTTGAACTCTTCAGGGTGTTTGGGATGTTATCACCAAAACATCGATTTGATGTGCTGGCTATTTTTGAAATGCTTTTCCCGTTCGTCAGGTAAGTAAGGATTTGATATACTCACGTACATGAGTAATTCATGTTACGTGGTTATTGAGACAAGCATATCACGGGATTGCGACATGCCTGTGCCTTTGTCGCATTGTTGCGGTGTTTTTTCAACGCAAGGTCGCGCGCGTAAGTGTTTGAGCGACGAGTTTAATGCTGAGTGCGGCAAAGGCATACGGGAGATTGCGTTGCTTGTTGAGGATCCAGAAGACAATCCTGACAAGGCTATGATCGTTTGGCCAGACGAAGATTCTGCTGAAATTTGTTGGCGCATTGAAAAGAAAATTTTGCGTGACTGAAGGTCATAGTGTTTGCGGTAGCTAATGACGAACAATGGTCTTGTTATGATTACCATCGATAATTTTGCGAGAATCTTTGAAGAAGTCAATGGTGAGCCCGAATACGAAGTTGCGTTTGATAATCGTGAAGCCGAATACATGATTATCAAATACTCGGATTGCGTGACCTTTCAAAGATGCGGTATTGAGAATGGAAGCGGAGAGATTCGGTTTGGTTCTCTTGACGAGTTGCTTTCCGCTGAGACGATCGATGGTATTTGTTTGAAGCGCGATTGGGATCAGATCGGAAGCATTGTTGTGAATGGAACCGAAGTGTTGTGATGGTTGCTTGTCCGGTGTCGAGCTGCGATGAGGGAACGGAAAATGGGCGACGAGACCCTCCTAATGTATATGTATACTTGAGTAGGGTGGCCAGCGCGGAATGCGGTAGGCGATGATTCTCACTTTTGTGGAAAAGTGAGAACTAGGGTGCATGGGATATGCCCATGCGGGTGAGGGCGGCGAGGGATTGCGGCGCGGGGGATTGGTTGGTGGTGGGTTTTGTTACGGACTCACTCCGACTGCGTCTTTGTTCGTCCTACCGTTGCCGTGGCTGTGTCTTCGGCTGGCCTGATGAATCGGCGAGAATGTGCGGTGGGGCGAGGCGCCCCACCATCCAAGTTCTGATCTGCAGGGATTCTACGGATCTGCAGTGATTCCTTTGGTTCGCGGGGATTTGATTGATTCGCGGGGATTCGCGCTTTGAGGCTTATTTGAATTGGCAATGCCGCCACGTCGATGCGCATTAGCGAAGGATTCCCTTCCTCCGCTGAATAAGGATTCTTGAACATTCCTCATTCAGAAGCGGATCGCTTCGCCAATCTCAACGCTGCGATTGCCTCCGCCCTTGCCGCGCAAGTCCAGAGCCATGAGAAAAACAAAGGAAAACCTCGCATAGTGACTGGATTCCTTAAGTAATATATGCTATAATACCGTTCGCTTTAAAAAGTTGAGCTGGATTAAAGTTTTGAAAGTGATCTGATGAAACTTATTAAAAGAGGCGGTTATATCAACAGATTGCTGGCGTTAAGAGGAACGCCTGATATCAAGGTCATTACTGGCGTTCGTCGTGCGGGGAAGTCTAAATTGCTGGAGAATTTGAAGGACTTGATTGTTGCCGATGGACGGGAGAATGTCATTTTCATTGATCTTTCCGACTTGGCGAATGAGTCCCTTTGCGAATATCACGCGTTGAACGATTATGTGATTGCGAATACCCGAACGTCTGGCGGCAATGTGCTGATGATCGATGAGGTTCAGGAGTGTCGCGGGTTTGAGCGGACGATCAATAGTCTGCATAATACGGGAAAGTATGATATCTATCTGACGGGATCGAACGCCTTTTTGCTGTCCAGCGATCTTGCGACCTTGTTCACGGGACGGCAAATTGAGATACCGGTTTATCCGTTTTCCTTTGCGGAATTCGCGCGATACTTCGATGATGAACAGGACGCGGAGAAACTGTTCGACCGGTATGTCCTAATGGGTGGGCTTCCCGGATCGTACAACTATCGGGACGAGGAGGATCGGCGGGAATATGTGCGTGAGGTGTTTGAGACCATCCTGACGCGCGATCTGGTTCAGAAGTTCCGTCTGGCGGAGCCGATGGTGTTGCGCCGTCTGGCGGAATACCTGATGGACAATGTCGCCAATTTGACCTCACCGCACCGTACGAGCGTCCAGTTGGCGCAGAACAAGGTGACGACGAGCCATGTCACGGCGGCCAATTACATCGAGCATCTGACACGGGCGTTCCTCTTCCATCCGGTCAAGCGGTATGACATCCACGGCAAGCGGTACCTGTCCGTGAGCGAGAAGTACTATCTGAGCGATCTTGGATTCCGCTACGCCGTGCTGGGAATGCGGAACGTCGATTGGGGACGGGCCCTTGAGAATCTCGTCTATCTGGAATTGCGGCGGCGCGGATACGATGTATATGTGGGCAAGTTCTATGAGCTGGAGATCGACTTCATTGCCTTGCGCGGAAGCGAGAAGATGTATGTCCAGGTCAGTTCCGATGTCTCGAGCCGGGAGACTTTTCAGCGGGAGATTGAGCCGCTAGCGAAAGTGAAGGACGCCTACCCGAAGATGCTGATAGCCCGCACCCGCAATCCGGAGACGGATTACGAGGGTATTCGTATCGTGAACATCGTTGACTGGCTGTTGAAGTAAGGAGCATGGAGATGGAGCGTCGACGTCGATGATGCGGTCGGCGAATTTCTCGTAAAGGGCTTTGCGCTCGTCGTAGATGTCGCGGAGGGTCTGTCCCGGCTTCATCGCCACGCCGCGTCAATCTGAAATTGACAAATGCGAACCGCGGCGTTTCCGCCGCGGTTTATTTGCTATACTTGGAATGTAGAGAGAAAATTGTTCCGATGGTGGATGTTGGGTTCTCAAACGGAGTTGTAAATGTGTATGATAGAAATGTCAGGTTCGAATGATGCCTTGAACAGGTTGCGGGTTGTGCTGTCCAGAACGATGAGGCCCGAAGAACTAGATGACGCGATCGAATGGGCGACATGTAGCGGGGAGGACGAAGAGTCGATTCGTCCGTTTCTGGTGTGGGCGGAGGAGTATGGGCCGACGACGGAACTTGAGGTGGCACAGATGTCGTTCCATCTGGTGAAGCCAGGCGTCTGGAGGAGGCCGGAAAGAGGAATGATAGTTCAGGATGAGTTTGAGGCTATCAAAGATTTCTTATCGGACTCTTTGTAGATGACGATGATGGTATAATACCAGCATATGAATATATTCGAAACGATCGCTGATTGGCTGGCGGATGAGCTGGCGATGCCGACGCTGGTCGGTGACGAAATCCTGACATGGCCGTTTACAGATTAGGTGACGATCCGTTCTTTCCGCCGCCGGAAGAGGCGGATGCCGACGGACTCCTGGCCGTCGGCGGCGACTTCAGTCCCGAACGACTGCTTGCCGCCTACACGAGCGGCATCTTCCCCTGGCCGATTTCGGAGGACAGCCCTATTACCTGGTTTTCGCCGGACCCGCGCTTCGTGCTGATGCCGGAAGACCTTCACATCCCGAAGTCGCTCGTCAAGACGCTTCGGAAGGGACTCTTCGAGTATAAGATCGACAGCGCGTTCCAGGAGGTCATCCACGCCTGCTCCACGGTGCCTCGTCCCGGACAGGAGGGTCTGACCTGGATAACCGACGACCTCGAACGCGGATACTGCGAGCTCAACCGCCTCGGTTTCGCGCATTCGTTCGAGGCCTGGCAGGACGGAAAGCTGGTCGGTGGCTTTTATGGCGTCGGCATCAAGCGCTGCTTCTTTGGCGAGTCGATGTTCGCGAGAGTTCCGGACGCCAGCAAGTGCGCATTCGCCACGTTCGCGCGCTGGATGTTCGAGCAGGGCGTTCCGTGGATCGACTGTCAGGTCCGTACGGACCACCTCGCGCGGTTCGGCGCGAAGGAGATCCCGCGCACCGAATATCTGCGCCTGCTTTCCACCGCGCTCGAGGGGTGAAAAAGTCTCTCCCGCGATTGTGGATTTTTGCTATAATCATGTTATGAGAATAACATTCTATGGTGCGGCACAGACCACGACGGGATCGATGCATCTCGTCGAGGCGAACGGCAAGCGGATCCTCCTTGATTGCGGGCTCTACCAGGGTCACCGCAAAGAGGCGTTCGAAAAGAACCGGAATCTTCCGATCGACGCGAAGACGATCGACTATGTGATCCTCTCGCATGCGCATATCGACCATTCCGGCAACCTCCCGCAGCTCGTGCGGCAGGGCTTCCGAGGACGCGTCTTTGCGCGTCAGTCGACGACTGACCTTTGCGATATCATGCTTCGCGATTCGTGTTTCCTCCAGAAGCGCGACCTGGAGTATATCAACAAGAAGCGCCGGAAGGAGGGCAAGCACCTCTTCGAGCCTCTCTACGAGGAGAGTGACGTTGACGCGCTGATGCAGCTATTCATCCCGACTCACATGCACGAGCCGCGAGAGATTAGTCGCGGTATAACGCTTGAGTTCTTCAACGCTGGGCATATCCTCGGTTCGGCGCTGGTGCAGCTTGATATCAAGTCCGATCACGGGCATAACCACCGTCTTTTGTTCTCCGGCGATCTCGGTCAGCCCAATCAGCCGATTCTGCGCCACTATGAGTATCCGGCGGGCGCGGACATCCTGCTCGTCGAATCGACTTACGCGGACAAGTTTCATCCGTCCGCGGACGATGTCGAGCTCCGGCTTGAGAAGTACCTTAAGTATATCGACCGGCACAATTCGAAGCTCCTGATCCCAGCGTTCTCGGTTGGACGCACCCAGCAGATCATCTACTATCTGAACAAGCTCAAGGAGCGCAATAAGGTGCCTCGCGAGGTGAAGGTCTACATTGATTCTCCGCTTTCGCAGAAGGCGACGAAGATCTACGCGAATCACCGCGAGGTCTATAACGATGAGGCGAGACGGATGATCCAAGAGGGCAAGAACCCGCTCGAGTTCCCCGGGCAGGTCTTCGTTGGCACGCCAGAGGAGTCGATGGCGCTCAATGATATGCCTGGTCCAATGGTCATCATTGCGGCGAGCGGCATGTGCGAAGGCGGACGTGTCCTTCACCATCTCAAGCATTGCGTGCAGGATCCGGATAACATCATCCTCATCTGCGGCTTCCAGGCGGAGAACACGCTCGGGCGCCGCATCGTCGAGAAGCGCAATCCGATCAAGATCTTTGGTGAAGAGGTCGAGCTCAAGGCGCAGGTCGAGGTGATTAACGCGCTCTCCGCGCATGCGGACCGTGCAGGGCTCATCGACTGGATCGGCGAGGTGAAGGACAACGTCCGTCATGCCTTTGCGGTTCACGGCGAACCAGAGAAGGTCTCCGCGATGGTTGACATCCTCAAAGAGCAGGGCATTCGCAACTGCGTCGCGCCGATGCCGGGCCAGACCTACAAGTTCGACTGATTATGATATACTAGCGCAAAAACGACATGAATTATCACATGAAAGCGAACAACATGGTCATCGCCCAGTCAGGCGGACCTTCGATGGTGATCAACCAGTCACTCGTTGGCGCGGTTCTTGCTGCGCGCAAGGCGAAGACTATCGGCAGAATCTATGGCGCAGTGCACGGCATTGCCGGTATTATGAAGGGCGAGTATCTTGACCTCAAGAAGGTGAGCGAGAAGAAGCTCCTCGCGATTGCAGACACGCCTTCTAGCGCGCTCGGCAGCTGTCGTCTTAAACCGACTGCCGAGGACTGCCGCAAGATCTTCGAGGAGTTCAAGCGCCTCAAGGTCGGATACTTCTTCTACATTGGCGGCAACGATTCCGCCGATGCCGCTCGCATCGTCGCGGAGGAGGCCGAGAAGGAGGGTTATCCGCTTGTCGCGTATCATATTCCGAAGACGATCGACAACGACCTCCGCTCTTGCGATCATACACCTGGTTTCGGTTCCGCGGTCCGTTTCGTCGCGTCCGCGATCCGCGGCGACGATCTTGACAACCGAGCGCTCGGTGGGGTGAAGATTGATGTGATCATGGGGCGTGATGCTGGCTTTCTTACGGCCGGCGCGGCACTTGCGCGGCAGCGTCCGGATGACGGACCTCACCTCATTTATCTTCCCGAGGTCCCGTTCTCAGAAGAGAAGTTCATCAGGGACGTCAAGGCGGCGATGAAGAAGTTCGGCCGTTGCGTGATCGCGGTCTCCGAGGGCATCCGCGGCAAGGACGGCATTCCGATTGGGGCGAAGCTTGCGGACGGCGAGAAAGATTCCCATGGCAACGTCCAGATGTCCGGCACCGGCGCGCTCGGAGATGCGCTCGCGAAGCTGCTTAAGGCGAAGGCTGGCATCAAACGTGTCCGTGCCGACACCTTTGGTTATCTTCAGCGTTCCTTCCCCGGCATCGCCTCGAAGGTCGATCAGCGCGAGGCGTTTCAGGCCGGTCAGGCCGCGGTGAAGTCCGCATTGAAGGGCGAGCTCACCAAGGGTACGATCGGCATCATTCGCGGCAAGGGCAAGAAGTACGAAGTAGCTTTCTTGCCGCGTCCAATTACCGATGCCGCCAAGTTCACACGGTCCGTCCCGAAGGAGTACATCTCGAAGAACGGACATGACGTCACGCCGGCTTTTCTCGACTACGCCGCGCCCATCGTCGGCGATCTCCCCCCTTGCGAAATCTTCTAACCCCGTTCTCAACCTTCAACCTCAACCTTCTACCCCTAATGATCACTAATCCCTGGATCTGGATATACATCGGTATCGGACTAATGTTCCTGGAACTTATCGTTTCGGGTTTCATCCTTTGTTTCTTCGGGCTCGCCGCAGCGACTGTCGGGGTGATTCGCTTCATCATTGGTGACGCGTTTGACCTTACGTGGGAACTTGCCGTGTTTTCGGTGCTGTCCGTTGCGTACATCTTCCTGCTACGCCGTTGGTTCAAGCGTACGTTCGTCGGCGACAAGAAGGGCGATGCCGATCTCGGTGATGATAATATCGGACGTGTTGGCAAGGTGACGGCGGCGATCGAGCCGCCGCTTGCTGGGCGGGTGCTGCTCGGTGATTCCGAGTGGTCCGCCGAAGCTGATGTGCCAGTCGCGATCGGTGCTAATGTGAGGGTGATTTCTCAGAATAATCTTACAATCAAAGTGGAGGTAATCTAAAATGACACCTGGTCTCATATTGTTAGGAGCAATTGCGCTCTTTGTTATCATCGCCGTCGCCAAGACCGCTACCGTGGTTCCGCAGAAGTCGGCTTATATTGTGGAGCGACTCGGTAAGTACCGTTGCACGATGGATGCCGGCTTTCATCTGATGTTCCCGTTCATTGACCGTATCGCCTATAAGCATACGCTCAAGGAGCAGGCGATCGACGTGCCGCCGCAGGAGTGCATCACCAAGGATAACATCATGGTGTCCGTCGACGGTATTCTTTACATGCAGGTGATGGACCCTGTGAAGGCGTCGTACGGCATCGGCAACTACCTCTTCGCGACGACGCAGCTCGCGCAGACCACGATGCGTTCCGAGATGGGTAAGCTTGATCTTGACCGTTCCTTCGAAGAGCGCACCACGATCAATCAGGCGATCGTCAACGCCGTTGACAAGGCGAGTGATCCGTGGGGCATCAAGGTCACACGTTACGAAATCAAGAACATCACGCCGCCGCGTTCGATCCAGGACGCGATGGAGAAGCAGATGCGCGCGGAGCGCGAGAAGCGCGCGATGATCGCAGAATCGGAAGGTGAGCGTCAGTCGAAGATCAACCGCGCCGAAGGCGACAAGCAGGAGGCGATCAACATCTCCGAGGGCGAGCGTCAGCGTCGCATCAACGAGGCCGAAGGCCGTGCGAAGGAGATTCTTCTCGTAGCGGAAGCGCAGGCGACGGGCATCCGCAAGGTCGCGGAGGCGATCAACGGACAGGGCGGAGTTGAATCCGTCAATATGCAGCTCGCCCAGCAGTACTTGAAGGAATTCGGTTCGCTCGCGAAGACCAACAACACGATGATAATCCCGAGCAATCTCGCAGATGTCGCTGGCATCATTAAGGCCTGCACGAACGTTATCAAGAAGGCGTGATTCGGCCGAGGTGGTGGTGAATATCGTCGCCGGCATTTCCGATCTGGTATTCCCGCGACGCTGCGAGGTCTGCGGGAATCTGGTCGATCGTGACGGACGATATCTCTGTTCTGCGTGTCTTGAGCGGATTCCGTTTGTTCCGCTGCAGGGGTGCTGCAGAATCTGCGGAAGGGCGGTTGAAGGTGTAGATGGCGAATATTTATGCGAGGATTGTCGCCGTTTGGCTACGATGCCGGCGTTTGATCGTGCCGCGAGCGCCGTTTCTTTCGACGAGTTGCCGCGGCAGATGATACTTGATTATAAGTTCAATCGTGCGCTGTATCTGGTTCGTGATTTCGTTGATTGGCTGGAAGGGACGCTGAACGCACGATTTCGTTCGGCGGAGGTCGATGTTGTCGTCCCGATGCCGATTACGCGTTATCACCGTTGGAACCGTGGATACAATCAGACCTTTTATCTTGCGAAGGAGCTTGCGAAGCGTATCGATCGGAAGTGCGATTCGCGGCAACTTCGTCGTGTTGGGAATCCCAGACGTCAGGGCGGACTTACCGAGGACGAGCGTCGAGAGAATGTCCGCGGAACTTTCGCCGCGCCACATCCAGAGATGGTGCGTGGGCGGACAGTTCTGCTGGTGGACGATGTGATGACTACTGGTTCGACATTTTCTGCGGCGGCGATAACACTGAAGGATGCAGGGGCTTCACGTGTTTGGTGTCTGTCCGTTGCCCGTTCGGTTCGTGATTAATCAATTATGATATAATATGTTCCTAACCTTGACGGAGGAGTAAAATGGGCGGATTTTGCGGAGTGGTTTCTAGCGGGGATTGCATAAGCGATCTCTTCTTCGGTACTGACTATCATTCACATCTCGGAACTCATCGCGGTGGCATGTGCGTGCTCGGGATGAATGGCTTTCAGCGGGCGATTCATAACATCCAGAACGCTCCGTTCCGTTCGAAGTTCGAGCACGATGTCGGCCGGTTTTCCGGAAAAGTGGGTGTCGGCGTGATTTCGGACACCGACCCGCAGCCGCTGGTGATGTGCACGAAGATGGGCTCCTATGCGATCGCTACCGTCGGTTATATCACCAATATCGACGAGCTCAAGGATGAGCTTTTTCGCGGCAATTCCGCGCAATTGCAGTATTCGACAACGAGCGGTATGGTTGGTCCGACGGAAGTCGTGTCCGCCCTAATTGCGACGCAGGGTACGATCGTTGATGGTGTCCGCTATGTCCAGCAGAAGATTCATGGCAGCTGCTCGATCCTGATACTGTCAGAAGACGGCCGGCTTTACGCCGCTCGTGATCGCTATGGGCGCACGCCGATCATCATCGGCAAGAAGCAGTCCGGCATGATCGCGCTGATGGAAAGCTGCGCGCTGCCGAATCTCGAGTACGAATATGTCCGTGACCTTGGTCCGGGCGAGATGGTCGAGATGTCGGCAGACGGCATGCGGACGGTTATTGAGCCAGGTGAAAAAATGGCGATATGTTCCTTCCTTTGGGTCTATTACGGGTATCCGGCATCCAGCTACGAGGGGCGTAACGTCGAGATGGCGCGTTATCGCTGCGGTTCAGCGCTGGCGAAGCGCTATCCAGTCGATGCAGACGCGGCCTGTGGCATTCCCGATAGCGGCGTTTCCCATGCGCTCGGCTATGCTCATGAGGCCGGCATCAAGTATGCGCGTCCGTTCGTTAAGTACACGCCGACTTGGGCGCGTAGCTTCATGCCGTCAGATCAGCGTCAGCGCGAGAAGGTGGCGTCTATGAAGCTGATTACGATTCCAGGGCTTATCAAGGATCGGCGATTGGTTTTCTGTGATGATTCGATTGTTCGTGGTACCCAGCTAGGCAAGCAGGCGGACCGGCTTTATAAGGAGGGATGCAAGGAGATGAACGTCCGTATTGCCTGTCCCCCGCTGTTGTATCCGTGCAAGTTCATTAATTATTCTCGGTCTAAGAGCGAATACGACCTCATCACCCGTCGTTATATTCGTGGGCACGAGGGTGAGAGTGCTGACATTGCGAAGTACGCCGATCCGAACGGCGAGCCCTACAAACGCATGGTAGAGTTTATCCGCGAGAAGCTCAATCTCACATCGCTTGCGTTCCAGACTGTTGATGATCTTGTAGCCGCAATCGGGCTTCCAAAGGAAAAGCTCTGCACCTACTGTTTTACTGGCAAAGATTGTTCTGACTGTCCTTGCCATTGCTCTTCCGCGAAATAAGCATAAGCTTTTCTACATACAAAATATTTCAAATATAGCCACCACCTGTATTGCATTTATGGTATAATCAAAATACTATGAAATGCATATTCGGTGTTGTTGCGGCTTTTGCTGCACTAGTGTCGTTCGGCGGAGTTCAAGAAACTGACTGGGCGAAGGTGGAGTTCCCAGACCGCGTGTCGGGTCCCTTCGAGGTTAAGGTGACGCTTAAGGGGAGTATTCCCGACACCGACGTATCGACTCATCTCCATTGGAAGAAGGCGAAGGGGTGGGGCGGCTTTCTCGCATATCATCCGCAGCGCAAGGCGAAGAGCGGCAAGACCTACACCTTCAGCTTCCGTCCCCAGGCGAAGCCGGATATGGCGGCGATCGACGCGGTCGTGTTTTTGGCTCCGGGCGGCGACTTTGCGAAGCAAACCAAGAACCTCCATTGCAACATCGCGTGGGGTGGCGCCGCGAAGGCGTCCGGCCATTCCAAGGGCGACGCGAAGAAGCCAACCGCGAAGCCGGTATCCAACTACGCGGCGAAGCCTGATTCGGTGACCTTCAAGAAGTCTTACATCTGGCTTGAGGAGGCTCCGAAGCCGACGCGGGCGGGCGAGGATCTCGTCGTGAAAATCCGCTACCGACTCGATCCGTCCGATACGTGGGGCGACAAGCCCACGCAGCTCATGTGTATGCCGCTTGGTCCGTGGATCGACAATCCCGACGGTGTTGTCAATACCAAACGTCATCATGTCGGCTATCCCGGCATGTTCGCCGCACATCAGCCAGTTGAAGTCGGTGAACACGTCGCCGAGTTCCGTTACAAGCTCTCGAAGACCTATCGTTACAATGGTTGCTCTTTTCTTTGCAAATTCAAGGCTCCTGATGGCAGCGAATGGCCTTGGGAATGGCGCGGCGGCAGCATGACGATCATCAAGGAGAGCGAGACGTTCTTCCTGGAGCCGACGGCGCTAGGCGGACTCTTCCTCTACGGCGAGCCCCTGAAGATCAAGGTTGGCTTCGGTCCGAAGGCCGGCGGCACGCTGAACGGTACCGTGGTTGTCAGGAACTCCAAGTGCGAGAAGGTCTACGAAGGGCCGGTCACGCTCGACGCTACCAAGAAGGAGGATTTCTTTGAGCTCCCGGCGCTTAAGGAGAAGGGCTTCTTCTTCGCGACCTTGAAGATCGGCGATCTCGGCGAGGACTACTGCTATTTCGGTACGATCCCGAAGTTCGCGCGCGTCAACGGACGCCGCACCCCGTTCGGCATCACCAACATTTATGATGAGGATTTCGCGAAGCTCGGCGCCAAGCTCGGCTTTTCGTTCACCCGCCTCTTCACCACCTGGAAGGAACTTGAACCCGTCCCCGGAAAGTGGCAGCTTGACCATATGGACAAGACTATCGCGCTCAACGCCGATAACGGACTCCTTCCCTGGATTTGCTTCTACGCCCCGCCTGCGTGGGCGCTCCCCGAAGGCATGTGGTCCACCGGCTTCGAGCCCTCTCCGTTCAATCTCAAGGCCTGGGGCAACGCGATCACCACGCTCTCCAAGCGCTACGACGGTAAGCTCTTCGGTTGGGAATGGCTGAACGAGATCGTCCCCGGCAACAAGTGCAAGGATCCGGTCGCGGACTACGTCAACATCTGCAAGACCGGCTACCAGGCGGCAAAGGCGGTGAATCCGAAGCTCGTCACCCAGCTCGCCGGCGGACTCTGGCCGCACAACTACCGTATCGACTGTTTGAACGCGGGTGTCGCGAAATGGGTGGATGTGCTCCCCGTCCACTACTCGACATACGAGGGAATCCTCGAGGCTAAGAACGATCTTTCGGTGCGTGACTTCAAGAAGGTCCGCGTCGCGGACAACGAGACCGCGAGTGGCATGAGCGTCTGGAATATGGATGCCGAGATGACGACCAAGAAGTCCATCGGACAGTGCCGCCACGTCATGACTCGCTGGCCGGACGAACTCTGCGCAGGTTCGCTCTTCATCACCTACTTCGGCGGCGGCGGAGATCCCTGCGGCAACTGGAGCTACATGATCGACAAGAAGTCTCCGCGTCCCGTGGCGGTGACGCTCGCGGTCGTGCAGGGCAAGATCGGCTTCGCGAAGGCCGTTGGCAAGTTCTTCTACGATGGGCTCCCTGTGCAGCTCTTCGAGCGGGACGGCGAAGGCATCCTCTTCGTCACTTCTCCCGGCAAGGAAGGCGTCCGTGTTAGGTTCCCTGCGAAGGGTAAGCTCTCTGTCACCGATTACATGGGCAATGTCTCTTCTGCGGCGGGCGGTAACGTCGTCGCTGGAGATATGCCAGTTATTGTCGAGGGCTTTGATCTTGATCAGATGAAATTGCATGCCGCGCTTCGCGTCGGTACGAGCGAACTTCCCGCGGCGAAGCCGCAGGTCGTCGCCGATGCTGGCGAGACGATCGCCGTGCCGGTTTTCGTGAAGAATCCCTGGAAGACCGCGCGCAAGTTCACGCTCACGCCTTCGGCCGCCGACTGGGGTAAGGGAGTGCCAGTGACGCTGTCGCTTGAGGCGGGAGCTTCGAAGTCGCTGGAGCTCACTTATAAGACGTCCGGCAAGATTCCCGCGACAACCGATCTCAAGATCTCTATCGCGACCGCTGGACTCAACGCCGTCGATAAGCCGTTCCTTCTCTACGCCGTCGATCCTTCGTCCATTGGCAACCTCCTCCAGAACGGCGACTTCGAGAACGGTTCCAAGCCCTGGGGCGGGGTGAAGTCCGTCGCGACGATCCCGATGCCGAACAACGCCGACAACCACGCGGTCGAGTTCAAGGGCAATGGCAACTATCAGAGCATGTGGCAGGGTGTCGACATCCCGGTTCCCGGACAGAGCTATCTCTACACCTGTTGGATGTGGACCACGGGACAGGAGGGCGGTTCGAACGTCTCCGAGCGTTTCTCCGATGGCACCAAGGAGAAGCAGTACTACATGCCCAATATCTTCTCGATCGGCGCGGCTGGCAGCAAGACCTGGCGCTACATGGTCAAGCGCTTCGACACCAAGGCCAACACCAAGAACCTCGGCATCACTCCGGTGACCCGCGGCAAGGGTTCGTTCCGCATCGACAATGTCTCGCTCTCGCTCTACAAGGGGTCTGAATTCTCCGCGTTCGCGGGACGGGTCGGAGGCGAGAAGTCGTCGTCGATGATTCCGCTCCTCTGCGACAACCAGATTCGCACGCAGGGCGGCTATGATTGGAAGCCCGAGGGCTTCGCGGGTGTCGCCGAGTTCTCGTGGGATAAGTCCGCGCTTACGCTCAAGTGCTCGGTTAGAGACGACGTCCTCGCGCCAAAGTCACTCGTTGGTACGACAAAGGACGGCGAAGAAGGATTCGCGGGCGATATGCTCGCGGTTGCGCTCTTTCCGAAGATGGGCGCGGACGGCATGCCGGAAAGCGCACAGATGCGCTGGTACATCTCAATGGCCGATCCGGGCGGCGGTTCCGGCAAGACTACGCTCTTCCGTCCGAAGAAATACTCCCTCGGAATGAAGTCGGGACAGCTTGCGAAAGATTCGTCCGTCTATCAGGTCGATTTCAAGCGCAGCGGCGACATCACGACTTATGAGGTGAAGATCCCGTGGAGCGAAATCCCCGGCTTCACGCCGGCGAAGGGCGCTTCCTTCGGCTGTAATCTCATCCTCGTCGATGGCGACAACGGCGGCGGCACCGGACGCATGGTCTGGGGCGCCGATCTCTCTGATTCCGCCTCCGGTTGCGGCATTGTGACGCTGCTCCCGTAATGCTGTCGCTCTTGGCGAGTGTTCTGTCTCCGTTTTTTTTCGAGCTGACGCCCGAAGTGCGGACCACTTACCAGTCGCTTGGCAAGATCGTTGAGGATCGTCCAATGCAGATCACGAATCTGCGTTTCGGATGGGACTCTGGAATGGTCGGTAGGTTCGGGGTCCGCAATTGGGACGTGTCCTCGCTGTCGGACCGTCGCTCGGACGCCCATCGGCATGCGCTTTATCATACCGAATGGGGCCCAACCTGGCAGTATGACTGGGAGATTGCGGAAGGGTGGATGCTCAAGTCGGATCTGACCCGGTCTTGGACGATGTACCGAGGCTTTGAAAACGACGATTCCAACAAGACCTATCATTTTTGGCAGATCGATCAGTCGCTGGAGAATCCGTATGTGGTCCCGTTCTATCGCATCCGTCGGGCGATCAGAACGATGGATTACACGTATTTCAAGGTGGGACTCCGTCGTCGGCTCGATCTCGGTGGCGGGTTTTCGCTTACGCCTTCGGTCTTCGCCGAGGGCGGATCGGGACGCAATATGCTGCGTGTGTTCAGTCCAAAGGTAGACGGAACCATCTGGCGCTCCGGTATCGGGTCCGTTTCCTTTCGCCTGGAGCTTGGCTGGCGGTATAACGAATATCTGTCACTCTTCACGGCGATCGAGCAGTATGAGGTCGTGGGCGATGATGCGCGAAGGGCGAATGATCGGCTAGCATATCGTTGTACTCACAATGACTGGACGCATGGTACGGTCGGCGTCCGGATTAAGTTCTGAGTGTTGAAAAGGTTTGACCGAATTCTGGCATGTGTGTTATAATCAATTTCATTAGACAAAAGAGGAAATAACCAAATATGAAGAACCTGCTAATCGTCGTTACAATGTGCACTATCGCGGCATCAGTGTTCGCGGATGCACCCAAGGTCGAACGCCGCAAATCGCTGACCGCCAATGTCGGCGTCGTGTCCGTCGGACTCGACACCTACTGGAAACAGTGCCCAGGGCTCCTTGAGGACATGGTGAAGAAGGAGGATGTCTTCATCAAGAAGCTCGCCGACAAGCAGCTCAACGTCACCCGCTTCGGTATGAGCGACAATCCCATCAATGCGGCGAAGATGATCCCCGCGATGAAGGCGGCCGATCTCGACATTCTCTTCGTCGACATGGTGACCTACGCTACGAGCGCGACTTTCGCGCCGTTTGTCCGCGAGCTCAACTGTCCGATCGTCCTCTTCTGCTTGCAGCCCGACGAGCGTCTCGACTACGAGCATGCGACGATCTACAAGCAGTTGCTCAATGACGACCTCTGCTCGGTCCCGGAATTCACTGGAGTCGCCGAACGTTACGGCAAGCCGGTCGCCGATGTCGTCGTCGGCAAGCTCGAGGGTGATGCCCGTGCGGACGAGGAGCTGCGTCAGTGGTGCGCCGTCGCGCATGTGCTGCACGACCTGCGCCGCGCGCGGATCGGACTCATGGGTCATGTCCTCGAGGCGATGTATGATATGCAGGTCGATCCGACCGCGGTCGCGCGCACCTTCGGCTGCCATGTGACGCTCTGCGAGCCGGATGAGATTCTGCCGCTCTATCGCAATCCCGACGCGGCTGCGGTCGAGGCGATGAAAAAGCGCATCCTCTCGTTCTTTGATACTCCCGATCCAGTGTCCGACCCTTGGACCGAGAAGCTCACCGCTAAGGACCTGGACGTTGCCGCGAAGGCTGCGGTCGCGCTCGAGGGTTTTGCCGCGAAGCGTCAGCTGGACGGCTTCGCGTACTACTACGAGGGACAGGAAGGCACGGAGACGCGCGAGCTCGTGACGAACTTCATCGTCGGCAACTCGCTCCTCACCGCCGCGGGCTTCCCGATGTGCGGCGAGTTCGACCTCAAGAACTGCGTCGCGATGATGATCTTCGACCGTCTCGAGATTGGCGGTTCCTTCGCCGAGTTCCATCCGATCGATTTCGGACGTGACACGGTGTTGGTCGGACATGACGGACCCCACCATCTCAATATCGCCTCGCAGAAGCCAGTTCTCCGTTCGCTCAAGAAGTATCACGGCAAGCCCGGCAAGGGCGCGGGCGTGGAGTTCAACATCAAGGAGGGTCCGATCACGATGCTCTCGATCGGACTCAAGCGTGACGGACAGTTCAAGTTCATCATCGCCGAAGGCGAGTCGATGAAGGGTCCGATTCCTCCGACCGGCAACACCAACACCCACGGCAAGTTCCTTCCCGACGTCCGCACCTTCCTGCGCAACTGGTCGATGGAAGGTCCCACCCATCACTTCGCTCTCGGCATCGGTCATCACGCCGCTGAGCTCAAGAAGCTCGCCCGCTGTCTCGGCATCGAAGCCGTCGTGGTGACGCCCGAAACTAAAAAGGAGTAATGAGTACGCGGCCGGCAAAATTTTGTTATAATGTTTACAATATGAAGAGTATACAGAAACTGATGGCGGTGGCCGCGGTTGCATGCGCGACCGGGGTGGCGAATGCGAAGATCACCGATACGGATTGGGCCTCGATCGAGACCCCTGATGTATGGGATTACAACAAGGATCCGAACGGATTTGACGTGGTCGTCACGCTTAAGGAGGGCGCGCCGATTGACGGCAATTGGCTGCAGGTGCATCTGCACTGGATGAAGATCAACGGCTATGGCGGATTCTCCAATTGGCAGCCGCCGAAGAAGAAGCTCGAGGCCGGCAAGCCCTATAAGTTCCACTATAAACCGAAAGTCGAGGAGGGCGAGACCCACCGCTATTCGTTCGACGCGTTCCTGGCTCCGAACGCGAACGATAAGGCGAAGGTGAAGGATCAGTTCATCGAGATCCCGATTCCTCCGCCGCCGCCCTACGAAGCGCGTCCCGACACCGTCACCTTCAAGAAGTCGTACATCTGGGTCGAAGAAGATCCCAAGCCGACGCGGGTCGGTGACGATGTCGTACTGAAGGTAAAGTACTATCTCGATCCGAGCGACACGTGGGGTCCGAAGCCGACGAAGCTTGTCGCGATGCCGCTCGGTCCGTGGATCGACAATCCGGACGGCGTCATCAACAAGAAGCGCATGCACGTCTCCTACGGCGGCGGCATGTTCTCGAAGGAAGTGAAGGTCGAGCCCGGCGAGCACGAGATCGAGTTCAAGTTCAAGCTCGGCACCGCCTATCGCTACAATTCCTGCTTCTTCCTCTGCAAGTTCAGGAGTCCGGACGGCAAGGACTGGCCCTGGGACTGGCGCGGCAGCGGACTCACGGTTGTTCCGAAGATCGACTACTTCCGCATGTTCACGCAGTCCCGCGGCGGACTCTTCTACTACGGCGAGGTTCCGACGGTCGCGCTCGCGTGGGGCGATCTGGCGTCCGGCGGACTCGTCCGCGGACACGCGGTCGTGAAGGACGTCCTCAACAACGTCGTCCTCGAGAAGGACTTCGATCTCAATCCCGCGTGGCGCGTGCAGACGATCACCTTCCCAGAGCTGAGGGAGCGCGGCGTCTTCTCGGTCACGATGAAGGTTCCGAAGCTCTGCGAAGACGGTTCCGACTTCGAGGACTTCTGCTATTTCGGCACGATTCCGAAGTTTGAGCGCGTCGCCGGCAAGTCCACGCCGTTCTGTGCGACGAACCTTTCGGGACTCGACATGTCAAAGCTCGCGTACGATCTCGGCTTTTCGGTCGTGCGTCACTTCACCTCCTGGGCGGGCATCGAGCCTGCGAAGGGCAAGTGGCATCTCAAGGGTCTTGACCATCGCATCGAGTCCAATCATAAGGCCGGGCTCAAGGCGTGGATCCAGCTCTATGGTCCGCCCGCTTGGACGCTTCCGCCCGGCATGGGCAAGACTGGCGAATTCGAGCCGGCGCCGTTCAATCTCGACGACTGGAGCAATGCGATCGACACGCTAGCGAAGCGTTACACCGACAAGCTCTACGGCTTTGAATTCCTCAACGAGATCGTCCCCGGGCATGCCTGCGAGGATCCGGTGAAGACCTATGTCGACATCTGCCGCGTCGGCTACGAGACGGCGAAGAAGAACAATCCGAACTACGTCTGTCAGCTTGCGGGCGGACTCTGGCCGCACACGTTCCGCATCGACTGCCTCAATGCGGGTGTCGGACAGTATGTTGACATCCTGCCCGTCCACTACAACAACTACGAAGGTATCCGCGAGGCGCAGAAAGACCTCGCCGTGCGCGGCATCAAGAACGTGCGCGTCGCCGATAACGAGACCGCTCAGGGCCACACCATCTGGAACTATCCTCCGGACATGGCCTTCGAGAAGTCGCTCGCGCAGTGCCGCTGGGTGATGACGCAGTGGCCGGACGAGCTTTGCGCGGGGGCGGAGTTTATCACCTACTTCGGCGGACAGACCGACGCGTGCGGAAACTGGAGCTATGCGCTGGACGCGACCTCTCCTCGTCCTGTCGCCGCGACGCTTGCGGTTGTGCAGGGCAAGCTCGCCTACGCGAAGCCGATCGACAAGTTCTATCTCGGCGGCATCAGCTGTCACCTTTTCGAAAAGGACGGCAGGGCGATCGCGTTCCTCGCGGGAACGGACGCCGATCTCACCAAGGGCGGCAAGACCAAGTCCGAGATGCGTTCGAAGGGCGTCGACTTCGAGACCAAGGGCCTTGCGAAACTCCCGTATAAGGGCGACATCACCGTCACCGACTTCCAGGGTAACGAGTCCGTCGTGAAGAACGGCGAGGTCGTCACGACTGAGATGCCGGTCATCGCCGAAGGCGCTGATCTCGACGTGCTGAAGCTTCACGCTTCGCTCTTCATCGGCACCGGCAACTCGCCGACGCCGCTGCCGCAGATCGTCGTCGATATGGCGGAGACGATGGGGCTTCCCGTTACCGTTTCGAATCCGTACGACAAGAAGGTCGCGTTCACGGTAAAGGCCGACGATCCCGCGTGGGGCACGGTTGCCGTCGAGACGGTCGAGCTCGAGCCGGGCGCGAAGAAGACGTTCGAGGTGAAGTTCACCGCGAAGAAGGGCGAGAAGATTCCGGCGGTCAACCGTCTCAACTGCTCGATCGCCGCGAATGGGATGAAGATTGTGAAGCCGTTCGTCCTTTACGTGACGGACGAGGCCTCGCTCGGCGACCTCGTCAGGAACGGCGGTTTCGATGGCGATACGGACGGCTGGAAGGGAGAAGGCAAGGTCGTTCCGACCGCGGTTCCCGGTGCGCCGGACAACAAGTGCCTGCAACTTAACGGCGTCGGTAATGGCTATAAGCATCACACCAAGCGCTTCGACGTTCCGGTGCCCGGTGGCAAGTACCTATACACCGCGTGGGTGCGCGGAGACGGCATGGGCGGCGGTTCGAACTTCGACATGTACGATGCCGACGGGAAGCACCTTCAGAATCTGATGATGCTCAACGTCTGGACCATTCCGAATACTGGCACCAAGGGTTGGAACTATCTCAGCAAGATGATCACCTTGCGTCCCAATTGCACGTCCGTCTCGGTGACGCCGGTCGCGCAAGGCGCGGAAGGTGCGTTCATCCGTTACGACAATGTCCAGCTGTCGCTCTACAAGGGGTCTGATTATGTCGCGTTCGCCTCGTCTGAAAAGGCGAAGAGCTCGCCGATTCCGCTCCTCTGCTCGAACCAGGTGCGGGCGGAGAATGGCTATCAGTTCGACGAGAAGAACTGTGTTGGCGTCGCTTCCTTCACCTGGACGAAGGACGCGCTTGTCTTCGAGGCCAGTGTCGAGGATGACGTGTTCATGCCGAAGGGCGTCGTCACCGAGTCCGGCGAGGAGACGCTGAAGGGCGATTCGATCGCGCTCTGCATCTTCCCGCGGATGGGGCCGGACGGCACGCCCGAGAACGGGCAGCTCCGCTGGTATCTCTCGAAGGTGAATCCCGGTGGTTCTGGAACCTGCACGGTCTACCGTCCCAAGAAGTACTCGATGGGACTCAAGTCCGGACAGCTCTGCAAGGACTCTTCCCTCTATCAGGTTGACATCCGCACTCAACCTTCAACCTCAACCTCTAACCTGATCACCTATCGTCTTTCGATCCCGTGGAGTGAGATCCCTGGCGTCGCCCCGGGCAAGGGCGCGTCGTTCGGGTGCAATCTCGTCCTCGGTGATTCCGACGGTGACGAGAAGTTCGGGCGCTTCCTTTGGGGTGGCGGACTCAAGGACGACTCCGCTGACTGCGGCCTCGTGACGTTAATCAAGTGATTTTATAATTGACATCAGTCGGATTATCGGCAATAATATGCGTTAATGAATGCAGTTATACTGTTTTTGTTAACGATAGTCATCGGCTTCGGTGTTTTCGGTGCCGATGTCTATGTTGCAACCGGCGGAGTAGATGCTTCCGGACGCGGAACGCAGGCTTCGCCGTATAAGACGATCCGTTACGCGGTCAATCAGATTTCCTCTGGAAAGGTCTATGTCGCGCCGGGAACCTATGCAGAAGTCGCGACGCTGAACGGCATCGTAGCGGGTGCGGGTTGCGTTCCGATCGAGAAGGCGGTTGAAGTCATCGGCTCATCAGGAAATCCCGCGGACGTAATCATCACTCATGGCGCGTGGCCGGGTTCGGGACAGTCTCCTATCGTCAAGCTGGATAACGCAGGGGCGGCGATTCGGCACGTCACTGTCTATGACGGAACCTATCAGGAGGGTGGTAACGTCTATGTTACCGCCAACGGCGGAACCGTCGATCACTGCATTATCAGGAAGACCAGTAATGCGGCCTGGAATGCGAAGGGCACGTCGGCGTTGCTGCATGGCGGACGTATGACGAGGACCAAGGTCTGCGAAAATGAAGTGGCGAGCCCGAACGGACAGGTTTATGCCGACGGCAGCGCGTTGATCGACAACTGTCTCCTTTGCGATCTTACCTGCGGGGCTAACTACGCGGCGCTTATCGAGGGAACCGCGAAGATGGTCAACTGCTCCATCGTCCGCAACACCAGTACCACCGGGTCCGGCGTCAAGGTCAATACGAATACGGCCAAGGTAATCAATTGCCTGATCGCCGATAACGTCGCGATAACCGGAATCAGCGGTCCGGTGTGGTCCGGCTCCAATCCCGCGTCGTTCATAAACTGCGCCACGGATATCGCAATCGCCGGCTCGACCGGAAACGTCTACTGCCGTCCGTCATATCTGAATTTCGATGCCGCTGATTTCCGTCAGTCCGTGATTTCGCGGTGTATCGATGCCGGAGCCGACGTTTCCTCGTACGGTATTGGGGATCTGGATCTGGAAGGCAGGCCGAGAATCGCCGGTACAATCGATATCGGCTGTTACGAAAATGACAAGACGACTGCTTCTCTCGGTTTCACCTTCGGTCTCGACCATGTTCAGTCTGTGCGTGATTACAGTTCGGAATGCATTTCGCAGACGATGCCGGCTACGCTTTCGTTGCATGCAGGACTCTGCGGCGGCTCTGGAGCGGTGACTTATCGCTGGACCCTGACCGATGCGAAGGGTGTTACGTACGTTCGCGAGTCGACGCAGCCGGACCTCGATTGGGATGTTCCCGCCTGCGGACGTTTCGACATCAAGCTTGAAGTCGCCGGTATGACTTCGTCGCGCAAGGAGTGCTTCCTGGTTTCGCCGCGGCTCATGTACGTCACCGCTGGCAGCACTCATCCGCTGGAGCCGTATGATACGCCGGAAACCGCGGCTACCAGTGTCGCTTCCGCTTACAAGGCGGCGGCGACCGGAGCGACCTTGTTCATCACGCCGAACGGCGACGGTGAACTTGTCCAAGGTGCTGAGTTTCACGTGTTGCGTGGTGTTTCGTTTGTCGGCTATACCGGCAATCCAGTCGATACCGTGCTTCGGAATTCCAACCCGATGTCCGACGGTTGCCGCATCATGATGTTGAACCATCCTCAGGCGCGTGTGTCGGGGTTGACGCTGATGGACGGATGCACCCGCGCCAACAACAGTCTCGGCGGTGATATCCGGATCGACGGACACGGTGGAACGGTTTCTAATTGCGTTTTCCGCAACGGCAAGTCGCTGCATTTCTCGTCTCAGGGCGGAGCGCTCGGAATGTCGGGCGGACTCGTCACCCACTGCGTCTTCACCGGGGCGTTTTCGACCAAACCTGCCTATAATGCGGATCCTTCAGACAAGGGCGTAGTGGTGCATATCGACGGCGCGAACGCGAGGCTTGAGAACTCGCTTATCTATGATGCGGTCCCGACCCCGGTTGAAGACGGTGACTCTCACGGCCCCGTCGTGTCCGTGGTCAACGGACTTATCCGTAACTGTACGATCGTTCCGAATACTGCCTTGTTCAGTACTACGTCCAATGACGACAATTACAGGAAGTGGAATACCGACGGCGGCTGTGCGATCTGGTGCGGCAATAACGCCACGGTCGAGAACTGCGCCGTGGCGGGACTTAAGAACATCAACGGCGTCCTTACTCCCTTCGGCGGGACTTTGACCAGGTTCTTCAATTGCGTGGCCGACGGCTCGCAGGCATTGGGGTTGGCCGTCGGCTGCAAGCATGCTACGGAATCTGAGATGTTCCTTGATTCAAGTGGCAGGGACTACCATCCACGGGTTCTTGGCGCCTTGGTGAATTATGCGAAGCCAGTGCCTGAGTTCGTTGGCGGTCTTGATCTTTCCGGTTTTAAACGCGTGGTCAAGTTGCTTGATGTCGGATGCTATGAATCCCAGTACGTTCCTGGATTGGTGATTACCGGCAAGCGTATCGACAATTAATCGTCGACAGAGATGGCGGTTCTGGAACCTGCACGGTCTACTTGAAAGACAGCGGCGGATAAACCGCCGCGTGAAAATTGGCGCTAGAAGTCCCGTCCGTTAATTTTCGCGTTTTCACCGCCACGAATATGATATAATACTTTATATGCGTATTAATATCGAAAAGGCGCGTGCGTTCTGCATGTTCGTAGGTGTTTTGTCGATTGCGATGACTGGGTTCGCGGTGGACATTGCCACGCCAGAGGCGTTTGTCGAGAATATGTCGGTGAATTCGTCCGGCAGTTTCAGGCTGACGGCGAATATTGACCTCGGTGGAGTGGCATTCCATTCCGTGCCCTTGTTCAACGGTACGCTTGACGGTGATGGCCATACGCTGTCCGGCCTCGGTGATCAACCGTTCTGTGATGTGTTGAGCGGCACTATCAGGAATCTTACGCTTGATTGCGGCGGAATCACCCGGTCGGGCACAGGTATCGGTGCGCTCGGTAACGAATGCATCGGCGGCAAGGTGATTGACGTCACGGTTCGTAACGTCACCATCAAACACAAAACCTACAACCTGTCGCTCGGCAATGGAGCGTTTTTCGGTACCGTTTACGACGGATCTTCGTTCATTCGCTGCGTTGCCGATTCCACTTGCACAATCGGCTACAACATCTCACCAGACTCCCGCAACAACAGTGTCGGCGGTATCGCCGGAATGATCAAGTTCAAGTATGATGTAGTGGACGATATTTCGTTTATTGACTGCGTGAACAAGGCGACGATCGCCAGCGTCGGCAACGCCAATCCGAACTGTGGTGCCGGCGGTATCGTCGGTCTCATCTCTGGCGGCCGGGGCTCGATCACTCATATCATTTTCCGCAACTGCGAGAACCGCGGTGTGTTCACGGCTTCTGGGAATTTCGGACATTTCGGTGGCATCGTCGGATATGCGGTCGGCGTCAGTGACAAGGCAAGGAGCTTTCTGATGCACTTTGACGGTTGCCGCAATAATTCCGATATTACGTTCACCCTGGAGTTTAGCGGCGTCGGAGGAATTGTCGGTTATTGTTCTGGGGCCGCGACGTTCACCATGGACGGCTGCGCGAACTACGGGAAGATCGGAGGCGACAGCGTGTCCTACGCCGGTGGATTGTGCGGCTATGTCGGGCAGTATATATCGGCCGTAGCCGGAATGGATGCCACGATTTTCAGGAACTGTGCGAACTACGGTGATGTCACCGGCACGACCACCGTCGGCGGTATCGCCGGCTCCGCCGACACTAACATCGGTTGGAATACTGGCAAGTTCTACTTCCAGAACTGCGCGGTCTATGGCGCGGTGAGCAGCTCCGCCGGCATGGTCGGTCAGATCGTCGGTCTCGTGTCCACTCCGAAGTCCTGCGACCTTGACAACTGTTATTCGCCTGTCGGCACGCTTTGGAACAAGGGGACCAACCCCAATGCGAAAGACGCTACGGTTACTAACTGCAAGACGCCGTCCGATGTGTCCGCGCTGAACGAACTCAATGCGGTCGCTTCGGGGGCTGATCTTTATGTGCCGTGGGTCGCTGGAGGCACGGATCCCGAGCTTTCGTTTTTCGCGGCCGGTTCGCGCAGTTCCTACCCGGTGGTCTTCCGTGATGTCTACGGTTCGATGCTCAAGTGCGAGGAAGTCGTGTCCGGTGGCTCGGCTTCGGCTCCCGACGCTCCCGGGCGAGTCGGTTATGTCTTCGATTCCTGGGATAAGTCCTTCGATAATATTACGGCACCGCTTGTCGTTTATCCGGTTTATACAGCGGAGAAGCATGTGCTGACCTTTGATTCGCGAGGCGGAACGTTCATAGCGGCTATAACCAATTTCACCGGGGAGGCGATTAATTACGGCGATACGCCGGTGAAGGACGGCTTCGAGTTCAAGGGCTGGTCTCTTGACGGCGCGCTGGTGAAGACGATGCCGGCTGTGATGCCGAGCGCGGATCAGACGTATTACGCCGTCTGGTATCCGATCGGCGGCGGCGGCAGCATCCATCTGAAGATGAACCTGCTCCTCTGGGACCTGCATTCTCCGTCGCCGTTGACCGCGACGTCGGCGCATATCGTCGGGCTCCACGATCTGATCGCGACGAAGAATATTGACGTGTGCTCGTTCTTGTCCGCTCAAAACGGCTACACGAGCGTCTATTATCCCGAGGGGTGGTCGGGAGGTTCGAGTCCTTTCAACGGTTCGACAGATGGCAGTGCGCGTCGTATTGCTACATTGGATTCTGCGCTGCCGATGCTTTCCCCGTCGATGCAAGGTGCGTCTCATACGCCGGCTTCGAACAGCTCGACCGGGTATATGGTCTTTGAGAACGCCGATGGTGCGCAGATACTGCTGTTGAACTGCCACTTCGGCAGCGACAAGACGATTGCGGCTTATATCACCGCGCAGGCCAATCAGATCGCTTCGCTCAGAACCCAGTATCCCAGTGCGTTCTTCGTACTGACCGGCGAGTTCAAGAAGTTCGCGGCTGCTTCCGATTACGCCACGACCTACTCCTCCTCGCCGTCCAATGTCGCGGATGCGCTCGCGACGGCGACAGGGTTTCATAAGGTGCAGGCGGGAGATGATTTCTACTGGATCATGACCGAACTCGTTCCCACGAGGGAGTCCGTCGAGAAGATATCCGACTCATCGATTTCGTCTGACCCCGGTTATGTCGCCTCGATCGAATTCGGGACTTCCGCGCAATATACGGTCCGGTTCCTCGATTGGAATGACGCGGAACTTTCCGTGCAGCAGGTCTTCGAGGGAGAAGACGCGACTCCGCCGGCGAATCCCTATCGCGCCGGGTACACGTTCCTCGGCTGGGAGGGGGTCTGGACGGCGGTTACGCAGAATCAGGACGTGAAGGCGACTTACAAGGCAGGAGAGACCACCTATTACCGCGTTCGCTTCTATGACTATGACGAAACGCTGCTTTCCGAGGCGCAGGTCGCGAGCGGCACTGCGGCGACTCCGCCGGCGAATCCCATCCGTGACGGCTACGATTTCGTCGGCTGGGACAAGCCGTACGATTACATCACCTCCGCGGTCGATATCCATGCGCAGTACGCCAAACATACGATTCCGACGGTTTACGTCTCTACCGACGGCGCCGATTCGCCTGGTCGCGGACAGATAGATCATCCGTTCAAGACAATTACTTACGCGATAAATTCGCTCGGTAGCACTGGTGGCGAGGTACGCGTATTTGCCGGTTTGTATGGAACTACGTCTCCTATTATTATCTCCACCCCGGTCGTGGTTTCATCATATGGCGAAGGCGAGGTAATCGTCAGGATTACGCCGCAGGGTGGTTATAGCGTCGACAACCGTGTCTTTGAACTGGGGCACGCCCAGTCCGCGCTAGTAGGGATTTCGGCGGAAAACGGGCGGTGTGTCCTGGGTAGCGGCAACAACATCGGCGGGTGCGTGCTTATTTCTGCGGGCATGGTTTCTAATTGCGTTATTCGCAGTGGTGTCAGCGAACAGGCGAGCACGCCGCTTCCGTATGGCGGCGGTGTCGCGGTGTTCGGCGCTGAATCGCTGTTGACGCATTCAGTAGTTTCGAACTGCACGATGAAGTTTGACGCCAGCTGGGGAGCGGTCTGTGGTGGCGGCGTCTATGTGAGCGGTGGAGGCATCGTTCAGAATACGATTGTGCGTGATTGCCGCGTATGGTCGAATTCCGCAACGCTAGAGATGATCGTCGGCGGCATTTTTGTCAATAACGGCATCGCGAGGAATTGCACAGTGATTGAATGTATCGGCAGTGCGACTGGCGGACTTTATGCGAACGCGGCTGGAATGATCGTCAATTGTGCGGCGATTGGTTGTCGTAAGATTCTTACTGGGGTCGACGAGGTTTCGCCCTGGAGCGGTACCGCCGCGTCGTTCTATAACTGTGCCGGTGACGCCGCCGTTCTTGAAGGAATGAATTCGTGCTTCGGAACGCTTACTGCAAACGACTTTGTTGATCTGGCGGGAGGCGACTACACGCCGGCGAAGTCCGGAACGCTGACGAACAAGGGTAAGGCAATCCCAGCCTTCGCCAACACCTACGACTTCGTTGGTAACAAGCGCGTGGTCAAGGTGATTGATATCGGCGCCTTTGAATCGCAGTTCGTCCCTGGCTTTATAATCACCGGAAAGCGAATCGACTGAGATGGCGGTGCAGGAAGAACAATGGAAACTGGCGAAGTCCGTCGTTGACGAGGGCGGGCTCTCGGTGATCGCCGCTTCCGGCGACTGCGATTATCTCCGCGGCGATTTTGCCGCGAAGGGCATTGAGGCCGAAGTCGTCGCGCTCGATACCAGGACCTATCGCGACAAAGGTGCCGCGCTCAAGGCCGCGTTCGAGGCGACGAAGGGGGAATATGTCTTAGTGCTCGGGCAGGGCAATGCCGACACCGCGGCGCTTCTGCCGCGGTATCTCGAGGAGATGACCGTCAAGTGCGCCGATATCGTGATGGGCTCGAAGCGTCATCCCGAATCCAAGGTCGCCTATCCCTGGCATCGCCGGATCCTCAGCCGCGTTTATTTCGGCTTCGTTCGCTTCTTCCTCGGCGTCAAGGTGTCCGATACCGAATCCGGCATCACGCTTTACCGCCGTGAGACGCTCAAGTACGCGCTCGAACGGATGCTCGCGAAGTCCGCGGCCTTCGAACTCGAGATACTCGCAATCGCGTCCGAAAAGGGCGCACGGATCTTCGAGGCCCCGGTCGTGAGCGGAAGGTATTCCGCATCCCCGGCTGTTGTCGCGAAGGATGGCGGTAATCGGTCGGATGGCGCTGACGTCGGTGCGAAATCAGCTGGGGATGCGGAATCCTTTCCGCTCCGTATTTCCAGGCGGTTCGCGTGGAGTAAGATCAACGATACGCTTGCTGTCTTCTACCGCCTCAAGATCCTGCGCTATTACGCGATGTGCCTGGTGCCGAAGAAGCTTGATCATGATCCGCTGGTGTCCGTCGTCATCGCGTGTCCCAACCGCAGTTGGATGCTTGATGAATGTCTTGCGGCGCTTGCGAAGCAAACCTACCGCAATTTCGAGGTCATCGTGCTGCCGGATGAGGAGTTGAAGTGTGAAGCTGAAGAAAGGAGTGTTCGGTTTATTGCGACGGGGAAGGTGCGTCCGGCGGAGAAGCGCAATCTCGGCATCAAGGAGGCGAAGGGAGAGATCGTCGCGTTCATCGATGATGACGCGTATCCCGATGCGCACTGGCTCGAATATGCGGTAAAGTATTTCGGCGAGCCGTCGATCGGCGCTGTCGGAGGACCTGGTGTGACGCCGCCTGGTGACAAGTTGCTCGCGAAGATCGGGGGCCGCGTTTACGACAACATCCTCGTCTCTGGCAATTTTCGATATCGCTATAAAGCGGGCGGCGTGAGGATGGATGTTGAGGACTATCCGAGCTGCAACCTGTTTGTCCGTAAGGACCTTATGGAGAAGTTCGGCGGTTACCGCACCGACTTCTGGCCGGGCGAGGATACGCTTCTCTGCAAGGACATCCTCGACAACTGGAAGCGCATCGTCTACGATCCGTGGGTGGTGGTGTATCATCACCGGCGACCCGTCTTCGCGCCGCATCTCCGGCAGCTTGGACGCTATGCCTTCCACCGCGGGTACTTCTGCAAGCGGTATCCGTCGAACTCGTTTCGGCTTAGCTACTTCGTGCCGACGGCGTTCGTCTGCGGATTTCTGTTGCTTCCGTGGCTGTGGCCGCTTTACGCGTTCTACGGAGCGGTAGTGTTGGCGACGTCGTTTTCAATTAAGCCAGCGAACTGGTTGCTGACTGTGGTCGGAGTGATTGCTTCTCATTTCTGGTATGGAATCCGTTTCGCGCAGGGCATTCTCTCGAAGAAGGCGCCTTGCGAATATATTGGAAAGGATCATGCGTAAGGAGTTAGGAAGTAGGAATTAGGAGTTAGGAGTGATGGAAGATAAAATTGTTTTTGTAGCGTGGGTGTTGGGCGCGTATCTGATTGGTGGTATCCCGTTCGGATATCTCATCGGGAAGATGCGTGGTGTCGATGTCCGTACCGTCGGTTCGAAGAACATCGGTGCGACGAATGTCTTTCGAACGGTCGGTAAGAAATGGGGCCTTCTTGCTTTTCTTTGCGACGTGATGAAGGGCCTGCTCCCAGTTATGATCACGAAGTATTTAGTCCATAACTCTTCACTCTTCACTCTTCACTCTTCACTTCCCCTCTTCGTCGGTATCGCCTGTGTCGCCGGACATATGCTCACGCCGTACATCACGGACGAGAAGGGGCGCCGCTTCCACGGTGGTAAGGGTGTCGCGACGGCGTTTGGCATGCTGCTCGGACTCATTCCAGCGCTGGTCGGCATCGCCTTCGGAATTTTCGCGCTCGTCTTCGCGTGTTCGCACTTCATTTCGCTCGGATCGATCAGCGCCGCCGCGTTCCTCGCGGTCGCAATCTGGTTCCCGATCCTCGGAACCGTCGGTTACCACGACATCCCGCAGTGCGTACTTGTCACCTTGATCGCGCTCTTCGTCATCTGGAAACACCGAGCGAACATCGGACGGCTCGTCCATGGAAACGAAAACAAGATCTTCCTTTTTAAGAAAAAGACTTAAGCAACCACTGTCGACCTCTACCTATTCTCTAATTTCTAAATATTATGAAGAACAATAAGCTAGTCAGAATCACCGACACCACCCTCCGTGACGCGCATCAGTCGCTTTGGGCGACGCGCATGCGGACGGACGATATTCTCAAGATCGCAGAAGAGATCGACAATGCAGGCTTCTATTCGCTGGAATGCTGGGGCGGCGCGACGTTCGACGTCTGTATGCGGTTCCTCCGCGAAAATCCGTGGGAGCGTCTCCGTCAGCTCAAGAAGGTGTGCAAGAACACGCCGCTTCAGATGCTCTTCCGCGGACAGAACATCCTCGGCTACAAGCACTATCCGGACGACA
>CALYRV010000003.1 GCA_945483525.1 uncultured Verrucomicrobiota bacterium
ATATTGGTATTATATCAGAATTTTCCACGGATGCCGATCTCGAAGGTGCGGGGATCGCCAACGAAGCACTCGTACCAGTGACGGGAGGTGTCGATGTAGTTCTCATTGAAGAGATTGCGGATACCGAGCGTGAGATACCAGCCTTCAGGTCCGCCGAACTTCAAGAAAGGGATCGTCACGTTTACATCGAAGACATGACTCGCGTTCCAATGAAACTCCTCATGCTGATAGGTTCCGCGCATACAGCCGTACGCCATAGACTTATAACGATAGCCCAAGCTGACGACAACATCTTCGACCCATTCCCAGCCATGAAGGCGATACGACGTATTAAGCGAAATGACGTTGCGTGGAGTGCGGGCGAATTCACGCGCCTTGCCTGTCTTGGTGTGATCCTCGTAAAAATTATAATTATACATAGCCATGACTGTCCAGTTCTTGGTGATGTCACCCGCCAGCGAAAGCTCCACACCCTCGGACGAATTGTGTCCGTCAAAGTAGTAGGCCGTGTAATCGCTCTCCATCCGCGGCATATTCTTCTGATCGATGTGGTAATATGACGCGGAGAGCCATAGCGCCTCAACCGGACACACCCGGAATCCGCCTTCATACTGCATAGCCGTCCATGGATCTTCGGGACGCCGTCCATCTACCGTATAGTACCCAAGCGTCGGCGTCACAGTTTCGGAACAGTTTGCGAAAAAGACAAGCCAGTCCAACGGCTTCACCGTAAGTCCGACGCGTGGGGACCAAGCATCAACTGCAGCGGACGGAAAATTCACATACCTGCCGATATGATTTATCGTAACCTTACCTAAACCACTGCTTTCCTCAAAATGGTCGTAGCGGACTCCGGCAAGCAGCGAGACCCACTTCCATCTAACTGAATCCTGAAACGAAACCCCATAACGTGATGTCGGAATGCCGAACGATCCAGATGAATCACGGTAATAGTAATCCGGCTGTACGAGAAAAGTGTTCCCGAGCCCCCAAGGAAGATCTTCCTTCGTGTAAACGGAACGAACATAAAGATTAAAGCTCTTCTGAAACAGCCTACTTTCAGAGAAATTTGTCACCTGATACTTGTTGCCAGATGACCAAAGTCCTGTCCTAAGGAATTCCGTCAGCTCTGCGCCCGTTCCAGTATAGGGTTCGCGACTCGACTGCTCCATGTGCGAATAAATGAAAGCACCGCCAAACTTCAGCAGCCAGTCGTCCGTCACCTGCCAGTCTAGCCAGGGATTGACCATCATCCCCATATACTTCGAACGGTCGTCCTTACGGCAGGACGACTCATGCCAGCTGAAACCGCCGGCGGGCCTGCCGTTCCACATCGGGATACCAATATACGAAGGGGAATCGGACGAAACGAACAACGTCTTGACTCCGAAGGAGACCTTATCGGATGGTTTCCAGACGAACGACGGAGCGACGGTATACTGTTCGCGCGGACGCGCCCCATCTTGCTCGCCGCAGTTCGCGTATGCGGGCGAATAGATGTCGAACGCCGCGGGGAGCCGGATCGCAAACTTGTCGTCCACGATCACCTCGTTCGCGTCGACCATCGCGCGCTGTCGCCAGGTGTTTCGTCCCATCGAGGTCTGCTCCGAGAACAGCCGTTCACTATCACGAAGATGCGCGCCCTTCAGGTACATGTTAATCGAACCGCCCGCGCCGTTGTTGTTCTGTTGGGCGCCAGCGCCGCCGGTGAGGGAAGCCATCGGACCCTTCACCACCTCGACGCGCTCCATCATCGCCGGATCCAAGAAGAGCCCCGCGCCGCGTCCCACTGGAATCACACCATCCAACGCCGGTTCGGTACCGCCCATACCGCGCACAGAGAAGAGTCCGGGCTGACGAACCAGTAGCGAAGTGCCGCCGGTCTCAACACCGGGAATCCAACGAAGGAGATCGTTAAGGTCAGTAGGATTCTTCTCGCGGATGAAATCTTCGGTCAACGTGTCGACGACACACGGAAGGTTTTCCGGCGCCTCGCCGGTAAAGGTCCCGCCTTCAACCTTTTCGGGGCGATACTTCGAAAGCGCGCTTCCTTCGACCAATACCGTTCCGAGGTCCGCAACGTTATTCGTCGAGACCACCGCCACGGCGGCAAAAAGCGCGATTATATTCATACAACCCGGTTAAACGCCGCCAATCAGCTCCGGGTTCACCGAGGTCATCGTCTTAGATTTCAACTTATCGTGCTTAACGCTAAGGGCAATCATCTTGTTCGCGGACTTCAGAACACTGCTCTTGTTATCTGGCGAGCCGTCGGTCAACCGTTTCAAGACCTTGTCGTAGGCCGATCGCGCCTTCGTCAAGTTCGTTCCGAGGTCCTCGAATTCCGAAAACAACGAATCAATCCTGTCGACGACATTCCTAGCCTCGTTCGCGATGTCCTTCAAATTCTCGGCGAAATCAAAGTTACCGAGGCATGTCTTCAACAACTTCAGGAGGTTGAACAAGTTGAGCGGAGAGGTGATATAGACGTTTCTTTCGGACGCGTACTGCAGCAGCGTGCAGTCCTTCTCGAGCGCCGTGACCAACGCCCCGTCGCTAGGAATAAACATAATCGTGAACGGTGCGTAGGAATAGCCTTCCTTGTCAAGCTTCTTCTCGGGATACCGCTTACCGGCGAGGTTGTCGATCTGTTTACGGACGCTTTTGACATGTTCATCCAGCGCCTTGGCGCGCGCTTCCGGATTTTCGGAAGCGAACCCTTCGACATAATTCTTCCACGACATCTTCGAATCGATTACGATCACCTTCTTCGTCAGGTGGTCAAACAGCTGGCAGTCGGGAATCTTATCATCGCTGCCGCTCTGCATCACATAGTCCTCGCCCTTGACGAAACCACAACGATCCAGTACCAGCTCAAGGCGGGCTTCGCCGAAGTCTCCCTGGAACTTGTTGTTGAACTTAAGGTCGTTACGGAATCCTGTCGTCTCGCTCTGGATCTTCGTCGCGGAGTCCATAATCGTCCGCACGTAGCCCTTTAGCTCCGCACCGAGCGTAGTATTGCCCTGATGAACCTTGTCAGCCCGTTCGTCGTACTCCCTGATGCGCTGCTTCAGCGGATCCAGGATATCGGCAAGGCTCTTCTTCGAGAACTCGGCGAACTCCGCGCCATTAGACCTGAGCTGTTCACCAGAAGCGGTCTTAAACTTCTCAATAGCACCGGAGACGGTAGCGCTCATCAGTTCCTTAAGGGACGCCTCGCGCTCTTTGGCACGCTCCTCACCCTCAACGAACTCTTGCTGGCGCAGCGCACGTTCGATTTCCAGTTGTTTCTGCGCCTCCATCAGATCAGTCCGAAGAGACTCCATGTCACCCGCCATTTTCCGCCATACGAAGACAAACAGTCCAATGACGCCGAGCGCCACCGCCCCGAGCACATATACTACCGCATTATTCATGCCCTCATTATACCACAAAACAATGCGCGGCGGTCCATATCACAAGACCAGTTCGTCAGGGCTCACTTAAGCTTAAAGGCCAGGGTAATGCGGGCAATGGAGGCGACGGTCTCGCCACCGGATCTTGCTGGCGTGAACTTCGCGAAACGGACCGCGCGGAGCGCGGCTTCGTCAAGCTCCACGAATCCGCTCGAAGACACTACCGTCGCCTCATCGACCTCGCCTTGCGGATTCACCATCATCTCAACAACAACATCGCCCTGCTCGCCTCGCTGGCGCGAGCCCTTCGGATAGTCCGGTCTAATCGCACGCTTCGGACGCGGAGGCGCATCGACGCGGGCCTGGACGGGTGCTGGAGTGACAGGTGCAGGGTGCGGGGCGCGGAATGCCGGGAGGGTCGGCTTTTCAACGGGTTTGGGGATGTCGACCGCGTCGGGAATCGGCGGCAACGGCTCGGGCGTTTCCACGACCTTCGGCTCCGGCGGCCTTTCCGGTTCCGGCCGCGGCAGAAACGGATTCGACGACTGCGGCAAAACTGCCGCGGTTTCATCTTCTTCCTCCGCGAAGGAAAGCTCGACACTGGAAAGGTCGAGAGTCGCGAGGACGTCCGGCGAGGGAACGTATTCCATATACGCCCAAATGCCGAGTCCAACCAACAGGTGGACCGCCAGCGAAATCAAGATTGCAATCGGGAATCTCAACTTCTCAACTCCCAACTCTCAACCGCCCAACTGTCAGCGGTTCATTCGTCGACGGTTTCGTCACGCTGATACACGGGGAGCTGGCGATAGGGGACGGAGAATGCCAGTATGGTCATCGCCGTGCAGTACACCTGTGAACGCTCGTTGTGATGAGGCGGCCAGGAGCCATCCTCCCGCTGTCGCGGCAAGTAGGTAGAATACATCCAATCCTCGTAATCCTTCCAGTACTGACCACCGAGCTGGAAGAGCCCCTGCGCGGCGTAATACACGCCGTAATACATGAAGCCCTGTTCCGGCATCTTCTCCTTGTAGACGCCCACCAGATACTTGGCGGCATCGAGCGAATCCGGATCCTCATGGCTGCCGCAGAGCTCAAGACAGAGAATGCCAGCGCCGGAAAGCGTGACGCCGTTGCTGCCGTTGCTGCCCTGATAGCAGAAATTGCCGTCCTTCTTGTTGTGATGCGCGTGCATGTACTTGACGGCGCGCTTGATGACGATATCGGGAATCTGGGCGCCATTAAGACGAGCAGACCGGAGCGCCATCAGGTTCCAGCCTGAGCATGAGAGGTCGGAGTCGGACGAATTAGGCTCATAACGCCAGCCGCCAACATTATAGCCGTTCTTCTTTACGCGCTGAGCATCAATGATCACCTTAAGCGCCTTGGGAAGCCACTCATCAATCTGCGCCTGGCGCTCCTTCGAGACCATGCCAGAGACCTCAGTAAGAAACAACGTCGAGATCGCGTGGGAATACATCTTGCCTCCACCCTGCTTACCGAAATATCCGGTCTCGTCGTGATGCGAGAGAATGAAGTCCAGCGAACGTTCAATAAGCTGCCCGTACTTCTTGTCTCCCGGAACGTGTCCCTTGGCGAGACAAGCCATGCCCGCAAGTGCCGGCATCGCACAGGGGCACTCTCCCGGGAAACTTCCGTCCGGCTTCTGGACGTTGAGGAGATAGGTGAGCCCACGCTCAATCGCCATATCAACTTCATCTTCCTTTGGCGCGGCCCGAAGCGTAAAGAGTAAAGAATGAAGAACGGCTAGTGAAAGCACCAATGTCAGACGCTTATTCATCATTTTTTGCCTCCTTGATTGAGAGCCTTGAAATAGTCACGGACCAATCCGCGGTATTCGCTCGGAACATCATCCATAGGATCAGCTTCGGCACCGGAAGAGGAAGAAGATTTCATGCGGAACCAGTCCACGCCGTCATCCTCACCGAGAGCCTCGCGAACATTACTGGTCTGACTCTGAGACTGCTGATGCTGCTGGTTCTCCTGCTGGCTCTGACTGCTCTGCTGTTGCTCCTGTTGCTGCTGTTGCTGGTCCTGCTGCTGTTGCTGATTCTGCTGATTCTGCTGCATTTGCTGCATCTGCTGCTGCATCGGGTTTTGCGGCTGCTGCATCTGCTGTTGCTGGAATTGCTCTTGGGGCATATTCTGCTGCTGCATCATCTGCTGCATCTGCTGCTTCATCATCTCGGCCGCGGACTCGAACTTCTGCTGCATCTGCTGCATCTCCGGCGACTGCGGCTGCTGCGACTGCGACTGCTGTTGTTGCTGCTGCATCTCCTGCGCGGCCTGCTTTGCGATTTCGCCGAGTTTCGCCTTGAGCTCTTCCGGCGAGAGCTTACCGAACTCCTGCTTCATCTGCTCCATCGCCTGCTTCATGGACTCCTTCATCGCGTCGGCCATCGCTTTCGCCTGCTCGGGAGTCATGTTCGCCAGACTCTCCTTCATCGCCTCGAGCATCGCTTTCCTCTGTTCGGGAGACATCTTCTCCTGACCCGCCATCTGTTCTGCCGCCTGCTGAGCCATCTGCTCCATCTGCTCCTGCGACATCTGCTGATTGCCGAGCTCGGCCTTCGCCGCCTCCATCGCCGCCTGCATGGCCTCGTTGATCTTGTTCATCAGCTCCTGCATCTCCTTCGCCTCGTTGGCGAAGCGCTCGTTGGCCTGCTTCATGCGGTTCTGGGCTTCGGTCAGCTGCTCCTTGGCCTGGCTGAGCGCCTCCGAAACTTCATCCATGTTGGCCTTGGCTTCCTCGTTCTTCTGTTCTCCGAGGTTCTTCGCCGCATCCTTGGCGCTGTCGGTCGCATCCTCCTGACTCCACTTGGTGCTTTCAAGCGGTTCCGCCGTCCTACTTTCGTCCAGTTCCGGGATCCCGGTCTGCTTCTCGACGTCCTGGAGCAGCTTGTCGGTCTCACGCACCAGGTTCTCGAGTTCGCGGGCGAGCTGGTTTTCGGAGTTCTTCTGTTCGTCGCCGGACATCTTCTCCTTGATATCCTTCTGCTTCTGTGCGAGTTCGTCCATCCGCTTGGCGATCTTCTCCGCCTTCTCGATCTCCTTGTCAAGCGAACGCTGCATGTCGTCCTGCAGCTCCCTCTGCATCTCGTCCATCAGCTGCTTCTCGGCGTCGCCAAGCTCCTGCGGACTCATCTCGCCCTTCTCAGCAGCTTCAGCCAACGCCTCCTGCTGCTCCTTGAGGTCTTCCAGCTTCTGCATGTCCTCAGCGGTCTTGGTGAGAATCTGGTATTTCTTGAGCGCCTCGTCATACGCCTTCATGAGTTCCTTGAAATGATCGTAGCACTTGCACGCAGGGCCATACCGAGAGGAGATGTCGACGAGGTAGATATCCTCCACCTCCTGGCGGACGGGGACGAGATGCCGGTCCATCACCGGGCGGAGGATCTCCGCGCCCGTGGACAGTCTGGTGTCGAGCAGGTTCTGGATGAAATCAGCGAAAAGGCCTTCCGCGTTGCTGATATGGGTCTTGCAGAGATCGTGGTTCTTCTTAGCGTCGTTCAGATTCCAGGGATTGTTCGTATGACGGTATCCGTTCCTGGCGTTCTCCATGTGCCGCATCGCGGTCTCGAGCGTCCTGCGGATGTCCTCCGACTCCTTCTTGGTCTCCTCGATCTGCTTCTGCAGCTCCTGCCGGCCGAGCGATTTGCCGCCGTCGCTGCCGTTCTGCCCCTTGGTCTGAAGTTCGACGAGGACGGACGAGGAGCGCGTGACGCCTGGTCCACCGAGTTCCTCGGGAAGGTTGTCTTCTACCCGCACGCGCACCTGGAATGCGGCAGACTTGCCGAGGCGCGAACCGAGCGCGAGGATCGACACCATCTCGGAGCCGACGACGTATCCGTCCTGTCCCTGCGACAGCTCGAACTCGCGCAGATCCTTGTAGTCGGCAGTGCCGACCGCGATCTCAAGCACCGCCTTTGCGACCTTGAAGTCGTCCTTGGCCTTGAACTCCACCGGCAGGACTCCCGAACGCGGTAGCTTGATCTCGGCCGTTTCCGGCACAGTAAGCTCGACCGAGGGTGGAGTGTCCTTCGCAACCGTGACCGCGGAGGAGACGACCTGATTTGAGAAGCCGTTGGAATCCTGCGCCATCGCAGACCACATGCCGTCCATATCCTTGCCGACATCGAAGGCGAAGGCAAGCCCGTTCTCATCGACGGGCTCCGCCTCGAGGATGCGCTCGCCAGGGATCTTAATGTAACCAGTGATGTCCTCGCGCGGTTTCCTAAACGAAATCACTACCCTCGATCCAGGAACGGCGACGACCTCGGCGGAGTTGGTGTATTCGGTCGGGTTGCGCTCCGTATACGCAGGATGCTCGATGCGGATCTTCCGGTCGACGAACGTCGGGGTCGGGACCACCTTCACGCTGTACGCCTTGGTGAGGGCGCTGCCACAGTTGACGCGATAAGTGAAACTCTCGTGAACCGAAGGATAGTCGAACTCGTAGAAGATTGGACCCTTCGCCTCCTCTTCGGTCATGCGGACCATGCGCTCGACCGCCTCGCTCCTGCCGTTCACCGAAGTGCGGACGAACGCCTTGGACGGGAAGCCGCCGTTGACCGCAAGCGACACCTTGAAGGAGCTGCCGGCGAGCAGCACCTGGTCGCCGGGAGCAACCTTCAGGGACGAGGCGTAGATGTTGTCGACCTCGGCGGCTGGCATCAGCGCACGCGCGACGAGTCGCGCGGTAGCAGTCGGAAACGCCGCGAAGAGCCCGAGCAGGACCAACACCGCGGCGGCGGCGACGATGAACCGGGGCTTGATCGTACGCGAGGTGAACTCCTTCTTCGGCGAGACCTTGGTAGCGTCCGTAATCGCGCGCTTGGTGATCTCATTGACAAGTTCCTTGGACCACACCTCGCCCCCCCGCCCCTCTTCCGCAAGCTCCACGACCGTCGACAGACGCTCCTCCAGCTCAGGATGATTACGCTCTATCAAGAGTGCGACATCAGAAAGCGAGATCTTGCGACGTAGCGGCTTAATAAGCGCGAACCAGGCTACTGAACCAGTACCTGAGACAACACCGCACCAGAGCATCCAACGGACCCAGTTTGAGTAGATCGTGACCATCGCATCAATCGCCATGATCGCGAGAACAGATGCGATAAAAACGGCGAGTGTAGCACAGATGCCGCGAAACAAGATAATGTGTCGAATGCGCGAAAGACTCGCTTTCAGAATCTTCGCTACCGCCGGAGGTATCTTCTTGGTATCATACATGGCTTTTCGAATCAGGAAAGGTTAGAACGTTTACGCAACACCCACTCTGCGGTGACCAACAGGATAACCAGGATGAAGAGCGGAGGCGTGGACCACAGCTGGTATTCAACACGATCCGAGAGCGTCTTCGATCCGCCGCCGAGATCGGAGGAGAGTTTTATGTAGTCCGTCGGCTTCAACACTTTTCCTCCCGTCGAAGCCGCGATCCGCTCGACCTGGTTGCGGGTCGAGGTGATGTCAACCTCTTCGGCGGGACGTTTGGTGGTAACGACCACGAACGAAGTCTCAAGCGCCGGCGGCATACGCCGGCCGAGACGTTCATTGGCCGCAGGGCACTCAAGCCGCAAACGATAAACTCCCGGTTTGGCGCAACCAGGCAGGTCGCACTCGTAAAAGCCGTTTGAATCAGGGCGGAGTCGCAAGGAGTATGTACGACCGCTGCTAGCCTCAGGCGGAATGAGCATAATCTTTGGCTTAAGATCATTCAAGCCGTTATGTTTGTCGTCGAGAAACCTCGCGAACGCCTTGATCGGTTCACCCGCGCCATAGCGCAACTGATCGGTGCCGATACGCACGTAATGGTTGCCAGTACGCAGCTTCTCACCCGCACCCCATCGCATAACCTGACCCCAGAAGCGGTGATGCAGCTGATCGCCAGCCTTCGAACGAAGCCGCCACATGTTGTCCGTCGTAAGCATGAGGACGCGTCCCTTACCCTTCATCTGCGAGACGACGAGCGCGTGACGCGCCTGCTCCGAACGCATCTCCTCGAGCCGCTTGAGCGCCGCTTCCGGATCATCTTCGATAGAGGCTGCAATAGTCTCGGCTTGCGCGGCCAGCTGACTGACCTTGCCGTCTTCTCCACGAGGCTTCGCATACGCCAGAACATCGGCACCAGGCTTCACACCTTGGATCGGCAGACGCCAATGGAAATCAGGAATATTCTGCCAGATCTCTTCGTTCTCAGCACTTGAAGACGACTGACTCATTACCGGATGTCCACGACCCGCCGCAGTCAGCTGGAAGACGAAATCGTTTTCTGGCGCGACACGGTGGCTCTGTCCGTCCGGAGTGTACTCGATCGGCATGAGATCGCGCAAGGCAGGATTCTTATAGGTCATCGGCATGTATTCAGATCCCGCGATGAACACCAATAGCGTTCCTCGCTCCTCCACATTGTACTTAAGCTGCTGGATAGCCTCATCCGTGAAGACACTCTCGTCCACATCTCCAATGATAATGACATCGAACTGACGCCAGTCGTTATCCTGCACCGGCCACTCGCCGGCTTCGGAATCGCCGAAAGGACGAGAGGCCGAAGCGGGTTCGCGAATCTTGACAGGAACGCCGAATACCATGTCCGGGTGGACAATCCAGTCCTGCAGATGCACCGACTTATCGCGTCCGTAAAAAAGGTTGCGCAGATAACGGTACTCCCACCGCGGACGGCCATCAACAAGCAGGACGTTGGTACGGTCGTCTGAGACTGCGACATCCATCTCTCGGGAGTTATTGTCATCGAAGAGTTCTCCTGCCACTGGCTTGATATCGAACGAATACTGGTAAACTCCTTGCTCCTTCGGCAGGTCGACGAACCGGAACTCCTTCGCCCATTCGTTACCTTCAATCGTAAAATCCTGCTCGTCAAGCTGGTCGCCCTTCTCGTTCTTGAAGGCGATACGCCCCTTCTTTCCATTAGCTCCCGTCGCGGAAACGGTGACCGAAAAACGAATCTTATCACCGAGAAACACCGACTCGCGCGCGTCTACCGAGGAGATGGCGATATCGAACGGCTTAATCGAACCACCAACAACCACCGAACTCACTTTAATACCATAGCCGCCAAGACGACGGGCGATGGATTCAACGCCGGCGTCGCCGTTATGCCGTCCGTCGGTGAAAATGAGGATAGCAGTGATCTCCTCCGCAGGTACGTTCTTGACGACAAGCTCGAGGGCCTTGGCAAGGTCGGTTACGGACCTGAACATCTTCTCTGAAGCGGAAAGCATTTCCTCGTCATCGACCTGTTCCTTGCGACGAATGCCGTTACCGAAGCGAAAGATATCGACATGAAACTTCTCCCGAATCTTCTTGAGGAACGCGTTCTCACCACCCCTATGGAGGAGCTGACGCACCATTTCGGCGCGGGTCATCCCGTTCTTGGGGAAAGCATTCAACCCGAGTGCTTCAGTGATATCTTTCTTCTCGTCGTCCGTCAACTGCCTGTCGCTGAAATGCATGGACGCGGAATCATCAATGAGAATCACAACACGCTGCTTGACCTCACGATCGCGGTCGGAGATAATCACCGGCTGCATCAAGACGAGCAACACGATCGCCACCGCAGCCATGCGACAAGCAACGAGAATCTTCGCGATTCTGGGAGGAACGCGCGCGCATTCATGCGCGTAAAAGGCGCTGACCGCCTCAATCGAAAACGCCGAAAGAATCGAACCGAAGAACAACGACCAGTGCGTGGCCAGAAACATCATACGCCCGAGCGTCTGGAGCACAAGCCACGAGGCGATCGTGCCGAGCGGAATTGAAAAAAGCGCACGATACCAGACGTTGAACTTATTGGTAAGATAACGTTTGACCGCCCAATGACAGCAGACCCACGCCCCGATACCGAACACCGCGAGAACCGCAATGATCCATAGCTGCATCGTCTCTGGCAACAGGTCGGTACGGACTACATTTTGATCCATGACTCCTCCGTATCGATAATATCGCCGGTGCGGCGGTTCTTCGCGATCCAACGCGCAATGAACGGCTCGGCGACAAGGAACAGGAATGCGAAGATGGCAAGCATGCGCCACACTTCCTTTCCGAAGCTCTCACCCGCGATCGCCTTGATCACATCCTCATCCTTAATAGCCTGAGTGATCTGCACGTAGTCGGAAATCTTGGAAAGCTCCTCCTGCGTGATCGCCGTCAAGGTCGACTCCTCGACGCCCGCCGAAACCGAGAACACGATCTCACCATCATCCTTGGTCATCACGCCGGCAAGAGCATCACGATATTGGTCGGGAAGACCGCCGACGCGGTATACTCCTGGCACGATGCTCTTCTGAACGCGAAGGAAAAGTCCTTCGTCCGCCGGGAATATTTCGGCATAGAACACCTCGCCATGCGGATCAGTAACCTCAACCGGCTCACCGGCACCAGGGACTCCTGGAGCTCGTGTACGCACATGCCGCGACAAATCCTCACGCTTGGTATTGCCGACCATCCACCAGAGGGCGAACTCCGCGCGACCACCATCTTCTTCGAAGCGCACGTCAATCGGATAGGCCTTTCCCCCCTCAAGCTCAATTTCCGTCCCCCAGGGGTTGAGCTTCCGACGCGCGACCATGACCTTAGCCCGATCATCGGCACTAAAGCCGATCTTGTATTTCTTGGTTTCAGGAGGAATCACGACTCCTCGCCAGCAGACTGAGAAATTATCAGCGGGGAAACTTGTGTTTGGGAAAGGCGAACCGTCGAAACGATAACGGCAACCCTGGTCGACACGAGTCACCGGCTTGCCTTTGAAGTTACGCTCGGGATAATAAAAACCGAATAACCCGTTCTCCGCCGACGCCGAACCACCCTGAGAACCGGAAGCGATAAGCAACGTCAGACCCTCGGCCGGACGCACATCAAGCTGAACCGCCGACGGCTGGGCAAGCGAATAGGCAAGCTCGTGCATCGCCGGAAGGAAGCCGCGTTTGGTGACGAATCCGGACGACGGCGTGAAATCGGTCGCGGCGATCATCACCGTGCCGCGCCCGTAACTGCGCTGCAGGATGAACGGCGACCCGTCTTCAAGCTTCGCGACACAGACTGCGTTGGAACTCCACTCGCCGAAGCCGAAGATTCGCTCAGGCAACACCGTGGCGAGATCGGTTCCAGTCTTGAATCGCGCAAGCATGTCACTGAAAGACGAGGTGTCAAATACCGCTTTATTAGGACGAAGCTTCTCAAGCGGTGCCGGAAGGAACGGATAACCGAGGCCTTTCCACGAATTTAAATCGGCGACGTCGGCGGCCACAGACGGCAACACCAGAAGTCCGCCTCCGGCGGCAACGAACGCCTCAAGGGCTTGCTTGTTCTTATCGGAAAGCTTACGCACGCCCGCGAGAATCACGGACGAACATCCGTTAAATGATACCTGCTCGGCGACATCGGAAATCGGCTTCGTATCCGTTTCGATTAAGTACTGCCTGCCGCTCGCGCCAGACAGATCCGCCTGCTGGAATTCCGGGCGCAGCGCCAACGACACGTAAGTAGCCGAACGATCCATGCGGCTGCCCGACCCTCCGTCAAGTATCAACGTCTTCATAACCCCAGAGACCGGCAGTGCAAAATTGTACCTGTCGTCGTTCGGCAAATCGTCGCCACAGTCGACTTTCGCCGTAACCAACTGTCCTCCGCTATGACGGAAACGATGATCGAAGGAGAACGTCTGCGATTCGCCAGGCTCAAGCTGATGAATGTCATGAGCCTCGTAGGTCTTGCCTTCAGCGGTAAGCGTAAGGCCCTTCGGAGTAACCGCCTCAGTACCGGCATTGACAAGCGTGACGTCAAGGCGAACTTCACGATCCGTCCCGATCACCGCGCGCGAAGGACGCACCGACTCGACCGCAAGGTTACGGATCGAAGTCGGCAACGGCAACGTGCGCCAGGTAATGATCGGTTGGATCTTTAACGAGGCGAACACGCGCTGCAACGTTATCCAGCGATCTTTCTCGCCAAGCGGCCAGCCTACGGTCTGTCCGTCGCCAACGATCACGATCTGTTTAACCGCGTTCTTGCCTGCCGCGAGCGTGACTGCTGCAGCCGTAAGGTTCGCCGCGATCTGCATGGTGCCGTCCGCGAGATAAAGACGGTCCAAGGCATTCATGATTACGCGCTTGTCCGCCACAGGAACTGGGTTCAGAACCTGCGGGACCGGCCCGCCGATGATAACCGCGAACGCGGTGTTGCGCGGAGCGAGTTCAACGTACTTCTTCGTTTCCTCAATCGCCCTTTCGAAGTTGGTCTTGCCATCATGGACAATGGACATCGACGATGAACCATCGACGATAAGAACCACGTCCTTGGTAGCTCCAAGCCCGAAACGCTTGAGATTAAGCCAACGCTCGAAGACAATTGTAGAAATCGACAGCGCAAAGAGGAATATGCCACCCCAGAACATGATCCGGCGCTGCTTGGGATAACGCCAGAGCGCGAAGGAAATGCCGAACATCGTCATCGCGAGTAGGAGTACCGGCATCGTCACCGCCCACGGCACAGGCGAATCGGGACGGACAAACGGACGCGCAAACGCAAGCGCGAGGAGCCCGCACGCAAGACAGCGGCACGCCATAAGGAGAATATCCTCGAGCAGCACCTTCTTCTTACGCTTCTTCATCGTCTTGTCAAGAAAGATCCACGCACCCCACTCAATCCGGCGAGAGTTCTTGCGGTTCAGGATCTGGATGATAATCGGAATCGCGACTGACGCGAGTCCGACAAGCATGAAGATATTGATGAACTGCATAGCTTACCTGCCTCCCGAGCGCCTGCGCGCGAGATATTCGACAATCGCCTTGTCAAACGGAACCTTGGTGTTCATCGGCACGTAATCGGCACCAGTCTTACGAATTCCGTCCACAGTCTTCTTAAGGAAATTGTTCACCTGCTCAAGGTAGCTAGCACGGATGGACTTGGCATCCAGCAACAACTCTTCCGCCCCTTCGAGATTCTTAAAATGAATGTGACCGTCATAATTGAAACTAAGCTCCTCATCAGCCATCACATGCAGCACAATCATCTCGTGCTTACGGTAGTGGAAGTGGTGCAGAGCCTTGAGCAACCGGTCAATATCCTCAGTGAAGAGGTCTGAAATCAGGATAATAAGTCCGCGGGAAGGGATCCGCTCCGCAATCTCATCGCAGATAGGCGCGGGATCGGTCTCGGCCCCAGGCTTCGTCTTGTCAAGCGTTTCAAGAATACGGCGTGTCTGACTCGCGGACGACTTCGCCGGGAGATACTCGCGGATCTTCGTATCGAAGGTAACAAGACCAACGCCGTCTTGCTGCCCGGCCAGCATGTAGGTAAGACCTGCCGCAAGATAGCGCGCATAATCAAACTTTGAAAGCCGCTTGCCATCCACCTCCGCAGCGACATCTCCGGCGAAAGCCATTGAGCCAGAACAGTCAACGAGGATATTGGCACGGAGGTTCGACTCCTCTTCATACTGACGGATGTAAAGACGGTCCTTCCTACCCAACACCTTCCAGTCAAGAGTACGAAGGTCGTCGCCCGGCATGTACTGGCGGTGCTCGGCGAACTCGACCGAGTTGCCCTTCTTCGGCGAACGGTGACGACCAGAGATGAATCCGGACTTCATCGTGCGCCCGAAAAGCTCGCACCGCGCGATCGTGGCCGTCGTCTTCGGCGGCAGCCACTTCATGTAGTCTGGTTGCTTCGCAGCCACTTAGATCTCCAGGTCGAGAGTGGGCTTGAGCTCCTTGAGCATCATGTTCACGAGATCGTCGGATGTCACGCCCGCAGCTTCAGCGGCGAAAGTGGTGATCACGCGGTGACGAAGCACCGGCATCGCAATTGCGGCGACATCCTTCATCGTGCAATGATGACGTCCGTGCAGAATTGCCCACGCCTTCGCGGCGGTTATGAGCGAGATGCCCGCACGGGGGCCGGCTCCCCAGCCGACGAGCTCCTTGACGAACTCTGGAACGCCCGGCTCCTTTGGACGCGACATGCGCGCGAGGGTCGTCGCGTACTTGATGACGTGGGAGGCGACGGGGACGCGCTTGACGACGTCCTGGAGCTTCATCACCGTTTCGCCGTCGAGCACCTTCTCGAGCTTGACCTTATGATTGGAAGTGACGTTCCGGATGATCGTCTCCTCGTCCTCTGCACCGGGGTACTTGACGATGATATTGAAAAGGAAGCGGTCCATCTGCGCTTCCGGCAGCGGATAGGTGCCTTCCTGTTCGATCGGGTTCTGGGTCGCCATGACGAAGAACGGCTCGGGCAGGTTGTAGGTGTGGGAGCCGACGGTGATGTGGTGTTCCTGCATCGCCTCAAGCAGCGCGGCCTGAGTCTTCGGCGGCGTACGGTTGATTTCGTCGGCAAGCAGCATGTTGGTGAACACGGGGCCTTCGACGAAGCGGAATTTACGACCTCCGGACTCTTTGTCCTCCTCAAGGACGTCAGTACCGGTGATGTCGGAAGGCATCAGGTCGGGGGTGAACTGCACGCGCTTAAACTCAAGGTCGAGCACCTTGGAAAGCGTGGAGATAAGGAGCGTCTTTGCGAGCCCGGGGACACCCATCAACAGCACATGACCACGGGCAAAAATCGCAGTGAGGACAAGCTCGATCACATCCATCTGACCGATAACCACCTGCGAAAGGTTCTCCTTGGCAAGCTGAAACTTCTCATTGAGCAACTTGATGAGCGCCACATCGTCCGCACTCATCTCGGGCGGCGGGGTATTATCAACCTTGATATCGGTCTTGGCGACTTCGGGCGCCGGAGCCTTAGGCTCCTCCTTATGAACCGCGACCTCCTTCTTCGGCTCCTCGATCTCGATCTTCGCCTGAACAGTCGTGCCGAACTTAATACGATCGCCATTCTTAAGCCCAACGGTCGAGATCTTCGCGCCATTCACGAACGTGCCGTTCGTGGAATTCATATCCTGCAACACCCACTGTCCCTTACGGCATGCGATGAAAGCATGAAGCGAGGAGACGTTCGGATCCTGCAGCGCCAACTGGCACTGCCCAGGATCGCGCCCGATCTTAACGCCTTGCTCGGGTAACACGTACGCCTTGGTCTGTTCGTTGACGGTAACAGTCAGTTTAGCTTTCATTACTTGTACTCCAGTTGAACTGTGGCTTTGCAATCACGGTCCGCGACGGCACGCAGCCAGTAAGCGCGGATATTCGAAATGTTGATGCGGTCTGCACTCTTGAATGTACGGAACGGAATCCATGTTCCAGTACCGGTGATGTCGAGCTCGATCGTGACGTTAGCTCCCTTATCGGACGAAACGGTAAGGAATTTCTCATCGAAACCGGTCATCAGATAAGGATCGGACGGAACGCCCTGCCTGACCTCGGTGTCCTTCCAGGGGCCGCCGATACCCGTCGGCTTGCCGAACTTCCAGAGGTCGTCGGCAACGCCGACCCAGAGCTGAGCCTTGCCGTCGTCGGACTTCACGACCTTGCCGAAATCCCCTTCTGGGACGATTCCGGAGATGATGAAGAGCCCGCGCCACGTGCAGTAGTCGTACATCCACTCGCCCGGCGTCGAGACCGCGCGGATCTTCGCGTAACCGCCCGCGTTCTCGGCCGGCAGCTCGTAAATCACGCCCGCGAGATTGAGGAGGTCGCGCTCGGTGCAGCACTCGCGGCAGAGCCGTCCGGTCCGCGGCTCCTTCGTCGCATACGGGAAACGCCAGCGCCTGCCGTCGTCATCAGTGATGACCGCGGAAGCGGCATCGTACTCGTCGCCGAGTTTCTCCGCCGGATCAATCGCGAAATTCTTGCGCAGATCAGCGAGTTCCGCGGCGTCGCCGGACTTCTTCAGCCTGAGTTCCCCGTTCTCCGGGAGCATCACGTAAAGCGAATCGCCGACGCCGTATTCAAGCGGAATGTTCTCATCACCCTTCCCCGAACGGAGGATGCCGCGGCTTTCGACGGTCTTCGCCTTCGCAACCGCACGACGATCGAAGTTCGCGTAATTGAAGAACGCCGTCACCTTCTCGGCGTCCTTGTTCGCGACAAGACGGATCCACGCGCCCTTCACGAACTTGAGATCATAAATGCCCGCGGAACGATTCTTGAGACCCGTCTTCACCCACGTGCCGTCGCCCTTCTCGTCCACCTCGACGTCGAAGTCGAGGTCCCCAGCGACGTAAAGCGTGCGACTCTCGTAACCGTCCAGCAGATAGGGGTCAGAGAGCTGACCGGCCTTCACGTCATCCTCGTACCAGACCGCGCCGCGGCCGATGGCCGGGCCGAACGTGTCAAAGGCGGAAGGATCAAGGAACCAGAGCGAGCTGTTGGACTGCCCAGGGCCTCCCATCCTGCCCTTCGCCATGCGCTTGTTGAGGAATTCGTTCGCCGCCGTATCATCGCAGCCGAGCACCACCTTGTCGCCCCAGCGACAGAAGTCGCCGACGATCTTGAGGTAGTTGGAGCGCGGACGGATACCGGCGGAATTTCCAACGCTCATCGTCGCGGGGAAATGCCAGAAGGTCCCGTGCATCGTCATGAGGAAGTCGTCACCCTCGCCGATCTCGCGGATTCGCGGCCATTCAGTGTTCCAACCATGCGCTCCGTCGTAGGAATGGGAGCCCTTCGGAAGACGGTACTTGTGCCAGCCACCATCCTCGAGAATCATCAGGATCACACTGCGGTAGTCCCAGCCGATCGCCCACAGCGGATCCTTAGCCGGATCCTTCGCACCATGGATGCCGCCCTTCGAGGTGATGTCGGTGAACTGATTGCGAAGCACGACCTGCCAATTCTCCGCGCCCGGCTTGCCGTTCCACTGCGCAAGCACGCCGGCCTCGGTCGTGGGATCCTTCATCGCCGCCGGCGAGAACTCGCCGTTGTTGGCGTAGACGAGCCGGCCCTGACCGGAATAACCGCCCTTGCCGTGGTACCCTGGAAGCAGCACGCCGTCATGCTTGCCATACCCCTGGATGTTGCCGTCGCGGAAGAGCTCGGTGACCTTGAGGGTGTCGACGTCGATCTCGTATACGCCTTCTTCCATCGTCATCGTGTAGATCTTCTTCGCCGGCTCGAAGAGATGCCGAGCAGAGGCGGTGAGCCGTCCGTAGAGATTGGTCGTGCCGTCGGGATTGATCGTGTCCATCACCCGGACCCCGCCCCGGGCGTCGATCGCATACGGACCGATGAAGAGCTGATTCGACTCGTCATGGATGAGCCGGTTCGCGGGCGTGCCGCCGATGGACTCCTTGCGGACGACCTTGGTGAAGTCGGACTTGATCTCGTAAAGCTTGTCCGTCGACCGGTTCGGCATGTGCGGAGCATAGGAGATCGCCCAGAGGGAGCCGGCCCACGGCACGACCGCACCAGTTCCGCATTCGCCTTCGCGATTATAGGTGTGAAGCTCGGGGTTAATGCCGGAGATCCAGGTCGCGGCGAGAAGAATTGTGGATATCATCGGTTACTTGGCCTTGAGTTTCTGGGAGACGGACATCATGCGCTCCGAGAGATCCTCGAAGCCGATATCGGTGGAATAAACATCTTTATAGTACTGGTACGCCTTGTCAAGCTCTCCGGCATCCTCGGCGCAACGACCGAGCTGGTAAACCACCTTCTTCTTCAGATCATCCATCGTCGGAATCGCATCGCGCGCTGTCTCGAGCTGCATCACCGCCATATCGTTCTGGCCCTTGGCAAGGAAGCACATCGCGAGATAGTAGAGCGAACTCAGACGGTCCTTCGGAGACTTCTGCGCATGCTGAAGCTGCTCAAGCGCTTCGTCATAATACTCGTAAGTGTAGTACTGGACGCCCAAAAGGTAACGCAGGTGTAGATCGTTCGGATAACGTTCGACACGTTGCGCAAGATCATCGAGAACATACTGGTTCTTCTCGGCCTCGATCTGCTGAGCCGTATCCTCGTCTCCCTGGGCACGCCAGGCATCAATGACCTGATCATAGTAAAGGATTCGAGTCTGCGAGAGCATGCGGTCAAGCTCAGGATCCATCGCGCCATTGACCTGAATCGCCTCTTCAAGGGCAGCGACCGCCTCCTCATAGCGCTTGGACTGCGTATAGATTCTCGCAAGCGCCCGACGGGCGTTCATGTTCTTCGGCTCCTTCGCGATTTGCTCAAGCTTCTCCTTGATGAGCAACTCCGCGTCGTCCCCGGTGACAACGGCCTTGTTCGCAGCATCAAGCTTGGCGGCCTGCTCCTTGTTCGCGATCAAATTCTGGAAGCCGCCCTTCTTGCCAGCGGTCTGCTCCCACCCGGAGTTCATCGTCGCACGAGCCTCGGTGTTCTTGAGAAGTTGGACGATACGCTGGTCGCCGGGCTTAAGCTCGGCAAGTTTAAGATAGGCGTCACGCGCCTTCTCCCAGCGATTGGCCATCGTATAATAGGTGGCGACACGCTCCAACAACGAAGGGTCATTATTCGAGCACTCGTACGCCGCCTCAATCGTCAGCGCCGCAGCATCGGCGCGCCCAGCAGCCTCCGCAGCCTTAACCGCAGCCTCAATGTTGTCGGGGTCGAGCGGATTGAGCGAAAGCAGCTTCTCAGCCTCCAACATCGCCTCTGCGCCACGCCCCTTCTTTACAAGGCCCATGATCTTCTGGCGAGCCATCATATAACCGAGCTTCGCCCCGAAACCGACCTTGCCATTACGCTTGAAATTCGCTATCTGCGCCGCCCGGAGAAGCTTGCGCGTCTCCAAGACGTCGGGAGCCGCAGACACCGCCTCCATCAGCATATCAACGGCAAGATCATACTTGCCAGTCTCGAGAGCCTGACGCCCGCGATTAGTGAAGTTCTGGGCCTTCTGTGCCAAATCGACTGCCATAGACCCTCCTTACGATATCGCGATGCGGTCATCTCCAAGCGACTCCGCAACGCCCTTAGCCTTATAAGTTTTAAGCATGAAATGGGTCGCCGTCGAAACCACCCCGTCAATCGTGGACAGGTCCTGCGCGACGAATTGCGCCACATCCTGAAGACTGTCTCCCTTGACGAAGACGAGCAGATCGTAGGCGCCGGACATCAAAAAACACGCTTCCACCTGATCAAACTTGGACACCCTCTCGGCAAGCTTTCCGAAACCGCAGTCACGCTGTGGCGTGATCTTAAGCTCGATAACCGCATGAACGTCATTCATATTCACTTCTCCGTTTTCGCATTGAAATCCATCTTGAGCACGTCATCAACTACATGCTGCGCAAGCAAGTCGGCTGCACGAGCGGTTGCATCACGAAGAGCCGTCGTACTGTCGTGCCCAGACGAAAACGGCGCCTCTCCAACATAAACACGGTTGTCAATCAGAATCCGCCCGTTAAGTTTGTCGATAACCGACACCATGGCGACGATCCGCATCGTCCCGCCGTAATACCGTGAGCCGATGCGGTAATTCGTCTCCACTCCGTATGTTGACACCTCCGTCACCGCTCCCTGGATCTCGAGCGCAGCACCATCGGACATCAGGCTGAAAGTTCCCTCTCGCTGGAACTCCCTAAGAACCTGCCGGGTCACTAATGACGCCGACTCCGTAAGCGAAGATTCGTTACGGAAGGTTGGAACCTGCACCGAGCGCATCTTCGATGGTACGGACGACGTCCAGGTATATGAAGCGCAACCGGAAACTGATAACACCAGTAAAGCCACCGCCAGAAACCGCTTCATTTCAATTCTCCTCCGTTAGAAAGCTCGTCAATACGGGCTCGCGCCTCAGCTGCATGCGCCCCCTCAGGATAATCCTTGAGAAACACCCCATAGGCGTTAATCGCACTACGCTTTGTGCGCGTCCTCGAATCATAGAACTTCGCCGCATTCCAGGCCTCGTCCTCCAGGATCGCCTCGGTCTCGCGCAGCCACTCATGCAACTCCGCCACCCGCCCCTCAGGCAGAACCACCCCAGTGAGCGTCTGCCGCAAGAACGCCGCGGTATCCCGTACCCGGTTGCGATTGTATTCGTGCCGACGAACAATGTTCATGCGCGTACGCGCTTCACGGTATGCAGCCTCCGTCGACTCCTCGCCGACAGGATAGAGATTACGAAGATTCTCGTACACCGCTACCGCCTCGTACAACTGATCCTCGTCTTCACGCAATTCCGCGATTGTCAACATCGCCTTCGGCGTGAAGGAGGCGCCAGGCGCACGCAGCACCAGCGACTCGTATGCACGGCGGACATCGGTTGTATTGCGAAAATTGAAGAACACAATCGTCTTCCCCTCTTCCCGCATGATCTCCGCCAGTTTGTACATCTCGTCGGACACCATGGAAAAATCGCACTGCGAAGAATAGAAATCTAGCAGATAACGATACTCCTTGAACGCCTCCTCGTAATCAAGCTCGGATACGTACAACTCGGCGACCTTTAGTTGCGCCTTGCACGCCTCCGGAGCAGCCGGCCACTCCCGAACCAGCGCATCATAAGCACGCCGAGCACGAGAGATGGAACCGTTCGATTCCAGCTCCGCCGCCCAGGCGAATTGCGCAACGGGCGTCTCCATCTTCGGGCCGAAAATAAACGAAAACCAGCTCGGCTCCTTCTTCGAAGGCTTGAAATTTCCTTCCTCTAGATCGAAACCCGGAAACGCATCAGTGGCATATCGTGCGTCGGGACCATGCCCAACGCCCGGCGCGGCTACACCAGTGACAGTCGCGGCCAAAACGGACGCGAACAGTAACTCTTTCAATTTCATAGTAAGATATTATAGCAAAAAATCGCCTTTCATGTGGCGATTTTTCAATGAGCGACTTTCCAGAACCTCTTCCACTCGTTACAGAAAAGTCGCAACGAATCTTCTGACGAAAAGGCCCGACTGACGGCTTCCCGCATATCCTTGGTCTCGCTCAGCGCCTTGAAATAATCGCGCTTCAGATTCTTGAAAGGATCGTGTCGAACTTCACGCATACCGTGCTCCATAAAGTACGCGATAGTCCATGCCAGTCGATAATTTGTCCGTCGTTGCACGTCCGTCCCCGCGTAGAACTGCGAATAATCCATCGCCAACAGCCGCGGCAACGCCAGCTCCATCTCATCCCACTGCTCCTCCGTCAAGGGCAGGTCGAACGTATCCCGTCCCTCGTCCTCGAAATACTGCGCATACCCCTCGTTGAGCCAAGGCGATACCGGAATCATCGCCGTCGCATAGGAAAGATACTGATGAAACGCCTCGTGACGAAACGTTCGTCGCAGCTCGGCACGATCCCCGTCTTCTGGCAACGCCGCCACCAACTCGCGCCTCGATGGACTCCAGTATGCAGCCGCCCACTGCATGTCCTCGCCGGCCGCCGCCAGGAAGTCCGACCGACTTCTGTATATACGGGCGACGGACAACACATCGGACGTGTCGACATCGGTCGGCAGCGCCGCGGCGAATCTGCCTCGCCATACCGCCAAATCATTCGTCAACGAGTTCACAAACACCCGCGCATCCCTTAAATCATCCAGAATCACGAAATCCTCGCCCGCCGTAACGTGCCACCGCTTATAGGCAGACACCGAATGCGCCGCATCCCGCTTCAACAACTCACGCTCCGACGGCTTCGCCTTCTTCCCCTTCCGCTCGCCATTCCCAATTTCCCGTTCCTCATTGCCCGTTTCCAGCTCTGCAAGCTCTTTCCAGAACTCGTCCTCAAAACGATCCTTCATCGCGCGGCAATCATCACCTTCCGGCAGATCCCAGATGGCGACGGACCAGTGATCCGACCTCACGGGCAGGAACGCACAGACGATCGCGGGAAGATTCGTGCCTTCATAATAACGGACGTCCTTCATGCCCCTAAACTTCTGCCGAGGACGAACGAAATTCTCAGGAATCTCAGACTGCAGCAACGCAGACAGCCCCCGCCGGAGCTGTTCATCATCGCGCTTATCCGGCTTAACCTTCGAATCCTCATAATCCCTGCGCGTCTCAATCCCCGCAACCGCCGGCGGCAATACGTTCAGACTAGCCAGCGTGAAACTCCGGCGACTATCACCGTCAAACCAGGAGCCGGTGACGGACTGCGAATACCAGAGCTCGTCCGTATGATAACGGTCCTCCAGACGAACCTTCCCGCCTTCCCGGACCAGCCAGCCTTCCGCGCGCGGCATCTCGACTGGTTCTGGAGTCGTGAAAAAGAACGATGCTAGCAGGAACGAGATCACAGCGCACCAGTGGCAAGTGACGAAAACGTGGCGATCGGCGTGGTGTCACGATAATTGTCAAGAATCTGACGAACGTCGAAGATAAGACCCTCGACCTCGTTGTACATACCGTCATCCTTCATCAACCTGCCAAGTGTACCCTGTCCGTTCTTCGCCCGATCCACCATTTCATTAAGCGAGGCAAGCAACCTCTTGGCGCTCTCTGAAACCTCTCTAACATCTCCCTTCACACTGTCGCCAAAATCCATCGATTCACACGCCTTCCGGAACGCGGAAATGCCGTCCCGCAGCTCCTGCACCAACTTCTCATCGTCAAACCGCGCGGTAATCGAATTCGCGTGCGCAAAAGCCGCCTTCGCCTCGAATACCGTGGACGTCACGTCGTTATACAGGGAAACGTCTTTCGACAGCATCCTTCCAGCAAGTCCCTCTCCCGCCTCTACACGGGAAACGATCGCCTCGGCCTTGGCGGAGATGGAACAGACATTGGAAATCGTGTTACGAATCTCGTCAGACTCAGTAATCTCCTTCAGGTTGTTCGCGACCTTGGCCACATCGCGCATCCAGTCAATCGGATCGGAGCCGGTCAGCTCGGCGGACGAATAATCGATCTCCTCACCATCGCCCTCGTCAAGCTGGAGGTAATTGCCCCCGAGCATCGTCAGTGCGCAAACCGTCGCGGAATAGCCCGTGCGGATCTTGACAGACTTATCAACCTGAAGCCGCACCTTGAGTCCGTCATCGGTTAGCTCGATCCTCTCGACCGCCCCGACCTTCGTGCCGCGATACATGACCGCGTCATGCTCCTTGAGCCCTCCTACCGCTCGGAAGTTAATCGTCATCGGCACCCGCTCCTTGCCGTTGACGATATCGACGCCAGAGATCACGATTGTAAAGTAGCCGAGCGCCAGCAGAACCGCCAACATGAAGATTCCAGTGATCAGATCCGAAAACGCGTGACTCTTCCTTCTTTTCATACCGTATCCCCTTTCATCGCCGCGATGAATTCACGGACATCTGGATTCTGTGATTTAACAAATTCCGCCGGCGCAGAACATTCGACAACCCTGCCGTCCTTGATAAGCAGCATCCGGTCGGCGATCTTAAGCGCGGACGGGATATCATGAGTGACTACTATCGACGTGATGCCGAATTCGACGTTAAGCTTCTTAATGAGCGCATTAATATGAACACTCGTGACCGGATCGAGGCCAGATGTCGGCTCGTCATAGAGAATGACGTCCGCCTCACAGACAATCGCCCTGGCAAGTCCCGCGCGCTTCTGCATGCCGCCGGAGATCTCTGACGGATACTTGTCAGCCGCATCCGCAAGCCCTACCGCCGCGAGCGCTTTCATCACCTTCTCCTCAATTCTGTCATCGGGAAGGTTGGTTGTCTCCTTAAGCGGCAGCGCCACGTTCTCCCAAACCGTGAGCCACGCAAGCAACGCGCCGGATTGAAAAAGATAGCCAATACGATCCGTCGCCAACTCAATTTCTCCCGAATCCGGCTCGATGAGACCAACGATATGCTTAAGCGTCACCGACTTGCCAGTGCCCGAGGGACCGGTAATGCAGACCACTTCACCCTTGTTGACCGAGAATGAGATCCCGTCCAGAACCTTGCCGGCTCCGAAACCCTTCGTCACATCGCGAAACTCTATGACTTTACCTTCCATCAGTCATTTGACATTGCACTACACCGCTAACCCGCACCTGATTTCACTCGTAAAACGCCCTCGTGACCATATATCCTAGGATCAGAATCAACAGAAAACTCATGACCACACTGCGCTGCGTCGCCTTGCCGACACCAGTCGCTCCTAGACGCGAACCAACACCTTCGGAAAACGACACCACGCCAATCACGAACCCGAACAACGTCGCCTTGGCAAGCCCCACGAAAAGATCCTTCGCCTCCGCCATCGACAAAGCAGAGGCGATGTACTGCCCGAAATCCACGTTCAACTGAGTAATGCCGACAATGCCGCCTCCGAGCGTGCCGATCACACAACAGTAGAAGGCGATGATCGGCGCCATCAGCACCAGCGCCAAGATGCGTGGCGCCGCAAGATACCGAATCGGCGAGATCTTCATGATCGTCAGCGCATCAATCTCGTCATTCACCTTCATTGTGCCGACCTCCGCCGCGATAGCCGACCCTACACACGCAGCGAAACAGATGCCACAGCAGAACGGCCCCATCTCGCGGATCAACGTCAGCATCACCGCCGCCCCGAGATAGATCTCCTGATTGAAACGCCGCAACTCCAACCCGACCTGCAACGACAGGATCATCCCCATGAACAACGAAACCACCGTGACCACGGGGAGCGTGGCGATGCCGGTCCTGTAAAGTTGCAGCATGAAGTCCGCACGGCTATCAGCGCTACGGAAAACAGACGGGAACGCGGCCACCGAAGCGGCCGCGATCTTACCGGATTTACCGATCTCCCGTACGAACTTCATGAATCTTACTCGGCTTTTGACTGAACTACAGCCGGATCGTCCTTGGCAACTGGAGCCTGATAGCGTCTGACCGTATCTTCGATAGCCTCCACACTAGCCTTGGAGAGCTCGTCGTCCTTAACCGACTCCTTGACCTCCGCAAGCTTCGCTAGCGCCTTCTCCTTGTCTCCACCAAGGGCAATCGCACGGACGGCTCCAAGCTTCGCGGTAAGCGCAAGGAAGCTCTTCGGATTCGCTGCGGCAAATGCCTCATAAGCTGCCAGCGCGTCAGCGTATTTGCCCTGCGCTTCAAGGCACTGCGCCTTACCGACCACGGGAATGTCCTCATAACCGCCAGGCGCCTTCGCCACAAGCTCGTCATAGATCGAGGACGCTTCCTCGTAACGCCCATCATCAAAATACTTCTTCGCGAGACGAAGCTTCAGCACACCACCGGCATCGGTAGAACCGAACCGCTGCACCGCCGCCTCGAATTCGTCCGTCGTATAGGAAGCGATAAGCGCGTTGCTGGATTCGACCCGACGGTTCTCCAAATAGTTCTTCACCCCGTAATAACCAGCGACCGCAATGGCCGCGACAATAAGCCACGGGAGGGTTGATTTGATTTCCTGCATGAGTTCTTCGTTCATCTGTTGCCTTTCTCTTCGTAGAGGTCTGACCATTCGTTTAAAACCTTCTCGTCGCGTCCCTCCGCCCGGAACACGATGCGATTGTAATCAAGCGCATCAAGGAAGTCACGGTTGTGAATAAACCTCGTTCTTCCCTTCGAAGGAGAAACCAAAAACCGCACCCGGCTCTCGATCAGAAGCGAACCAAGGAAATACGTCGCCTTCGGAATATGGAGCGCCTCAAGCATCTTATGCATCACACGCCTACCCGCACCATTCTTCTTGTCAATGCGAGCAAGACCAGTCATCAGGACCGCGGCACGAAGCCCATTCGAGACCTCAAAGCCCTTTTCCGCCATCATCTTCTCATATCGGTCCAGAACCTCCAGATACTTCCATTCCGGACTCTTCGCCCCGCCTGAACGAGAAATGTAACGCGCGAGATCAGGAAGCAGATCACCAAGCATCCCCGTCTCCCACATTAGCCTGAATGCCTTCGCTGACTCGCCATACGGGAAAAGCCTGAACACCTCTTCACAAACACGCGGCTGCGATGCTGCAAGAATGCACGCGTGCCGCTTCTTCATCGCATCCATCGTCTTCTTCTCAATTCTGAATCCAAGGCGCGAAGAGAACTTGACGGCACGCATCATCCTCACCGGATCTTCCTGAAAGCGGATGTCGGGATCTCCAATCGCACGAATGACCTTCTTCTCGATGTCACGCATGCCGCCGACCCAATCAATCACCGAAAAGTCTTTGATGTCGTAGAATAAGCCGTTGACCGTGAAGTCGCGACGATACGCATCGGTCTCAGGAGTTCCGAACGTGTTGTCCTCCAACGGACCCTCCGACGCATGCTCGATAATCTCGCCGACAGTCTGAGAATTCTGCCGAAAAGTCGCCGTTTCTATCACCTTCTCACCGAAACGCACATGCGCAAGACGGAAGCGACGCCCAATCAGGAAGCAATTGCGAAAGGCGCGCTTCACCTCATTAGGACGCGCACTCGTGCCGACATCAAAATCCTTGGGCTTCCTGCCCATCAGCAGGTCACGCACCCCACCGCCGACAAGATATGCCGTAAAACCAAGACTAGATAGACGATAAAGAACCTTCAACGCATCAGGATCGATGTTCTTCCGAGAAATACAATGCTCAGCCCGCTTGTAAATAACGGGCCCTTTTGCCTTCTTTTTCAGAAAATCGAACATTGTCTGATATTATAGCAAATATGCGTCCACTTTAGCAACTTATGCAAGTGACTTGCACATTGCGATTTCGGGACAGGTATAAGGATCGGCGTGCTTGGTGCAGTTGATGCAGCCCGTATAGAGCTTGTGCATGATCTGCGTCTTCGGAATCTCCCTGAAACCAAGCGCAGTGAAGAACTCCGGCGCGAAAGTCAGTACCACGACTTCATGCGGACAAAACATCTTCGCCTTCGCGATCACCGCCTCCACCAGCTCCTTACCAATACCTTGACGACGAAAGATCGATTTCACCGCAACGGACACCACCTCGACCGCCGCAGCCTCGGCGTTGCCGATTTCGGGATGAATCGTATAAGACGCGCAACCAGCCATCTCGCCGTCCGTTTCCGCGACAAAAAACCGGTCGATCGATTCGACGATATTACCAAGCGAACGCGGCACGAGCTGATCTCGGTTCAAGTTGATGAGCGCGAAGATCATCTCCGCGTCCGCAAGTGTCGCAGGGCGAACGTTCATGACTTCCTCCACGTGGTTTTGATAATCGTCGTAGATTTCGGCTTTGAATAACCGCCATACCCGCCGCCATATCCGCCTCGCGAACCATAGCCGCCACTGTACCCGCCACTGTACCCGCCGCGCGGACCATAGCCGCCGCCATAAGCCGGCGGGGCGGACTGCACGCGAATACAACTGCAGAGCTGCGGCGGAATCTCCTTTACGAACTGCGAGGGGTCCACCGGAAAGATCCCGCCGTCCGCCATCTTACGCATCTGCGGCACGAACATATAAAGTTTGTCCTTCGCCCGCGTCACAACAACATAGAAAAGCCGCCGCTCCTCGTCCATCCGATTCTCCTCGACCGCCTTGCCCGACGGGAACATCGACTCGCACAACCACGGCACAATCACCACCGGCCATTCCATGCCCTTCGCCTGATGCACCGTCGACAGCGTCACGCGATCGAGTTCGGGATCATTCTTCCTCACGTCCAGGTTCGTCATCAGCGCGACATCGCTCAAGAACGCCTCCAACCGCCGCCATCCATCACTCTGCACTCCGCACCCTGCACCCTGCAGTTCTCCCTCCTGCACCTCTCCCCCCGCGATCTGCGCGGCGAGTTCCTTGACATCCTCAAGGCGGTCCTCGGCATCGGCATCACCGAACTCTCTACGGAGATAATCCTCATAAAACAGATCGCAGAAATCCTCGATCACTTCACCGATCGAATCGTCATCCAGGTGCTCCTGCACAACCTCCATCGCCTTCATAAGCGGCGGAAACAATGGTTTCGCCTTCGCGCCGAAGAGCCCGAGGAGCGCCTCGCGGTCCTCCCTGCGCCTCATATCGAACTGACGGCCGAGCCTGTCCCACATCTTCTGCGCCCCCTTCTCTCCGACACCCGGGAAAAGGCAGACGAAGCGGAGGAAGGAAAGTTCATCCGCAGGATTCACGATAAGCCTGAGATACGCGAGCACGTCCTTCGTGTGGACCTGCTCGAAAACACCGACACCCGAGGTGATACGATGCGGAACGCCGCGACGGGCGAAGGACATCTGAATCTTGATGGACTGGAAATGGCTGCGGTACAGAACCGCGATATCCGAATAGCGAAAACCGTTCCGACGCATCTCTGCGACGACCTTCATAATCTCCGTCGCCTGCGCCTCGTCGTCATACACACGATAGATCCACGGCTTGTCTTCGGTCACCGCACTGCGGATAGGCTTCAGAATCTTCTCGAACTGATTAGGCGCGTCGCGCATCACCACATTCGCGACGTTGAGGACACCGGGCACGGAACGGTAATTTCGTTCAAGCTTAATCACTCGACAGCCCTCCCAGCGCTTCGGAAACTCCATAATGTTCTCAATCTGGGCTCCGCGCCAGGTGTAGATGCACTGAAAATCATCGCCGACCGCGAGGATGTTGCGATGCTTCGCCGCTAGGATGTCAGTGAACTCCGCCTGGAGGCCGTTAGTATCCTGATACTCGTCCACCAGCACATGGAGGAAATGCTCCTGAAGCATCTCGCGGACATTCTCCTTTTCCTTCAGAAGACGGAGCCCGTTAACCAGCAGATCGTCGAAATCCATCGCCCCAAGCTCGAGCTTCTTCGCATTGTACTTGCCGGCAATCTCAACGATCTCCTCCGGTGTGAAACCTGCCGCCTTCGTCTGCCAGCGTGCAGCAATCAGTTCAATCGGCTTCGACTCATTCTGCGCCTCGGAGATCATCTTGGCGACGACCTCCTTCTTTGGAAAATCCTTCGTATCCTTCACCGTTGACTTGATGATCTCGCCGATCAGCTTCTTCTGATCGTCCTCATCCAGAATCTGAAAGCTCGGCTGATAACCGAGGGATCCGCCATAACGCCGCAGAAGACGCGCGCAGATCGAGTGAAAGGTCCCAGACCAGATCCCCGCGACACCGTCACCAATCACCTTCTGCGCCCGATCGAGCATCTCGCGCGCCGCCCGATTAGTGAAGGTCAACAACAAAATGCGATCAGCCGGCACCCCATTTTCAATCAGATACGCCACGCGATGCACGAGGGTCCGCGTCTTGCCAGTTCCGGCCGCCGCCAACACCAGCAACGGACCATCCCCTGCCGTCGCCGCCGCGCACTGTTCCGGATTCAATAATTTCGAAAAGTCAGTCATTAGCGGAAAAGCCGTTCCAAAACTTGTTCACTGTTCTCTGTTCACTATTCACTAATATTATACCATATCCCACTTGACTCATCAGGGGCAAAAGTAGTATACTATACAATGTTTTGCGGCTTAGCAGCTCAAAATCCCGTGTCGGAGCGTAGCGCAGCCTGGTAGCGCGTTTGCTTCGGGAGCAAAAGGCCGAGGGTTCAAATCCCTCCGCTCCGACCAATTTCCCTAGTTTAGAGCCTGTGGCACACTGCCGTCACCGATTTGACTGGGACTAGAAAATAGTCTTTGGTAACCGCAACGCCGATGCGCCTGGTCGCGTCAAGTTTCGCAAGGATCTTCGCGGAATCGGAAAGCGGCATCGATCCGTAACCCGGACTTCTCCGAGCTCCCCATTCTCCAGGCGTCGCCGCCTTGGCTTCGGCTTCGACGGAGTCCATCACCTGCTCCACCGCCGCCGCGCCAATCGACTGCGCGATCAATGCTTCAGTCGCCCCGAGCACGCTTAGCCTGCGCTGCCACTGGTCAAAACGAATCCCGATCGTGCCGCAAAGGTAAATTGCATCCTTCTCTGTCTTCCAGACGCCGCGGGCATCAATCGGTGCTTCCGCAATCAACGCCTTGACGAGCTCCAGAAGTCCGCCTTCCAGCGGCTTCGCACCCGCCTTCATGTAACGGATTACTTCAGCCAGGGGAATCTCGATCTCCATCGGTCAACGCTTGCGCCCCATCAACCGAAGCAAATGCAGAAACAGATTGACGAAGTCGAGATACAGATTAAGAGCACCGATAATGCCGACACGGTGAATCGCCACAGAATCCATCGTCCCTTCAGCCGCCGCCAAGCGCTTGATCTTCTGCGCATCGTACATCGTGAGACCAGTGAAGATTAGGATGCCCGCAATCGAACAGATATAATCTAACGCATCACTGTGCATGAAGATGTTGACAATCCCAGCCACAATCAGCCCCCAGAGCGCCATATAGCAGAACGAACCGACGGATGAAAGATCGTCTTTCGTGAACGAGCCCCAGAGAGCAAGTCCGCCGAACATCGCCGCCGTAATAAAAAACACCCGCTGCACAGCCGCAAGTTCATAGGCGACAAAGACCACGGACAAAGTCAGCCCGTTCACCAGAGCGTAAGCCAGGAACATCACGTAAGCGAATGCCGCCGGCATTTTATTGATTGCCGCGCTCAAGATGAACACCAATGCCAGCTCTACAATGACACAGGTCAGAAAGCCAGGTCCATTCAGAATCGTCGCCCACAACCCACTGGACGCCGTATACCACGCCGAGACACCCGACAACGCAAGTCCGATCGCCATCCATCCGTAAACGATCTTGAACATTCTGGACAACGCGGCCTTCTCTGTAAACCCAGGCTGATGACCAGGCTTGCCGAATTCCTTTTCGAAGTCTATCATTGCTTAATCCTCCTTTACCTATTTTTCCTCTTAAGCTCCCGCTCTATACGATCGGCCGCCTCTTCGGCCTCCTTCGCCGCCCGCTCGTCCCCCTGGGATCTAAGCTTGACGGACATCCTACGTAAATCCCGCGCGGTCTTCGCCAAATCCTCCATACGCTGCTCCTCCTTAGCCCGCCAGGCAAACTCCATCTCGGACTTCACTCGCACATATGTACGATTATCCTCGTCATCACTACTGCAACGCACATCCAAGAAGCAGATGCTAGCAACCAAGACCATGGCCGCCAAAACCCATACCGCACCTCGAACATTGAATATCACGGTAAAAGTATAACAAAAAAAACCGCCGTCAGGGCGGTATTTCAGATTTGGTGCTCGGGGCGGGACTCGAACCCGCAAGGAGTTACCCATATGCACCTCAAGCATACGTGTCTGCCAATTTCACCACCCGAGCATTGTTTTGAGTAGCAAAACGCCACATAGTATAACACATGCGGCGCTTGCTTGTCAATAGCGAATTTTACGTTTTCTCACTTCTGCGGACGCCCCTTCGGGAAGACCCACTTCTCGATCGGCTCCGGAAGCGTCTCTGGAACGAGTCCGATCTGCGTCGCCGCATCCTTCGCCTTCCAATCCGGAATCGCCGCGGCCTTGATCTTGGCGGCTTCGTTATTGGGCTTCTTCCAGTATTCCTTATCCGCCGCCAACGCCTTAAGGACCTCCTGATACGCCGCGAAATAGCGCTTCGCGTACTCCTGCTGCGACTCCTTGGTATAGTGGATGTTGTCAGGCTGCAGCTTCACGTCTTCGGGACAGGTCGTGTACTTGCCGGGACCGTACGCGTACTCGCAGGTCCAGCGCTTCGCGTTCGCCAGAATTTTGCCAAACCAATCCTTCTCCATATTCGGATGAAGTCCGCCGCAGATCAACGGCACACCCTCGGCACCGACGTCCTTACGGAAACGCGCGATCATCTCAGGGAACCGATACTGATAGAGATAGCCATTGCGACGCATGCAGTCCGACTCCCCCTGATGCCAGAGGATCGCCGTAAGTGTGCCCTTCTCCAACGCCTGCTTCGTACGCGCGACCATGTCGTCATACGGATGCCAGTTGTTGCCGCCCTTATTGGACTTTCCGCCCGGAACCCACGCCTGCAACGGCGTGCCTCCGACCGCGGTCGGAACAAGTCCGACGACAATCGAGGGGTCGCTCTCGGCGAGAGCCTCGCCGAAGAACTTGCCCGGACCCACGCCGGAGTTCTTGATATCGTAATGAATCGGGTCAACACACGGAACCCACTCGCCCTTCTGATTGAGCATCACCACCCGCGGATGCGCCTTGTTGTCCGCCGGATCAACCGTGCCGCGGCCAGCCATATTGGACTGTCCTGCAAGGACCACAATCTTGAACTTCAACTTGTCCGTCGGAATATTGACTTCCGCGAAGACTCCGGCACAAATGGCACAGCCGGCAAGCGCAATGATAAGCTTGTTCATTGAAATTCCTTTCTCAAGTATTATGAAAGAATTATACCAAATCCTTGAGCTTTGCACTATCTTTTTTGAAGGTGAAAAAGAAGGATATCATCATCAATACCGCACCGATGACGTAGGTGACGCCCATGATTCCGAACCCGACTTCGAAGCCCCGAACGCCATATTCATCGGAAAGCCAGCCCATCAGCACGCCGGAAAGTCCGCCGAAGGAAAACGCGAAAAGCGTAAAGATCCCGACCGAAGTGGAACGGAACCGCGGATCCATCACGTCGAACAGCGACGCGTGGGTATTCACCTCGAAGAAGCCGCGGAAGACGCCGTAAAGCGCGCTCATCACGATCATCATAGTCGCCGAGGACGAGAACCCGACGATCGCGAGACACGGGGCGCCCAGGAGCAGCGCCGTGATCTGGAAACCGAGACGGAAACGCGGAAACCGCTTCACAAAACGGTCCGTCACCACCGCGCCCGCCATGATCGCCGCGAACGCGAACAGATGATGCCAGAGCATCGTCGCGGACCCCGCCTGCGCCACCGCATCCTTCATCGGCATATCCGCCATGAACTTCACCGCCATGAACTTCGGCGCCCAGCAGAGATATGCGTTGTTGACGAACACGATTGCAATGAAGCCGCACATCGCGAGAATCGCCGAAGGATTGGTGAAGAACGCCTTGTAGCCGGAGAAAAGCGAGGTTCGTGGTTCGTGGTTCGTGGTTCGTGGTTCGCGGTTGGATCCATCCTTCAACAGGAAGATGAACGACAATCCGAGCACAAAACCCGCCGCGCCGAAGGCGATGAAGACATTGCGCCAGTCACCGAGCAGCCCGAGCGTCTTCGCGACGATCAGTCCGGACGTCATGAGTCCGAAATAGAGCGAACCCTGATGGATCGAAAGCGCAACCGAAAGCGTCTCCTTGTGGTAACTCGCGATAAGCGGCGGATAGCACGGACCGTAGAAGCTCTCCCCGATGCCGGTCGCGATCGAGCGGAAGAACATCACGACGACGAACGCCGGCAGCACGAATCCGAGCACATGCCACTCGCCGACGAAGCCCATCATGACCGTCATCACGGACCACGCCATCAGCGAAATCGTGATCACCCACTTGCGAGAGAAGCAGTCGCCCACCGGACCCGCGACGAACGCCATCGCCGCAAGCGTCCAGAAAAGCACCGTGTTGATCCAGCCGATCTGGACTCCATCGAGACCGAGCTCGTTCTGAATCGGAAGCGTCAGGAGTCCGAAGAGAGCCCTGTCCGCCTGATGGAAGAAGAACGCCCCCGACAGCAGGAGTAGCAGAAACCACTTGTAATACTTACCCATGCAACCCTGCAACTTCATTTCACACCATCCTTATCCGAGACCAGTACCACCGAGGCGCGAGGCGCGACCATGACCGGAGAATCCCAAAGCGGGACAGACTTCATATCGTCGATCTCGAAGACGCGTCCCGTGATCATATCGGTCCAGGTCGCGCCCTCAACCTTTGACCCGAAGACCTGCCCGAGATCGACCTTCTCGAACGCAAGCTCATTCGATGGCTGCTTATCGGAGAACCAGAAGAAGTTCAGTTCCTGCCCGAACCGCGAGAACCTCGCCCGTGTAATTTCGCGCGACCCGCACTTAAGCTTCTCCACGCCGAGCGGCTTCGCATCATCATCCAGCAGATTGAATACGTGCGCCATCGCGTTGTACGAGGGACGACGGTAGACGAATTCGCGCAGCAGGTTCGAACGGACCAGTCCATAGCTCTGCAACATGAACGTGTACTTGAGGTCAATCATCGTGAAGACGTTTGAAGGGATCGAACGCACCGCGTCGCCGATCGTCCTTCTGAGCAGCCACTTCGCCTGCGAATACTCGGTCCACTCGTTGTTGCACATCGCGTGCGCGTATTCAAGCTGACTCGGACACCCGACCTCACCCTGCATGATGTCGAAGTTCCCCGAATAGCTCTTCACGAGCCGGCGGAGCGGCATCGCCATCTGCCACCCGAACTGTCCTTCGCCCGCCTCATACGAAGTGTCGGGATTCGCCGCGTAAGGATGATAGATGAAGTAACTCGCCAGATCAAGCGCATTCTCCTTCTTCAGCTTCTCGAGCACCACGAAGTAATCGCTCTTCGTCATGTCCGGACGCATCGAGACCGCGGTGCAGTAGCACTTCGCGGATGGCTGGACTTCCCTTACAGCCTTCGCGGTCTGATAGAACATCTCCGCGTATTCCTGCGCCTGGTCGAACGGTTCGTTCCAAATCTCCCATTCGTCCACGACATCCTTGTACCGTTCGACGAGCGCCTTCGCGTAGCGGATCCACGCCGCGAATGACTCCGGGCTACCGGTCACCTGCTTCACGCGCATGCCGAGGCGGAAGTCGCTCCCCCAGACGGGGTTGCCGTAGGAGATGCAGATCCACGGCTTGATGCCCATCGCCGCACACTCGCGGATCTGCGGATCAAGCCAGGCGAAGTCGTAGACGCCCTTCTCCTGTTCCGTCTTCGCCCAGCCAGAGAAGAAGCGCGCGTGCTTCACGCCAAGCCCTGGCAAGAGCGCCTTGAAGCTGTCCCAATCGGCATAGTCGCGGTCCATGGTCTCGCAACCGATGGACCAGTTAGAGCCCTTGATGTCCTTCGACTCGCGCACCGCGAGCCGTCCGATCATCTTCAGCCCCGGATCGAGCGCATTCAGCTTCTCCCACGTGACGCGCCGCTTCTCCTTCTGCAGAACGTTCGTGATCGCATGCTTCGCCTTATGATCGTCCCACGCGTCCCATGACTTGATCTTGTCCGCATCCTTGAAACTGACGATATTCGCCGCCAGCACGATTGCCGTAAGTATCATGATTTTACTCCTTGGAAATCTCAATCGCCGCCCGCTCGACGAGTAAACACGGGGAAACACACACCGGGACGGACTTCACCGTCACCTTACAATTATGACAACCCCCTTCCGAGCGACGGCTCCCCGTAAACGCCTTTGAAGTCGCCTCCGACAACGATACGGACATCAGGACCGATATGCGTCTCATCTTCATTCTCCTATTCTAGCATTTTATCAGATCAGCTGACTCAGGAATGTTCTGGCGGGCACGACGACAGGCGAATCGATCTCAAAGCAACTCCGATTGACGAACTTAGAGTCCAACACCACTTGAAACGCGTGTTTCGCCCCTGTTTGACGTTGAAACATCGCCAGAGCGTCGGAAATCACCTCGTCGCTTTTCTTGACCTCTACCAGGAACCACGGCTTATTGTCTATTGCCACGAGGAAGTCCACCTCTTTCTTCTGTTTGTTCCTCAGGTAATGCAATGAGAAATCACCGTACCCGAGATCGGTCCAGCCGTCAACCGCTTTCAGTAAATGACAGGCGACGAGCGTTTCGGCTCGTTTCCCTTCATCCTCGATCTGCGACCAATCGCGCAGAAACCATTTCGGCGTCTTGCGAATCGAATTCTCGACGTTTTTGAACCACGGACGGACCTCGAAGCCGAAATAAAGATACTTCAACGTCTTCACCCATTTCTTGATTGTCTTCTCATCGACGCCGACCTCAACAGCAAGGTTCTTATAGACGAGTTGTTCTCCCGAACGCCGTCCGAGGATCTCCGCCAGCATCGCTAGCTGATCCAGCTCGACAATCTGCGTCAAATCGCGTACATCCACCTTTGTCAACTGCTCGAAACGCAGCGAGTTCCACCGCCGTGAGAATCTGACATCCCTTCGGACGAAAGGATCGGGGAATCCACCAAACCTTAATAGTGCATCCCATTCCCCATCAGAGATTTTCCGCGGTTTCCTGACCAATGATTCGCCCGGGATCGATACATCAAGAAGTTCAGCTACACTAAGGGGATGAATGCGATATGGGAAATACCTTCCCATCATGCTGTCGCCGCCTTTCTTGTACACATCCATTTTCGCGGAACCAGTCGCGACGATTTTCAACCCTTTCGCATAGACGTCGTAAAATCCTTTAAGGAACTGCTTCCAGTGGTGGTATTTGAGAATCTCATCGAACACTACCACCTTATCCGTCTCGGAGAGCGCCGTCAGTCCGTAAGCGTCGACAACGGCTTTTTGCCCTGAAAGAACAGCCCGCCGTGCGTCGTCATCGTCCCAACTCAGGTACTTGGTCGCCAACCCTTCCGCGACGGTCGTCTTGCCGACCTGACGCGGTCCGGACAGAAACACCATCTGTCCGGACCGCGAGAAATGATCCGCGATAATCGTCCGATAGATGCGTGGATAATTCTTCATACTCATGAGAATACCACAATCACCTGACGCCGTCAATACCAAAACGGACACCTGTCCGTAATTTTCTTTACCAAAACGGACACCTGTCCGTTACCGAATGATAAGAAGCAGACCGTATTTCATGACGAACGCGTAACAGCCGAGGTCGACGAAATCGTTCTCGCGCAGGCGGGGAATCCCGGCCAAATCCTTTGAATCCGCCGTCATCCAGTCGAGCTTCACGCCCGCACCGAGGCACGGATTCGGCTCGCCAGTGACTTCGGCCGGCAGCGTGTAGTCGCCAGGCGTGAAGACATCGCCATCCCAGGAACCATCCCAAACGAACGGACACCCCGTGATGACCTGACAATCGAAAGTCGCCGCTCGAGGGCGAGCGGAAAACTCATTTCACAAACAACTTGAGACCGACCGGCGGCTGATACTCGTAGCAGCCGATGTCGATGTTCGAGTTGCGAATCCGCTTCTTGCCCGCAAGATCCTTCTTCGGAGCGTTCGCGATCGTCACGCCGGCGTTGCGAAGCGCCCCGCCGGAAGCCGGTGTGAAATCGCCGTTCACGTAGTCCTTAAACGCCGCCGCGGTAATCGTCGCATCAGTCGCGCACGCGGTAAGGGCCGTATCCGCCGTCGCACCAGAGACAAGCGCGGACACGACATTGGTTGAGGTCGTTTCGTCACCATTGTCGACGATTTCGCGCTTCGTATTGCCGAACACCACGGTATTCGTAATGACCGCCGTGCCGGAAACATTGAGGGCCCCCGCGAGTTCATTGGTCGAGGTGAGGTCGTTACCGATGATGTCGCAGTTGACAATGCGTCCGCCCGTAGCCCGGACGGCATAGCATTTGCCGACCACATTACCCGTTACCCTATTCGCACCGATAAACGAGTTCTCAAGCGCACCGCCGGACATCGCCACCGCGACGGTGTCGTTCTCCTCCGTCGATTTCGCATCAATCAAGTTGTTAGTGATGACGCAATGCGTAACCAGACCTGCGGACATGTACACACCGGCCGAGGCCTGGAAATAGGACGGCGAATGATTGTTGCCGCGAATCACGCAGTTCGACACCGTGCCGCCGTTACTCCCCATGATGAGACCGGCCAAACCGGAGACATTACGAATCCGCGCGCCACTGATCGTCACGTTGGCGACGAACGCGTCAGGGTGATTCACGGTCATCGTCTTGTAGGACGTATTGCCGGCGATGGAAGCCGTATTCTGAACGATGACATCGTCCGGATTGCCGGTCATGCCGATAATGCGGACTCCATTGGTGACGTCGAACTTCGCGCTGGTTGCGGACGAAGAATACGTTCCCGCCGCCAGATGGATCGTCATGCCGTCACTGGAAACCGACAGCGCATCCTGAAGAGTGCGGGCGGCGGTCTCTTCCGTGCAATACGGATAGACGGCGTTAGCGGAATCCGTGTCGACGTAGATATCCGACGGAGCATAGTCGAAATAACGCGAAACCGCCCCGATAACCGTCCCGTCAACGTCAACCCGCATCGCTATCCGTCCGGGGCCGATACCGTTCTCGATTGTCCAGCCGACCGTGGACGACTCCGACTGGCGCTCGAAGATCCCGTCGCCGTCAAGATCCCAGTAGTAGACGGCCGTGCCGCTTACACCTACGAAGTTCGCCGTGGCCGACAACGTAACCGGCGTAATCCGCGAGCCCTGCGTGAACATGATGTCCGCAAACGGCACGGAAGGATCGAACTCGTAGGCGCCGATGTCGACGCACGAACCGATAACGCGCGTCTTGCCCGCAAGATCGGTCGTGGAAGTCGCGCCCGTATCCGCATAGGCAACGCCGGCGTCACGCGCCTCGTTGACGATGCCGAGCCGGTAATCTCCGCTCGTCGAATCGACGAATATCCACTTGTCTCCGACAACGCACGACTCGTTGATCTTAACATCACCGAGACAGTTTTCGAATCCGTTCACATATCCGTCCAATCCGGCGGAGCCAGACGTATCGATACCCCAGTCCGTCGTGCTGTCGACATAACAGACGTCCGTCGGATTCGCATTCGTCCGCGTCGAACGGTTGCCGACGATCACGCAGTTGCGCACCTTGCCGACGTTCTTGTTCTTCTTGACCATGATGATTCCGCCGCACTGAGATTCGTTGTCCGTGATCGTGCAGTTCACGACCTCGCCGCCGCCGTAAACGACACCTGTCGCGACACCGCCCTTGTTGCCGATGATCAGCGAATTTTCAATGACGCCTCCCGATGTCGCAAACGCGCCGCCGCTCCACCGGTTCGCTCGGAGGTTGTTGCAGTTCGGCAGATTTCCGCCCTTGATGACGCACCGCGAGACCCGTCCGCCCGTGACCGCAAGATTGCCGCCGCCGTCATTGCCGCCGTTGCCACCGTTATACCCGTCGGCGATGATACAGTCCTCGACCGCACCGGCAGACACCAGCAGCGTGCCGCCGAGCTTACCGTGCGCGGTAATGCGTCCGCCCGAAAGCGTCACCTTCCTGATTTTCGCGCTCTCGTTGCCAAGGTTGAGAATCCGCACGCCGTCCTTGACTCGCGTAATGACGACATCCTTCGGATTGCCAGTCATGCCCAGCAGCTCGATCGGCGTCGTAATCGTCAACGCGCTTTCGGAAGCGCCCGGCTCGGCATAGGTTCCGGCGGCGATGTAGACGCGACCGCCATCCTCTCCGAGGTCGGTAACGGCCTTGGTGACGGACGCGAAAGCGGTAGCCGCCGTCAAGCCGTCGTTAGCGTCATCGTCGCCGGTCGTGCTAACGAAACGACAGACACCCTCGCCACCATTATAATCCGCGCAATTGTAAATCGTCAGTGCCGCGGAAGACGGATTCCCGACTTTGTAATTGCCGAGCTTGAGCGTCAGCTCGGCCGAGGTCTCGACCGTCACGCTCGGACAGATCATCGGCGCGATTTCAACCAGCACCGAAGATGCGCCCGCCGGAATGACGGCCGTCCCGGAAAGCTGCTTGTAGACGCTGTCAGGCACAGCGGTCCCGGCGACATCATAAGCAACGGAAAGATCGCCCGCCGTCGCCGAGATCCCGCTGCCGCGAGTAATCTTGAACGCCCCGGCCACGCAGTTCTCCTCGTGCGCATCGGCCACCTTCTCAATCGCGATCTCGCCGGCGTAGATGGTATTCGTGCCCTCCGAGAATGCGACATAGCCGTCCAATCCGATCGCCAGCGCCGCGCACGAATAGACGACGTCTTGCGCAAGCGCAGGATAGCAGACGTAGGTGTTTCCGCCAGTCGCCGTAGCGGAGACAAGATTCGTCACGGACTCCTGCGTGCCCATATCGGTGAAGATCGCCCATACACTGCCGCGACCGGTCGCCAGCGCAACAGAGAATTCGACACGATCATTCGCCGCGTCAAAGACGAACGTCGGTGCACCGTCAAAACTCATGAAGGACTCACTGTACTGGAACTCGTACGCGCCGACATCCACGCCGCGTCCGCTTTCACGCACCACACCAGCCGCATCCTTGTCGGACACACCGCCTGCCGCCGCATAGTCAGTCCCGGCATCGACAAGCGAACAACCCTCAACCGGAGTGTAGTCACCCTTCGCATAGTCGGCAAAGACGGTTTCATCAATGACCTTGCACGTCGCGTTGATCTGCTGCTCCGCCGCACAGTTGACGAAGTTCACGATATATGCGTCGGACGAAACCGTGTAGATCGCGTCGTGTCCCATGACGTCGTTTGCGCAAGTGTTGCCGTAAATCACGCAGTTGACTACAAATGCATCCTTACTTTCGAGGCGCACCGTGCCGCCGCAAGCATCTGAGGACGTCTTGGAATTGGCATTGCCGGTAATGGTGCAGTTCAGGAGCTTCGCCGTGCCGCTCAGGCGGGCGGCAGGAGCATAGCTGTCACGATTTCCGGTAATCAGGGAATTCTCGACCACGCCACCTGAAGCACGGACTCCGCCGCCGACCTGTCGACCTGACGCTGTCGTTGTCGGATTCGTGTACCCGCCGCGAACGACGCAGCGAGAGACCAGCCCACCGGTCATATAGACATTACCGCCGCCGCCATCCCAGGCGCTAGCATAACCATTCTCGAGAATGCAGTTCTCGATTAGACCTGCGGTCATATTGGCATTACCGCCGTTACCGCCTTGACCGCCGGACATCGTCAGATTCTTGACCGCCGCACCCTCGTGCGACAGTTTGAAAATCCCGACCTTGCCAACCTTGGCCTTAATGATAACGTCCTTTGGATCACCGGTCGTGCCGATCACCTCGATTGACCTTGAAAGGTCCACGCAAGGAGTCGCTGCTGCCGTCTCGGTGTAGGTGCCGGGCGCGACATACACCTTGCACGCACCGTCAACATCAGCTAGCGAAGCGACGGCATCCGCGATCGTCGCCTTGGCCATAAGGAGGGAAAGTCCGTCGTTATCATCAGAACCAGACGTGGAGACATACCGGACCGTATTGTCCGTTACGTAGTTGGCGATCTGGATCGTCGCCGCGTCCGTTCCGGTCGTAACGAAGTTCGCGGTTGCCGTCGGAGTGATTACGATGTTCACATTCTCCGTCGTCGCGGAATTGAAGATCGGTTTCACGCGGATCTCGACCGAGAACTCACCGGCGGGGATCGTCACCGTACCGAGAAGCGCCTCGTAATCGGACCCTGCAACCGCCGAACCAGCGACAGCGTAATTGACTACCAAATTACCGGTGACTGCCGCAGGGAGCGCAGAACGCCGCACCTTCACGATGCCTTCACCCAGCGTACCTTCGTCCGCATCCTTCGTCCCCTCGAACCACAGCGTCCCAGTGTAGAACGTCGCGCCGCTCCGAACGACGTCCGAACCGCCGGTTGAGTGTCCGTAGGCCGCAGCGACATAAGTATGATCTTCGGACAATCCGGTCAAGGTCAGAGTATATGTCCCCGGCTCCGTAACCCCCTGTCCATTCTCCAGCAGATTCGTCGTCACGACCCCAGTGAAGGTATCCGTTATGACGGCGTAAAGATCGGCCGAACCGCCGGACACGGTAACCGCGAACACGAAATTCCCGTTCGCAAGATCATAGCTCACGATCGGTGTACCGAACTGCGGAGCGGTCACGTCACAGTCCGTGGCGGCACCGTATTCGAAGAAATCCTGCGTCATCGCCTTGTATTCGACGGACAGCCAATCGGCGGTCGGCACATCATCACGCAGACGCACCTCGTCGATCCATCCGCCCCAGGCCGCATCGCCCTGCGCGTTATCAATACCGGTCGGATTATTGCCGATGCCAAGCGGTAGCGTGCCGCTCCCGGTCACCTTGCCGATTGCCGTATCCTCGATTTTCTCACCATTACCATAGACCGTGCATGTCGTACCGTTATAGACAAACGTGAGATAAGTCCACGTTCCGTTGCTGTCCGGAACTTCGATATTCGCGCTCTGGCCCTGCTTTCCGTATCCGCACGGACCGATGATGCGTCCCGTGCCCGCATTGCGGTTTTCAATTGCAATGCCAGGTTCATTCGCATTAAGAGTGCTCTTCTTGTAGAAATAATGATCCCAATAATAAGTCGCGCCATTATGCTTAAACCAGCCGGAAATCGTGAATGAGTCATCCGGAAGAAGCCTAGCATCTGGATCGCGCACAAAGACACCGCCGTAATTATAATTCCCGGTCTTCCCTGCAGCATTGTTGACACGGAAGCACTTGCCGACAGCACCATCCTCGTTCGCCGTGGAATAAATCGCCGCAAGCTCACCATTGAAGGACGTGCCGTCGTTCGCAGCATTTGGGTAGACATTCTCCGTACTGAAGTCACCCATATGCCAGACGCCGATATAATCACTCCAAACCGAAGTCGCGGATGACGCTGGTATATCCGCGCTCCCGTAGTACATCGTGATCTTGCCGAGGGCGGATGATAAGGTGACGGGCTTGAGCCAGACGAGCGATTCGCCGGTCGGATCCCACGTGTCGATTTCGTGCGGAATGACGTTCCCCTGTTCATCCACGAAGATCATATCCGATCCGCGCGAACGCTGGAAGTCCGAATAAGCGAAGCCGGAAATCGCCGTGCTGAGCTTGACGAGAACCGGGACGTTGGCGAAAGATTCTTCTCCGATTGCGGTTTTCGCCGCATTCGAGAGCGTGAGCTCAACCTTCTTCGCGAAGCCGGACGGCTCATCCGCGTGTAACGACGGCATACCCGCGGCCAGTACCGCAACGGCAAGAAACAGCAATTTGTTCATTATTGCATTCCTTAAATTCCCACTAACGAGGCTTTTAACCAAAATAGTAACATTCTTCTTGCCGATAAGCAAGTGCTTTTTCTTACTTCACGAGCTCGTAAAGGTAGGTCGCGGAAGACGGATCACGCGCGGTATCGGCGGTGAAGACGAGTTCGTCGCCCTGGCGCTCCGCGGCGATTTCGCCGCGGCGGGAGCCATCTGAACCGACCGCATAGACCTTCTCCGCGGCGGTTTTGACGCGAATCATCGCCGTCCCCTTGTGCATCATGTGCGGAAGCTTACCCCACTTGCAGAGGATTGTCTTCGCCTTGTCCGCATACAGCGTGCCGGTATCCTGAACGTCCGTAACGTGGGTTAACAGAACATGCGCGGATTCCGCGACCGGCTTGCCGTCCAGCGAACTCGCCCACACCGCCGCCGGAGCCCCTGCAATCTCGGCCTTCACCGCACCCGCGGCAAAACCGCCGCGCTCGGCGAAGAAACCGCAGGTCATCGGCGTGACGACGCCGAAGATCCCCTGCTCGGGATCGAGCACGACCTGTCCGTCTCCGGGAGTAAGCCCCTTCACGAGATCGCGGTAGTACGAGTCCTTGACGGAATCGTATCCGGGATAATCGCCAACGGACCACTTCGGATCCAGGCCGGTGACCGCGGTCCCAAGCCGATAATACCACCCGAACCACTCGCTCTTCATGTCCGCCTGCGGAAGTCCGATCGTCTCGTCACGAAGCTTCGCCTCCGGAAACGCTAGCGCATAGGTCCTCGTCAGCGACTTCATGTCCTGACGCATGAAAAGCGTCATCACCGCTCTTTCGGTCGCACGCTGCAACGGATCCCTGGCAACGTCGAAATAGTTCATCGACTTCGGCGTCAGCGCGCCGTCGTGGTCGTGACTCCACGCGAAACGCCACGCGCCGTCATAATCCTGCAGCGCCGCCTGTGCGCCGAGCATCATGCCGCCGACGCCGCGGAACTGTCCAGGTCCCGAATAGTTGAACTCGGTGAGCGTGAACGGCTTATGCAGATCACGGTGCTTGAACACCGCCTCGAAGCCGAGATTGCGCGTATTGCGCACCGGGTTCGTGTTCGGAAGCTTCGAGGGCAGACGCCAGCTCTGCTCGAGGAAGGACGGATGATCGACGTAGAAGTGATCGTCGATGTAGTCGAAGAGCTGACGCGGTAGCTGGAACTGCACCGGATTCTTCCAGCAGGAGAGGTCCGTCAGCAGCACCTCGCTCTTGATCTCCTCCCGAATGAACCTCTGCATCTTCTTCACGAACGCGGTCTCCACGTCCGCCAGATAGATGCAGAATCTCTGATTGTCGACGGTATTCTCCCACGGATTCTTCGGAATCACGCCCTTGTACGCCGCCTTGACCTCGGGAAGCTCACGGATCACATCATAACCGCAGTTGCCGAGATTGCCCTCGTTGACGAGCGCGAGATGCGCGAGCGCGGGTTCATCCGCCCAGCGGCGTCCCGTCTTCGGATTGACGTGATTGAGGAACTGACGCGCGAACGCGAGATAGTTAGAATACACGCCCTCCTGGAAAAGGATGCGCTCCTTGAACTCCTGCATCGGAATGATCCCGTCTTTATGAATACCGCAACTCCGCCACGGGACGTTGCGCGAGACGTAGAGATCGGTCGTGACATAGATGCCGCGCTTAATGCACGCATTCATCAGATAGTCGAGCTTCGCCATCTGCTCCTGACGGATTGTCGTGCCATCCTGCTTGTCGCAGAGCTCCCGCTCGTGATGATGGATGCGGATCGTGTTGTAGCCCATGCGCACGATCCGGTCCGCGAGATCCTCCGCCTCCCGCTCGTTCATGTAGCACGCGCCGAACACGAGGTTCACTCCGTAGAAACGCTGCTTCACGCCCGGCAGCTTCTCGAACTCGAAGTGTCCGTTCCGCACCACCACCCGTCCGTGCTTCCCCGCCGGCGCATCGATCCACGGCATCTTGGAGAAGTCGAGCACACTCCCCTCCCTGATCATGTTCGAATCCTCAAGCGGAACCCATTCATCTCCGCCGATCACCGTCAGACCCTTCACGAACTCGAGCGCGCCATCAGCAGAAATCACGACCTCAAACGATCGCCGTTCACCGGACTCGAGATCATTCACCCCGGTCGAGAACCGGGCACCGTAATCGCGACCGTTCCACTTGCGGTTATCCTGCACATGGACCGCAGTCGGCGCACTGAACCCGAATCCGAGCTTCCTGCCGCCCACCGTCATCGTCTTCACGGACCTGTTGGCGATAAACGGATTCTCCTGCCGTTCCACGGGAAGCGTCTTCTTCATCTCGCCCAGCAGCAGTTCCTCGCCCGCGAACTTCGTGATCGGAAGGCTCGTCGCGACGACGAGTCCGTTCCCCGAGAACGGCTCCTTGACCGTGAAATCCCAACGGACCTTGATCTTACCGGAATCGGCGCTGTAATTCGCCTTGCCTTCGACAATCACCTTGCCCGCGCGATCCTTGAGCCTGAAGTCCGTTGTTCCGTCCTCCGCCGGCATCCACGAACCAGTCGCTCGGTACTGCGACCAGTCCTTATCAATGAGCACAGGACCCATCGTCACACCGAGTTCGCGCAGCTCTACCGATCCGGCGTGTCCAGCCTCGATCACCGCCGCCCCCGCCACGAAACCCGCCGTCATTCCGACGACAGCCAGCATCATCTTCATATCCATATCGTCCTTTCTGCCCGAAGCGCCGTCCGTTACGATTACTTCTCGAGCATGATGTCGCGAATCGCATTAAGCTCGTCGTCCGTGAGACCGATACCCTTGAGATACTTCACGACGTTCTCGCGGATCGTGGCGCCGCCCATCTTCGAGGTCTTCGGATCGAGCTCGCCGAACATACCGGCCGCCTTGCGGCAGTAACGGAGACGCGGAAGGTTCTGATTGAAGGTCGGCAGCTCGTAGTCGTTGTAGATCTGCTCGTCGGTGCGGCCGAGGAGTCCGTCAAGGAGCACGCCGATCGTACCCGTGCGGTCGGAACCGACGGCGCAGTGGAAGTAGATCGGATAGTTCTCGATCTTCGTCATCACGCGGAAGATCTCGGCGATCTTGACCTTGATGTCCGGAAGCCCGATGTGATACGGGTAGATCGGATGATAGAAGTGCTGACAGCCGAAGTGCTCGAAGCCGAGACAGTTGAACTGCTTCTCGGCCGAATCGGACTCGTCCTTGCCGCGAAGGTCGAGATCGGTCCTGATGCCGAGCATCTCGACATAGAACCACTTGAATTCATCCATGGTAGTCAGCTTACTCGCGTCGAAAAGACTGCGCCCGTGCGCCTTCTGTCCGCGGAAGACGAGCCCCTGACGCACCTTCACGCCGTCCGCGTTCTCGCCGCCGCCCATATCGCGGCAGTTGAGGGACGGCCAGCCGATCATGCGCGGATGGTTGTCAAGGGTCGTGAACTCACGCACGTCCGAGACGACCTTCGCGCCACCCTCGTCCTTCGCGGTGACGCGCCAGTAATACTTTGTGCCGACCTTCAGGAACCACGGAAACTTGCCCTTGGCGCCGTCCGGCAGCTTCTCGACGACGCTCTTCGCGAAGTCCTTCGTCTCGGAGAACTCAATCGTCATCTCCTTGCCCTTGAAGTCGGCCTGCCACTGGAACGGTTTGTAGGTCTTCGCCTCCTCGCAGGACTTCTTGTAGAGGGCCTCGGTCCATTCGTTGCGCTCGTAGAAGTTGTAGCGGCGCTCCCACTTCTTCGCGCGCGAGGCCTTGGGCTTGCCGGCGGCGACCCAGGCGTCGTACTTCTTGTTCTGCGCGTCACGCTTCTTGATCTCGTCCTCGCTCAGCGGCGGCTCCGGCGGACGGACACTGCGCTCCGCGGGATGCGAGAGGAACTCGTTCACGCACGGCGTGTGGGTGTCGTAGGTCGCGCCGTTCTCCGGCGCGGTCAGCGTAATCGTGGCGGCGAACACTGCAGCTGTAATGAACATCTTCTTCCTCCTTGTCTGATGACCTCGTTATTATATCAAAACTATTTGTCCTGAAAAGTACGGAATCCGATTGCATTATTACACCACCATTGGGGTCAGACCCCGGCCCACTGCCCCGCAGCCCAAATCGAATTGGCCACGAGGTGTTGACTTCACACATAGAGACTT
>CALYRV010000004.1 GCA_945483525.1 uncultured Verrucomicrobiota bacterium
ACCCGCGACAACCACCTTGGCAAGGTGGCACTCTACCAACTGAGTTATCCTCGCAACCTCAAAACGAGACATAGTATATCACAATCCCCGAGATGATGTCAATGGGGTATTTAGAAAATTTTAACGAACCTTGATTAGAAGTATCAGCAGGATCGGCATGACTATCAGCTGCAGCAGCATGAAGCGCATCAGCACCTGGGCATTAGACCAGCCAAGATTCTTTTTACAATGGTCGTGAAGCGGAAATCGGATGCGCTTGAGCATGTTGTCATCGCCGATCTGGAATCCGGCTTTCTTCGCGGCACGCAACAGCACGAGCTTGACGAGTCCGCCGCCGCCATTAACGAGAACGATCGGCGACAACGCGATAACAAGAAGCGGATTGCCAGTCATCAGCGATGCAGTAGCAACGAGAACGCCGAGGAAGCGACTGCCTGCGTCTCCCATCAGAATCTTGGAAGGTTCCGCGTTAAACCAGAGGTATCCGCCGAAAGCTCCGGCCACAATCATGGTGAGGATCGCCCACCTCGCCGCCTCGGAATACACTGGAATGAGGAAATAGTGGGCGACAGGACGATAACCTACGACCACATAAAGCAACGCCGCGAGAATTACCAGTGTCGTCACCGTAAGCGCGCCCGCTAGACCGTCAACACCATCGGAGCAGTTCGTCGCATTCAAGGTGAAAAGAATGACCATGCTGGCGAACGGAACGTAGATCCAAAACGGGACATAGACAATTTCCTTCCAAAACGGAAGCCACGCAATCATCCTAGCACCGACGAGCCCGTTGATATGTTCAGCATGCCCGCAGAAAATGAACCCAGCAATGGCGAAGGACACGATTATGTCCAGAATCAGCTTCCTGCCCTCACCCCATGGGATCTTCGACTGGTCGTCCAGATATCCAAACAACATCGCGGCATAGAAACCCGCGACACACATTGCATCCCAGAACGCGAGCGGGACAAAGAGAACGATAACGGGGAGCGCGATCAACGTAACGATCAGACCCGTTCCTGTGGGCTTGCCAGCCGACCTCATTCCATCCTTACCCAGAATCGCCTTGCCGCGGTCCTGCGGAAGTCTGGTCCATAGCCGAGGCAGCAGTATCCACGTCAACAGCGCGGCAAAAAACGTACCGCCGGCGAGCAAAAGCGCATGGGACTTCAGCAGTCGCGCCGGACCAAAGCAGGGAATGAGGTAATCAGCAAGATAGTAGAGCATAGGTTACAGATGTAGATGAATAGTGTACGTGCAGATCGAGATTTACAGATTGAAATCCTCAGTAGAAGACCCTCCAAAGGAACAACCCCCGCGATGGGGCGGTTTCAACACGAGCAGTACGAGCCGGATGATCGCGAAGAAGATCCCGGACCGCTTCTGGCTTTTCATTGCCCTTTCCGACCGAGATCAGAAATCCGACCATCGAGCGAACCTGTTTGTAAAGGAATCCATCCCCCTTCACAATGAAAGTGTAGCGATGTCCAGACCTCTTCACTTCAAAGGAGAAGATGCGCCGCACTGTTGAATCAAGCTCACGGTTCGGGTTCGCAGCGAAGGAAAGGAAATCGTGCTTGCCGACGAAGTATTTCGCCGCCCGCTGCATCGCCTTGAGATCCAGAGGCCGGTGACAGAAGGTCCAATAGGGCACAAGATGCGGCGGCAGGATATCGGCCTGATAAAGCTGATAACGATACTCCTTGCCTTTAGCGGAAAGCCTCGCGTCGAAATCCCGCTTCGCATAGGACGCCTTTAGGATGCGAACCGCCTCCGGGAGCCTTGAATTCATCGCGCGGAGCAGGTTCTTGGGCGGAATCGGCTTAGTGATTTCAAAATGGCCGACAAAGCCCTTCGCATGCACTCCGGCATCGGTTCGGGAGGAACCGAAGATCCGCACTGGAGAACCCTCGAGATACGCGAGAACCTCTTCAACGACCTGCTGAATTCCGATGGCGTTATCCTGATACTGCCATCCCGAATAGGCGGTTCCGTCGTAGGCGATAACAACCTTGTACTTCATTTCCGGAACACCCCTGCTGCGAGTTCAAAATCCTCTGATGCGGTCCAGGACGTGACATTGCGGAACACGATCATGAAATCGCGGCTCTTCTGCGGGAAAGCCACAAACGATCCTCCGCCGTATACCATGCCGAAGCGATAGTCCAGAACGAATCGACCAACATTCTTATGCGACAGCAGTTTAGATGCACGAACACGCTCGGAGGAGGCAAAGAACTTCACGCAGTCCTCAACCGTAGAATAGAGCCCACCCATGCCGCGGAGCGTCTCTCCAAGCCGATGCTCCGACACCTCCCAGCCGCGTGGCCAGCACCATGGAAGCTTGCCGGCACAAGGTCTTGTTAATCGCGACAGTTTATCGGCTGACGGCGCAAAAGTCGTATCGTGGAGCCCGTTAGGAATCACAATCTCATCCCTCACGATTTCGTCTATACCCTTACCTACCGCATCTTCAAGGAGAATCGTAAACAGCGCGAATCCGACATTGGAATAACGAGACTTGCGTTCTGCAAGGAAGTCTAGCGCACGTTTTGAATTGATCTTCTCAAGAAAATCCCCGCGATCCTCGTAACCAGAATAGACATGGGTGCCGAAAGCCCCACAGGAAAGCGCAGTATGCCAGTCGAAGAAGTTTCGCCAGTCGAGAAGATCGCGGGGAAGCCCGGATCTCATCTCCATCAACTCACGCATGGTGACGCGCCCGTACATCGGATCAAGACGAAAACTCGCGAACGCGGTCAACGGACGATCAAGATCTATCTCCCCGCGATCCTCAAGACGCAGCGCCGCTTCGGAGACGAAAAACTTGGTGAGCGACCCGATACGATAGATCGCCCTAGGGTCTCCAGCGAACACAGGAACACCATCCCTGACGATGGCAACTGAAACCGAAGGATCCTTCACACCTTCGGCATAGAAAGACCAAATCTCCGCGGCAGGATCCTCGCTTTTAAGCGCAGGGACAGATACGCATCCGGCGAACAGCAGGACAATCGCGACAAAGCGCCTCATTTAACAAGACGCCTATGGACGGCCGGAGTAACGAAAGACGAAGTATCGCCACCGTAACTGGCGATTTCACGCACCATCGAGGCGGTCACATAGGAATAATTCTCGCTCGGCATCATGAAAAGGGTCTCGATCTCAGGAGCCATGCGGCGGTTGGTGAGCGCCATCTGGAACTCATACTCGAAATCACTGTAGACCCTCACGCCTCGAATCACCACCTTGGCGCGTTCACGTCGGCAGAACTCCACCAGCAACATGTCAAGCACCTTAACCTCGACATTGCGCAGCCCCGCCTTCTCGCAGTCCTCCCTAATCATTGAAACCCGATCCTTCTCCTTGAACCGCGCGCCTTTTTTGACACTGGTCTTGGCAACAGCCACAATAAGACGATCATAAAGTCTGGCAGACCGCTTGATGAGATCGAAATGGCCAAGCGTCATTGGATCAAACGTACCGGGATAGACCGCTATTCTTTCACTCATGGTTTTAGGATTCCTTTGTCGATCTTGATCTGCTACCTCAACCCAGTTTCGACTTTATTTCCTTAACCTCGGACTTAAGCTTAGCGACCATCCGCGGAACGAGAACGCGCTCGCCGAACTCGCGCATTGAGACCGCAGGGCAGCCGATAACGTACTTGACGGATCCATCAAGTGTCTGAGGAACGCCAGCCTGAGGACCGACCTGAACACCGTCCGCAATCTTGATGTGGCCGGAGATGCCGGCCTGCGCCCAGATAAGGCATCCATATCCTATCTCCGTGGAGCCTGCGACACCAGACTGCGCGATAAGCCCAGAATAGCCCTTCACCTTGACATTGTGCCCGATCTGCACGAGGTTGTCAATCTTGGTCATTGGACCGATATAGGTACGACCAATACGCGCCCGGTCAATCGTGGTATTCGACCCGATCTCGACGCCGTCACCAAGCTCAACGATGCCCAGTTGCGGTATCTTCTCGATCTTTGGGAACGGCGACGCAGGATCGGTCACAGTATTGAAACCGTAACCATCACCGCCGAGGCGTGCGCCACAATGGATGATACACGACTTGCCGACAATCGTTCCCTCGCGCAACGTGACCTGCGGATAGATATGCGTCCCAGCACCGACCTTGCAATTCTCTCCGATAAAGGACTGCGCCTCGATAACCGCACCATCACCGATTTCAGCACCCTTCTCGACAATCGTAAACGCACCAATATGAACGTTCACTCCAAGTTTCACGGATTGATCCACAATTGCAGTCGCATGCACTCCGGGAGCGCGAACGGGCTCCGGTGGCGCGAAGATCTTCGCCGCAGCCATGCAGGCATGATTGGGATCGGCAACACGGATGATCGCACACGGAGCCCCCTTGTCCCATTCCGGAGGAAGCAATACGGCAGACGCCTTCGTCTGCTGAACGAGGGCGACATGCTTCGGATCCTTGCAGAAGCTCAAGTCACCTGGGCGCGCCTCTTCAAGACCGCCGCAAGCAACAATCTCCACGTCATCGCCCTCAAGCGTTCCGCCGAGAGCCTTAGCGAGTTCACTTGCCTTCATCAGACTTCTTTCCCTCTTCCTTAACGGGCTTGACCGCCTTCGCGGGATCAACGCCCATCAGCTTGAGAACACCGTCAGTCACGTCCATTGACTTGCTAGAGTATGGAACCGCCGACGAATCAATGACGAGATCATAACCATTGGTCGCGGCGAAATCGGAAATCACCTTGCGCAGATCATCACCCATAATCTTCTGAAACTTAGCCTCGGTGGACTGCAAATCCTGCTGCGCACGCATAGCCTCGCCGCGAAGCGCCTGCTGTCCGCTTATAAGCTTCTTCTGAATCTCCATCAACCGCTTCTCAAGTTCCTGGCGTCTGCCAGCGGCCAACATCGGGTTCTGGGCCTCATCAGCGATCTTCTGCCCGTCCGCCTGGACCTTTTCGAGATCCTTGCGCATCGACTCGAGACGAGCCTGCGATTCCTTCTCGGAATCGTCAAGGAACCGCTTATTTGTCTCGTAACTCTTATGATTGCGGATGAGAATACCTATCTCTACGGTCCCGATCTTGAGATCGGCCATGGCAATTGCGGGAACGAGAGCGAGTGCGATTACGAGTTTCTTCATTGCTTTTCCTTTTGATATTTAAAATTCCATCCTTCAACCTTGGACTTCAGCGCTGCCAGCAGCTTCGGCTCCGACTCAGAAGTCATAACCGACGGTAAACGAGAAGACCTCCTTCTCGGCATGATCGGGCCTCTCGATCGGAGTGGCGAAGTCAAGCCGAATGGGGAACATCGGGATGTCGAGACGAAATCCCACGCCGACCGTCCAAGCGAAAGTGTCGGAAAAATCGAGATCAAACTCATCCCAACCAACAGAACCAAAATCCGAGAACGCCGCGACGCGAAGCATCTTCACAATCGGAATCGTATACTCGAAATTCATGCAGAACATAGTCTGACCGCCAAGCGGCGCATAATCACCACCTCCGACTCGAGCCGCGAGCGGAGAGACATTACGATACTTGACACCGCGAACCGTACGCGGACCGCCAAGGAACATACGATTATAGATCGGGACCATCTCATCGTCAAACGCATCAATCGTCTCAAAACGTGCCGCAACCATGAGGACATGCCCGTAACGCTTCCAGATCGGGAAATACTGCCGGTGAGAAGCTCCAATGCGCCACCAGGAATTATCTCCACCAGCAGCATCAACGAACAACATAGTGCGGCCGCCAGAAGTTGGCGTACGGTAATTATCGCAATTGTTGTGGCTCCAGAAGACACGGAGCACACCTTCCGCGGCGTCACCATATTGACGATCCTGATTCACAAACACCTGCTCGGTGTGACCGTTATAGCTGAACTGAGCGGTTTCGACGTCGTCCATCTGGATAAACTCACCAGTAAGACGGACACCGAAACGTCCGAAAGGATCCCATGTCGGCCAGAACTTAACCGGATACGCGAGGGTGACAGCGCCACCGTTACGATAAAGATCGTATTCGTCGTACCAACGACCGCGACGATAACCCTCGACCGTTAATTCGAGCAGTCTGTCAAAAAGATGCGGTTCCGTGACCGAAGCCTCAATAGTCTGAATCCTCGGGCCCCACTGGACATATGCGCGAGCCTTCTGACCGCCGCCGCGGAACCACTTATCCGGCGCAAAGATGTCGAAGTTGGACTGCATAACCTCGGCGGAGATGAACACGGAATCCACCGTGCTCGCGCCAATGCCGACCATGAAGGACCCAGTGTTCTTCTCTTCAACCTCGTACACGAGGTTGCGGAACTCTGCTCCATTGTCATCCTTGCCACGCCCAGTGGGCTCGAGATAATAACTGACCCTGGAGAAATAGTCGAGGTTCTCAAGGCGACGCTTGCTACGATCCGCCCGGTCCTCAAGCATCCGATCACCGGGGCCTAGCGATATCTCACGGCGGACAACCTTGTCCTTCGTGTAATCGTTACCGCGAACGACCACATCGTCAATCACCACCGGCACACCTTCAGTGACCTGATAGACGATATCAAGAACCTGCGGATCGGCAGCAGAAGGAATACGACGGACATCAACGCGGGTGTCTGCAAGACCGAGGTCTCCAGACCCAACCGTAACCTGAACCCGGCGCGCAGCATCAGCAAGTGTAGTCGCCCCAGCGATTTCCCCAGGCTGCGGCAATGCGCTCTTTGCGATCACCGCCGACTCCGGATAACGAGTCAGACCCTTCACAGAACTCTTGCCAATACGATAACACGGCCCCTCGGTAACCGCATAGACCACATCACAACGCCCAGGCTTGCCAACAATCGGGACACGCTTGGGGGCTGCAACCTTGACATCGAGATAGCCATGATTACGGAACACCTCTTCAATCTTAAACACAGACTGCGCAAGCTGCTCATCGGAAACCGGGTTCTCGGAGAACCAACCATAGGGATTCCACCATGGATAATCGCCAATCGACGCGCGAAGCTCTTCCTCCTCAACCCCAGAAACGCCAGTAAAGGTATAATCGCGAATCTTATAACGATCACCTTCGTCGACAACAAACACCACATGACAGTCATTACCATTGCCGAGCATCTCAACGCGCGGCATCACCTTGACATCGGGAAAGTGCTTCTTGCGATAAGCCTCGCAGATCTTCGCCGCGGCCGCAGCAAGATCTCCCTCTCCATAAGGATACCCGTCCTTAAGCCCAGCCTCCGAAGCAAGCGTCGACTCAGAGATAGAGGTAGCCCCGACAATCGTCAGCGGAGCATGATAGCGAAGCTTCCGCTTGACGAAAAATGTGACCTCAACGCCTTCACCAAGCAGCGACTTCTGGGCGTCGACGCGAATATCCTCGAATTCGCCGGAAGCCTTAAGCGTTGTCACATCACGCGTAACCAGGACTGGATCATACTCAGATCCGACCTTCGTCTGACAACACGAGATGACGGCTCCAGTATCACCGCCGAACCCGTCAAGAGCCTGAACCTTAACCTCAGTCACCGGAGCAGCCGAGATCACCGAAGCCGCAAAAAAAGCGGACAATATGGACAATGCTTTCATCTTCAATTTATTTTATCATATTCAGGGCTGATTTCATAGCCTCACGATCAGGAATTTCAACAATCTTCCTTTTCCCGATTCCGGTTGGAATCACGATGCCTTCCGGATGCACCAGCGCCCAAGCGGAAAGTCCGGCCAATAACGATTCCGTCTGCTGGACGAGGTGATGGCTGTGCGAAGCGCCCTCCTTGGCGCCAGAATCGGCAAGCATTCTCTCGATTACCGCAAGATCCTCATCCTTAAGTTCCCCGAGAATATTGGCGAAATACGAGTCGATTAGCACTCCTAACGCCAATGCGTAGCCATGCGGCAACTTATAGGAGCTCATGGACTCAAGCCTGAGCGCGGCCCACTCGCCGAATGTATCAGCCCCAGCCTTGAGTCTTGATTCATATGCGGCTCGAACCAGCTTGTCCAAAGCGCCTGTCTCGCGGTTGCGGAATCCGGAAGCCATCTCGGAGAGAAGCCTACAGAAACTCTTATCAGTGGTCACCGCCATCCTTACAGCTGCGGCAAAACCACCACGCCACACCCCGTCCAGCACCGTCTTCGCAAATGCAGTGTCAATCACCACCGCCGCTGGAACACACGGTATTTTAAGCGCATCCTTGATATTCGCCGAATCAATCGCCGCATTGTCGGAGAAAGCAGCGTCAATCATCGCCGCAGGCGTCGTCGGAATCCGCACCAGCTTGACACCGCCGCGAATCTGCGCCCCCGCCCATCCAGCCACATCAAAAAGAGTTCCGCCGCCGATAACCAGCATCACATCGTTACTGCCGATCTTTGCATCCAGCGCAGAAGAAACGACTTGTAACGCGCTACGAAGCGAATCGCACTTGATCTTTTCGCCACCGGCAATAACCACCGGTGCCGCCGCAAGCTCAATACCGTTGGTCTGTATGTATGCGCCGATCTTGGTTCCAAGACCATCGACATGCTGCACCACATTCAGGTCCGCCACCAGCATCACACGAGGATGCTCATTTCCGGTCACCTTGCGGAGCAACTCCGCCAGCCTGTCATTATCTTTACCGAATACATCCGTCGTGAATTCAACGGGATAGCTCAAGGAGTTCTTTCGCATGTTTCTTTACAACTGTCGTTATCTTCTCACCGCCTAACATCCGCGCGATTTCGCCAATCCGCTCATCACCGGATATATGGAAAATCCCTGTTCGTGTCCTACCGCCGGACACACTCTTCGCCACCATGAGATGACGGTCCCCCCACACTGCGCTCTGAGGCAAATGCGTAATCGCGATGACCTGTCCTTCCTCCGCCGCTTCACGCATCTTCCGTCCCACAACCGTCCCAGTTTCTCCACCGATGTTCGCGTCAACTTCATCGAAAACCAACGTGGGAGAGGAATCTGAAGAACGAGACCGAGAACCGGCAACCGGCTTCAACACCTTCAGCGCCAGCATCACGCGGGCGATTTCTCCAGACGAAGCGATCGCCGACAACGGACGCATCGGTTCGCCGGGATTGGGGCCAAACATGAATACTACCTTGTCGCATCCATACACCGTCGGCTCGACCGATTCGACCGAAACCGCAAAATCCGCCTTCGCGAAGCCAAGTTCCCGAAGCTCCTTGACGACCATCTTCGCTAGCTTAACACCGGCGCACCTCCTCGCCTTAGTGATCTCCGAGCCGGCAGACTTCACTTCCTTCGTTACCGCGGCAATCCTGCCGCGGAGCTCTTCTATCTTCGTCTCGCGATGTTCAAGCATATCAAGACGCGCACGCTTCTTCTCAAGTGCCGCGACCGGATCTCCATACTTGCGCTTCAGCCGGTTGACTACACCAAGTCGCGCATCGATTCGCTGAAACTCATCGTTATCGACCTCAACCTTACTCGCCGCATCGGCGACGGACCTCGACAATTCCTCGACTTGAGTAGCGATCTCCTCAATGCGGTCGCGCCACTCCGACGCCGCGGGGAAATACTTCGCCGCAACCGCAATGCCCTGCCTGGCTTCTGCAATCGCACGTTCAGCGCCTTCATCCCCACCAAGAGCCTCGGTGATCGCATTTGCCGCCTCGACAATATCCTCCGCATGCGCAGCCGCCGCATGACGTTCAGCAAGATCTTCGTCATCCGGACCTATCCCCGCCTCCTCGAGTTCGGAGACCTGAAAGCGAAGCATGTCAAGCTCATCCTCTGAAGAAAGCACAGCGCGCAGAGCGCAAAGCTCCGAATCGAGATCTGACAATTCGTTAAAAAGATCTGAATATCGCTTGAACAGCTTCGAAAATTCCTTCTCGGGAACAAACCCATCTACGGTCTCGCGCTGGAACGACTCCTCCAACAGCTTCTGATTGGCTCGCGGCCCGTGAATGTCTACCAATGCCGCGACCTGCGCTTTGAGCTCCGCAAGCGTTACGCTCTCCTCATTGATCCACGCTCGGCTCTTTCCTTCCTTCGTCACCGTCCTACGAACCATCGTTGTCCGCATCTGGTCCCCGTTTCCAAGTCCGCGTTCCCTACATGCGAAGCACGCCTCCACCTCTGCCTCTTTCGCACCATCACGAACCAACGAGGCGTCAGCCCTCGCACCGAGGACCAGGTCAAGCGCACCCATAATCACGCTCTTTCCGGCACCAGTCTCTCCCGTCAGGACGTTAAGACCGGGACCGAACTCCGCCTCCACGTCCTCAACCACCGCGAGATTGCGAATATGAAGACTCTTAAGCACGTCTCCTCCTGATGCCGCAAGTGCGAATGATTTCAGTGATAACCAAAGTGCCGACGGATTCACCAGACGACACCGCCTTTTCGCGAAGAGACAGGAAGCGCTTGCGCGCGATACGTAGCTCCTGAAGCCGCCACCTAGGCAGGAATCCGCGCAGCTTCCTCGCAGTGAAAGGCGCCATGCCCTCAGTAGCCGCGTCGAAACAACCCTTCTCCTCGGCATCCTTCAGCTCCGCCAACTGACGGAAAAGCTTTTCAATAGCCCCGGAGACATAGACCGCAAATCCATTCTCCTGTTCGAAACGGCGGACGGCCGCAAGAGATTGTTCAAGATTGCGCGCTCCGATAGCGTCCGTCACGGACCAGATCTCAGGCTCATTGACAATTCCAGGCGAGCTGATCTCCTCAACCGCAGACTCATCAATCGTATGTGAAGCCTTGCCCAGAAAATCACGCATCTTCGCGAGCTCATTCATCAGCGAGCGAGAATCGCACCCGACGATCGAGACAAACTTCTCCGCCGCGCCAGGCGCAAACTTAAGATTCATCTCCGCCGCAAGGTCGATGACCCGCACCACCGCATTCTTCTGCTGCTCCCAGGGTTTGCCAGTCTTATATTCGACCACTTCGGCGACACTCTTCAAAGTCTTCGCGAAAACCGAATCCATCTTCAGCTTCGGACCTGTAATCAGCAGCTGCTGATTATCTGGCATCACCGAAGCAGCGATCACAGAGGCGAACTTCTCCAGCGCGCCCTTCACCTCTTCGCTCGGCGCGCCCTTGCCTTGATGCGGCAGGAAATTCACGTTCTTCCACCAAGTCACCTTCCTGGGATCAAAAAACGGAGGAGTCAAAAACGACTCTTCAACCGCGCGAAGATCCTTCAGCTGCAGTTCGGAGTTCGTAGCGTTATTGGAATCGAAAAGCTCAAGCCCGACACCTTCGCCAACGACCTTTTTCGCCGCCTCGGACACGAGGTAGTCGTCTTCGCCAATAATAAGGTGGACGCTCGCCATCAGAACTTCCGCTTATGCGAAAGGAACATGAAGATACCGACAATCGATAGAGCAAGAAATGCCGAAATGCCCATCACGATGGCAAATGCGTGGTCATGGCCCTGAAACGGCAGCCCGATGTTCATACCGTAAAGAGAGGCTATCAACGTCGGCGCAGCCAGCAGGATCGTCGCGGCCGCCATATACTTCATTACGTTGTTCAGGTTGTTATTGATCAGCGACGCGAACGTATCAAGAGTGCCATTCAGGATCGTTGTATGGATAGTCGCAGTTTCTAGCGCCTGCTGATATTCCACCATCGCGTCCTCCAAATAGTCACGATCGTCTTCGGAAAGCGAAATCTGCCGCGCAGTGTTGGCGCGGGCGAGGGCTATGGTGTCTGCCTTAAGAGAAGTCGTAAAGTAAACAAGCGTCTTCTCGATCTGAAACAGCTTCAACAACGCCTCGTTAGAAATCGACTCGTGCAACTCGTCCTCAAGATCTCCTGCACGAGAATGAATGTCGTTGATGTAGCGAAGGAACAACACTCCCCCATGCCACAGCAACCGGAATGCAAATCGCCAACTGTCTGACGGCGGGCACACGCGCCGAATCTGATCAAGAAACGCCGTCGTCACCGGCGTCTGCGCACTACAGACCGTAATGACAGTCGAGTTGAAGAGTATGATACCCAACGGAACCGTCCGATACGGCGAAATCGACTCAACTTCATCATCCTCGTCCGGAACAACTGGCATCGGCACATTAACGATGATCAACGTCGCTCCGTCTTCATTATCAAAACGCGGACGTTCTCCCTGGTCAAGCGGATCGGTAAGAAAATCTCGCGGAACATTCAAATGCGAAAGAACCGACTCGAGCTCGGTCGTGGTAGGCTCGACCAGATTAACCCAGCAAGAAGAAGCGAATTCCGGCGTTTCCTTCAATCCGCCGTTTTCCCATTTGTAAATGGTCATCATAACGCACCTCCTTCCAGTCCTCTACCAACCCCACCTGCGGCCGACTGCTAAAACAAACGCTGAATCACGCAAGCTGGGAGAGGAAGCGGACATCGTTCTCATAAAGCCAACGAATATCCGGAATACCATATTTGATCATCGCTATACGCTCAACTCCAAAGCCAAACGCATACCCAGAAACCTTTTCGGGATCATACCCGACATGCTTGAACACACGGGGATCGACCATGCCAGCGCCCGCAACCTCAATCCAGCCACTCTCCTTGCAGACGCGACAGCCGGTACCCTTACCCTTGCAGACGTGACACGAAAAATCCACCTCAACGGACGGTTCGGTAAAAGGGAAGAAATGAGGGCGGAAACGAACCGTCACCCCATCGCCCATCATCTCCTTCGCAAAATACGCAAGCACCGACTTAAGATCCGCAAGCGAGACCGGCTTCTTATCGGAACAGTCGACATAAAGACCTTCAATCTGATGGAAGTTGGCGGAATGAGTCGCATCGGTCGTATCGCGACGGAAGGTGCGACCGGGGCAGATCACTCGAATCGGAGGCTTGTTGCCCATCATCGTACGAATCTGCACAGGCGATGTCTGTGTACGAAGAAGACAATCATCATTGAACCAAAAGGTATCGGTACGATCCTGTGACGGATGATGCTCAGGCGTATTAAGCGCCGTGAAGTTATTAAACCGATTCTCAAGTTCGGGGCCGTCAGCCACCGTGAACCCAAGTTTACCGAAAATCCTCGCAGTCTCCTCAATCACGCGAGAAAGCGGATGCTCAGCGCCGAGGCCGAACCAACGCCCAGGCTGCGTGAGATCAGCAACAACCCCCTTTTCAACCTTCGTACCGGCACCTTTAGCCTCCAGCGCAGCTTCAGCCTCAGCCTTCCACATCTGAATCGCCTTGCCAAACGCGGGACGTTCAGCCGGCGGGACATCCTTCATGCCCTTGATAAGCGCGGGAATAGCACCGTTACGGCCGACATATTTCACGCGAAGCGCTTCCACCGCCGCCGCATCCGCGGCCGCGGCAATCTCCTTCAGGCTCTCTGCCTTCGCAATCTCGAGTTCTGCCAAAGTCATAATGAGCGTATTATATCATAATTTCAGCACTTCGGAGGCGATGGAAGCCGTCCGTTTTCAAGCAGATCCGTTATAATCATCCGAACCTCGGTATCAAAATCGCCCTTCAGCATCCACTTGAGGAAATTCGGCTCGTTCATCAGCAACTTCACGAGCGGTTCGCCCTTCTTCTTTCCAAAATTCACACAGAGCTGTCCATCCTTCCAGCGGAGCGTGCCGTTGCGGTCGGCATTCAGCGGATCCCGAGGAACTAGGTACTCGTCGAGACCAGCATCGGTCCGCGGCAGTTCCGACGCGTGCCGCGTCATTTGGGCCTTAAGGACCTCCAGGGTAGCGCGAGCATCGGCTTCCGCGCCGTGCGCACCATCATGGTTGCGCCCGAGATACTCGCGGACCGCCGAGCTGAGGTCGCGCGGAAACATCTTGTGATAGATCCGCTGCACGTCGATGTGCTTACGTTGCGAGGCGCCGAAGTTCTTCTTGCAACGGGCGAACTCCTCCTCGAGGCACAGGACATCGAAGCGGTCGCAATTGAAACCGGAGAGCGTCGCGTCGCGGAAGAATTCGAAGATCTCGTCCGCCTTGTCTGCGAACGTGGGACAGTCCTTCACGATCTCGTCCGTGATTCCGTGGATCGCCGTCGTCTCCGGCGGAATCGGAATCGTCGGATTCAGAAGCCAGCACTTCTCGATTTCAGTGCCGTCGGGCATTACCTTAATCGCAGCCAGCTCGATGATGCGGTCCTTCCGCGGGGAAACCCCAGTGGATTCGATGTCGAAACAGACGAGCGGATTGGTCAGTTCGAGAAACATAAGATTTAGGTCGAGAGATTAGGTCTACAGTGGATGGTCAAATGGTTTTGAGCAGTTCGTTGCGATAGAGCGCGCGAACGGCGTCGCAGTCCATGGTGTGTCCCGCTCGGTAACTGACCACCGTGCCGACGAAACGTCCGCGGATCAGCGCGATCGCGGCCATGAGGTCCAGCGTCGCGCGATGCCACACCGGCTCAAGAAACTTGTCGCCGACAGGGAAGCGCGGCTCGTTATGCCAGCCATGCTTGCCGTGAATGAGGATATTCTTCTTGGTGTAGCCCCAATGACGTGTCGCGGCAAAGAGCTTACCGATCGTAAGCGCCGCGAAATACTGGTTGCGCGTGCAGTTCGTACGCGCGAGGGAAGCGTAGGTGAAGGTCTCCGGCGTCACATCGAAGAGGATGCGCTGCTGTCCGATACAGGTTTTCCACTTGATCGCACAGTCGATGCGGAGATTGCGCTCTCCCTCCTTCGCCGGCAGAAACAGCAGGAAATCCCCGCGCTTGCCACCGAAGGCGACCGGCTCCTTGACCGTGACATAATTAGGAACAGCGGAAGCTTCATCATTCCTACCTTCTAATTCCATCACCTCTGCCTTCTCCACTGTCTTCACCAACGGCAACGAGGAATCGTCGAAAAGCGGCGGGTCGCCGGACCGCACCTTGAGAAGGCAGTCGTCGATTCCGAGTCCGCATTTGAGCGCGATGATGTGCTCGACCATGCGCAGATAGTTGCGATTGCTGCCAGACCGTAGCACGAGGTTCTGGGCGCTGGACCAAAGGTTCGAAACGTCCACCTCGGTGTCGAGCTGCTCCGGGAGGTCGCAACGGCGAATCCACCAGCCCGGCTTCTTCGAAGGCGCGAAAGTGAGCGTCGAATCCTCGCGTCCATCAAAAGTCGCGACATCGGTGATCGAAGCCTCGCCTTTGAGTCCGCGCCTTACGCCGCCGAACGGATCTTCACGTGTCGGCGCGAGCCGCGTCTCGTCAATCGGCTGCTTGTGGAACACATCGTACGCGGCGGCAATTTCAGCGGCGGACCCGAACACAGTCCTGCCGATAGTATATTCAGGCATTTCCATACCTGATATTATACCAAATCAGCGATTGAGAAGATAGGTGACGCCGACGGAGAAACGTTCGAAGAGAACGCCGAAGAAGAGGATCGGATGACGGAGGATCTTCTTCCACTTGCCCTTCTCGACGAAGACGCCGAAGAAACGGTAGAACGGCGAGAACTGCTTCTTCACCGCGGGATGATCCGGCCACTTCGCGCGATAAGCCGCCATCGACTTAGAATAGTACGCCTTCTTCTCGAGCATCCGCTTGAACGAAAGCTGCTTCTCGTTGTGAATGAGGTTGTGCTTCAGCACCTCGCACTTCGCGCCGGTCGCGAGCACGCGGATGTCGAGCTCCCAGTCCTCGGGTCCGGCAATCAGGTTCTCGTCATAGCCGCCGGTCGCCTCGAGGACGCTCTTGTGGAAAAGCCGCAGCGCATCGATGCAGGTGCCGTCGTAGAAGCTGCGCTCGAAGTTGCGGGCACGGACTCTAAAACCCGTCCCGGTCCGCACTTCGGGAATCCAGTACGCCTTCGGACAGGTTGAGGCTGAAGGTTGAGGCTGAGAAACGAGCGAAACGATCTCCTCCACCGTCTCCTTCGGGAGGATCATGTCGGCGTCGAGGATCACAACCCAGTCGTTCTTCGCGGTACGCCAGCCGAGATTGCGCTGGGCGGAGCGCTCCGGACCCTTGTCGAGAACGATCGCGCCGAGGGACTCGGCGATGCGCTTGGTGTCGTCCGTTGAACCGTTATCGACCACTATCTTTTCGACGTCGAAGCCGTCGAAAGAACGCAAACAGGCCGCGATGTTCGCGGCCTCATTCTTAGTGGTGACGACGACGGAGAGCATTTCACTTCTCCACGGACCACTCCTCGAGCTTCGTCTGCTGTTCGACGGGCTTCGAGTAGACGTTCGACTCGTCCGGCGGCGGCGTCTTGGGATCGAGCGCATGCTCGAACTTCGGAAGCTCCCGCTGCGGGGCGTTGTCCTTGAGGATCTGCGGCTTACCGAGTCCGTTCACCGCGTTCGCTCCGACCAGTGCCGCAGCCGCGGCCTTCTCCTCTTCGCCGGCGGCCTCGCGGGCATCGACCTCGGCCTTGGCGGCGGCATCGATCTCGCCGAGCTTGGAGCCGCGCGGAGGAATCGGCTTCAGGAGCGGATCATCGGGACCAATCACGGTGCACTTCAGCTCCTCCTTGATGTACGCTTCGATATCAGGGATCTGACAGCTCTCGTATTCGTCTGCGAAGGAAATCGCAACCCCGGTCGAACCGGCGCGGCCGGTACGGCCGATGCGGTGGACGTAGTCCTCGGCCTCATAGGGGAAGTCGAAGTTGACGACGTACTCGAGCCCCTTGATGTCGATGCCACGACCCGCGACATCGGTCGCGACGACGATCTTGACGGAACCCTCCTTGAACTGCTCGAGCACCTTAAGACGCTTGTTCTGATTGACGTCACCCGAGAGCATCTCAACGGAGACGCCGCGAACCTTGAGCGACTCGTAGACGTCTTCGGTCGTGCACTTGCGGTTGCAAAAGACGATCGTGCGGGCGTCGGGATGCAGCGCGATGTGATTGTAAAGGACGGTGAACTTATCCTTCGCTTGGATCACGTAAACGACCTGCTTGACGGTGTCGGTAGCGTTCGTCTGACTCTCGACCTCGGCCTTGAACGGCTCCTCCATCCAATTAGAAGCGAGTCTCATCACGGTCTCGTTGAGCGTCGCGGAATAGAGCATCGTCGTGCGCTTCTGCTTCGGCGGCAGATAGCTCATGATGCGGCGGACGTCGGGGATGAAGCCCATGTCCAGCATGCGGTCCGCCTCGTCGATGACGAGCGTGTCGACATTAGCAAGATTGATCACGCGGCTCTTCACAAAATCAAGGAGACGACCGGGTGTCGCGACCAGGAGATCGACGGGCGCGTTCAGCACCTCCTCGCGCTGACGATCGTAGTCCATACCTCCGTAGACGGCGAGAGAACGGAGATTGCAGTACTTGCCGATCGCATCGGCGTCCTTGCAAATCTGGATGACAAGCTCGCGCGTCGGAGCGATGACGAGCGCACGCGGGTTGCCGCCCTCCTTCGCGCGGTTCTCCGGCGTGCGGAGGTAGCGCGTGAGGATCGCGACAAGAAACGCGGCGGTCTTGCCGCTACCGGTCTGGGCCTTACCGGCGATGTTCTTACCCTGAAGCGCCTGCTCCAGCGACAACGCCTGGATCTCGGTGCAGTACTGGAAACCGAGATCGGCGATGCCGTGCATTACTTCGGACGGCAAATCAAAATCGTGGAAACGCTTCTTGCCCTCAAGCGGCTCAACCACAAACTGGTCCATCGACCACGCGACGTGCGCGGCCTTGCGCGCCGCGAGCTCTTCCTTGGAGATTTCCCCGCCCGGACGCATCTGTCCGGCCGCGGTATTGACAACCTGGGGACGGCCATTGCGTCCGCGATCTCCGCGATGCCCGCGATCATTGCGGTCTCCGCGGTGCTGGTTGCCACCGTTCTGCGACTGAAGACGCTGACCGCGCTGCTGCTGAGACTGGCCACCCTTCTTCTGCTGGCCGTTCTGCTGCTGGCCGTTCTGCTGACGGCCGTCCTTATTTCGACCCTTGCCGCCACGACGATGTTTCTTCTTCCCGCCGCTTTGTTGCGGAGCGGACTGCTTCTTGCCAGTCAACGCACCGACGATCTTCTTCAAAAATCCAAATGCCATTACAAAGTTTCGAGTTTCGAATTCCGGAGTTTCGAGTTTCGGGTTCCAGACAAACCCGCGCAAATTGCAAAGTTGCGAGTCACGAAGATGCACAAGGCAACTCGCAACTCGCAACTCGCAACTCGCGACCTGCGATTAACGCTTCGAGAACTGGAAGCGCTTACGGGCGCCCGGCTGACCGGGTTTCTTACGTTCCTTCATGCGGCTGTCGCGAGTCATGCAACCGGCCTTCTTAAGGGCGGCGCGAGTCTCGGCATCAGCGGCAACAATCGCGCGGGCGAGACCATGACGGATGGCGCCGGCCTGACCGGAGATGCCGCCGCCCTTGGCGAACGCGACGACGTCGATCTTCTCCATGTCGTAACCGGAGATCGCGACGGGCTGCTTGAGGTAATCGCGGAGAGCCTCAGACGGGAGATACTCCTCGAGAGCGACGCCGTTAACGGTCCACTTGCCCGTTCCCGGGACGAGGTTGACACGAGCGGTAGCGGTCTTACGACGGCCAGTTCCGGCGGAAATAGCTTTCTTCGTAGCCATGATTCAAATTCCTCCCTTAGAGCTTGATTTCAACCGGCTTCTGCGCGGCGAGGTTATGTTCGGCACCAGCGAAGACTTTGAGACGAGTCATCATCTTGCGGGCGATGTTGTTCTTCGGGAGCATTCCCCAGACGGCTTCATTGATAATGGTCTCAGGGTGCTTGGCGCGCATCTGCGCGGCGGTGAACTCCTTGCGGCCGTTGCGCCAGCCGGAGTAGCGCTCGTAGGTCTTGAGCTCTTCCTTCTTGCCGGTGAGCTTGACCTGAGCGGCGTTGATCACGACGACGAACGCGCCCGCATCAACGGACGGATCGAAGGTCGGAAGATCCTTCGCACGGAGTTTGTTAGCGACGACGACGGCGAGGCGGCCAACCGGCTGATCCTTCGCGTCGATGAGGAACCACTGGCGCTTGTCGCCCGGGTTCGGAGCACGATAGCTCTTCTGCATTGTTCTTTTCCTTGTTCTTTTTGCGGATTTGTGCCCGTTTCCCAGGGTTTTGTCCGCGTTGCTACCGCCACCGGTTGGACCCCGATGACGTGAATGAAAACACAGTATATCAAAAATTCAGTCGCTAATGCAAGGGGTTAACCGAACGCCTTAGCAAGCGATTCTTCGGTCAGACCTACCGCTGGGACCGTTCCCTTGGCAGCGTATTTGCGCAGGACATCGCCTTCAAGATTGACCTTATCGCCAACGCGAAGAAGTCCTAAATTAGTATCCTTCCGCGTGGTAGGGATTAAATCAACGCCGAGAAAATCCTCTCCGATTGCGCTTATCGTGAGAGAAACGCCATTAATGGTAATAGAACCCTTAATTACCGACTCCGCAGCCAGTACTCTCCCGCAGCGGACGCGTAATTGAATATCACGCCCCTTCGGCTCAATCGCCGAAACGGTGCCGCGACATTCTACATGGCCCTGAACGATATGCCCTCCCATGGGTTCGCCTACCCGAAGCGCCCTTTCGAGATTCACTTTCGTACCGGGAACGAGTTCACCAAGTCCGGAGCGAATTTCAGTCTCCCTGAGCACATCGGCGGTGAAACGCTGGAAACCGTCATGTTTGACAACCGTAAGGCATACACCGTTAACGGCAATCGACTCTCCCTCCTCAAGTGGCTTAGTCCAGGGAGTGTCAGCGGAAATCTCAAGGACGAGTCCCGTGCCGCGGGAAACGCGCTTGACCGTTCCGATACGCTGAATGAGTCCAGTGAACATCTTATTTCTTCTCTTCCGGTGGATACTTGTAGACGATCTTGCCGACGTACTTGCCCTTCTAAGACGCTAAGAAACCTGTTCATATCAGCTTCTGACAGCGGGGTTAAGATAAATCGGAAGCGGCTCCTTGACGAGGATCGCAGGGTTTACTTCTGCGAAAACCTTAAGCCCCTCCGCTGTCGGCAGCCGTTCGCCAAGATAACGATCCCCGAACGTATCCTTCAAAAGCGAACCGATCCGCTTGTCGTCGGGAGAGGCGACGACAGTTGAAGTATGAAGTTGAAGTTGAAGAGCGGAGGATTCGATCTGATAGATTTCCTTGACGAGATTGTAACCGTCGAATTCGGCGATCCAGAGCTTACCCTGCCTCGCGTCGCCGATGACGGCGAGGGAGGTTGAGGTTGAAGGTCGAGGTTGAGATTGAGAAAGGAAAGTTGCGGCGATGGCACACGCCGAAGGCAGCCCGAGCACTTCCATGCCGGGCCTCCCGAGCGCATATCCTTGAGCGAACGCAAGCGCGGATCGGATGCCGGCAAAACTACCGGGACCGGTTCCTACAACGATTCGCCCGACGCCCTCAAGATCGAGCTTCTCCACCCAATCACCCTTACGGCACTCACCGGTGGACCTTTCTAAATACAGCGTCTTCACTACACCTACACCTACAACTACACCTACTGCTTCGCGTAACGGTCCAACACACCGTTAACGATCGTCCTGGACTTCGGAGTGGAAAACCAGTTCGCGAGATCAATTGCCTCATTGATCACGACGGGCTTGGGAATATCCGAGCAGTTATCCATCTCCCACATACCCATGCGCAATACGGCGCGCTCGACGGTTCCGAGGCGAAACAACTCCCACTCCTGAAGAAGCGGCTGGAGTTTTCCGTCAATCACGGAGAGATTCTGAAGCACGCCGCGAACGCGGTCTTCGGCGAACGCCTTGAGTTTCCCACGGACCTTCTCACCATCCCCGCCATCCTCGGCATCAAGAGTTTCGTGCTGAGACCAGAAATCGGATATCAGCGTTTCAATATCGTCCGTCGGATTCAAATCTGCCGCGGTAAGCATCTGAATCGCCCACTCGCGGGCCTGTCTGCGTGTCGCCGTCATTTCAAAGAACCTTTCGTCGCAAATTATACCATAAATCAAGGTGCCTTATTTTCCGCATCCATAAGCGTCTGCTTGACATCGTCGTTACCAGGCAGGAGTTCCAACGCCCGTTTGGCGAGCTTGACCGCCTCCTCGTAGCGCCGGGTCTTTCGGCAGATGATGGAAAGATTGTTAAGCGCAGCAGGTTCGTCAGGACGCTTGATCAACACGCGACGAAGATACTGCTCCGCATCCTCGAAGCGGTTCGCCATCAGGAAATACATACCCATACCGAAATTGCCGCGCGGATCGTCACGATCGATCTTCAAGACCGCGGCCGCATAGCGCGCTGCCTCCTGGAAATCAGCGCGACGAAGCGCGAGTTCAAGTCCCTCTTTCGGCGTCAACTGCAAGAACACCTGAAGCCGAGCGTATTCGAGATCACGAAGCATCCGCTTAAGCGCGGTGTTCATGGAATCAAGCTTTTCAGCAAGAGCGGAATCCTTGCGATAGCGCGCGAAACGCGAAATGCGCCAGGAGAGAGTGAAAAAGAGTTCGCGGACGGACGGCGGAACATCGGCAGCGTCTGCAATCGGAGCCAATTCGGCGACATGCTCGGCAAAGGTGTTGGCAATCAGCGAGGCGTCACGGATATCCTCATCCCGAAGACCTTTGGTCCGAGCCACGAACGCGCTCGCCGCTGGCGGAATCATACCCTTCTCACGCTTCCAGAGATCAAGCCCAAGCTGCAACGCCGCATCATCGAGTCCGTTCTGCTTGTCACACGCCCACACACGAAGAAGCGCGGACGCCCCTATCCTGGCGGCGATGATATCACCCTCGTCCGTCAGCCCGCGCAAGCGGATCGCCTCCGCGTTCTTCAAAGGGTCATTCATCAGGTTGATCGCATAAAGCTTCTGTCCGTTCCTCGCCGCCTCAAGTTCCAGCTCGGCATCGGCGGAGCCGTCCGTAAAGACGAATTTCGCGCCGTTGAGTTCGCGGAAGGTTTCCTTGATCGCATTATCGTTGAAGAGGAGGATCTTGCGGACATTAGTGTGCGGCAGTCGGAAGACGATCAGCGACGCAACAACAATGGTGAGAATCACCATCGCTCCGCGATACGAAAGAATCACCCCGCGTTCACGAAACTCCGAGCGCCGAGAATTATAGGCGTCCGCCACGAAAATCAGAGCGACGAACGCGAAGGCACTGGTCGAAAGCAACGAGTAAAAACCAAGAAGCGCAACGGAACTGACAAGGTCCTTGTCGACGATCCAGGTCCAGAACCAGGCGCCGCGGAGCGGACCTTGCTCGAAGTAGGCGATGAGGCCGCAGAAAAGCGAGATGACCCCGAGGAAGAACGGCATCGGACGATCGTCGTCCGTCAGACGCGGCAGCAGTTTAGTGACAACCACGAACGGAATCACGCACAACGGGACACCGAGAATCCAACCCGCGGTGACCGACGCATTCTTGATTAGCAACAAATACTGTTCGCCGTAGTGGAAAAGGACATAGGTGAATTTCCATCCGAGCACACCCGCGACATCATGAACGGAAATGAAGGTAATATTAGCATAACAACCGACGATGACACCGGCGACAAAGCACAGGAACATCCGCCATTTCGGCAACCGCCGAACCGATGGCAGGTCTGGACGCGGAACGAAGGCATCGTTGCGAATCGAACGCCACAACAGACTATAAGTAAAACCGCAGGCAATCGGAACAACCAACGCTAATGGCGTTTCGGCAACGAAGAGTCCAGTGAGGGACAATCCCCCGCAAAGCCGCCACCAACCGCCGCGCGCAATCCACTCGAGATACAGATGCGCGACGACTACCATAAACACCAAAGTCAACGAGGCAGGAGCGAACAGCGAAAACGCGCGCCAAACCGGCTCGGCGTAAGTTCCCATTACCGCGCATACCAGCGAAATTGAAGGAATGAAAAGCGACTCCAGCCGCTCGGTGTCCACACTGGTGCTATGCAAAAGCAACATAGCCCGACGGAGGAAAAGATACAGAAAGACGGAGAACACCACCGCGCAGAACCGTCCCACCATAGCATAACTCGAAGCGGTGGGCGGCAACATTGCCGCGATATATCTCCAAAGTCCCGGGAAGACATCAGCCGCAGGGCGCAGACCGGACGCTACAGCGACCTCGCGACTCATCTCCGGAGTAAACGCCTGCAAGGCGAACATCCAATAACCAACGAAGACCGCAACCGCAGCTGATAGCGGGAATATCCACCAAAGCTTCTTCCAATTCATATCTGATATTATATCAAAAACAAAGCGGCGAGTGCTCGACACTCGCCGCCGTCCGCATATTTGGAGGGCGGGGCGCCTCGCCCCGCCGCGCTCACTTGCGATTCACGGAGAAGAATTCTCCGCCTTCCTTAACTGGCTTAATCAACGTGATCGTATCCTCCGCGGTAGCGGCACCATTCACGGGATGTTCGGCCTTGCCCTTCTCAAGCACATTCGGCTTCTCACCGGCGGCAAGATCATAGGTGATGTACGGCTTCGTGTTGGCGACCTCGATGATCGCATAGCCATCCTCGATCTTGAAGGACTTGATCACTGGCGAGGGCACATCCCCGGGAACCGCAGTGGCAACCGCTTCACCAGCCGCAGCGCCAGAAATGCTCTTGGCACCAGGAGCGGAAACCTGGATCTCAGCCTGGACCTTAGCGGCGGATGCGACGGCGGGAACGGACTTCGTATCCCAGCCCTTGACCTCGCAAGGCTTTACCGTGCCGTCCTGAGCGTAGACACGGGTGTCAAGCAACCACAGCGAGATGCGTCCGCCCTTCTCCACGATCGAACGCGGAACGTCGTATCCGAACGTCTTACAGGCGCCGTTCTCGTCCGCCCGCGGAAGAATCACGAACACCACGTCCTCCGGATTGACTAGCGAACCGTCGGCGTTGAATCCGCCGAACTCGTTCTGAGACCACACAAGCGCATAGCACTCACCGACGAGCGCCTGCGTGCCGTCAGCATACTTGTCAGGACCCTTCGAACCCACGACCACCGTCGTATCGTCAATCGCGCCAAAAGCGCAAACCGAACCGAAAAGAGCAACTGCAGCTATAAGCTTCTTCATGACCAACCCCCTTCTTTATGTCTTCTTCTGTTTACGACGCAGAGCGAGCAAACCGAAGCCGAGCAACGCGAGCATCCCGCTCGTCGGCTCCGGAACTGCGGCACCGAGATTTACAGGATCAACCTTAAGGCTGAAAATGTCCGTTCCCACCGAACCGACCAACGCACTGCCATACATGCCGGTCAACGTGGAAAGCGGATCCGAACCGACTTCGGCATAAAGCTCGACGATGAACTTATACTGATCATTCAGCATTGTGCTACCAATCTGAGCGAAATGACCGAGTGCGAAATCTGGATAGAACTTCGTCTCACCATTCGACGCGCCGAAATTGGCGTTCACCAGATAGCCCGAGGAATCGCCTCCCTCCCACTTAATCTTCAGGTATTTGGTTCCGTCGGCGACCTTACTATCGTCAAGCATCCAGTAAAGAATGCTATCCATCGCAGGATCGGCCTTCAACGCAAAAGCCGCGCCTACCACGAAAACCGCCAGCAAAGATTTAAAAATTGATTTCATCGTATTAGTCCTTCCCTAAATCTTACTTGCTGAAGTCTACTTCCTTCGCTTCCGTGCCGCGGTTCAGCATAAAGAACGGACCGTTAACTTCTGTCGCATCATGCGCGGTCGCCTTACCATCGGCGTAAACAATCTTCTTCCACCCGCGAATCTTCTTATACATCTCCGTCGGAACTGCTGCACCGACATCAACCTTGGCACCCCAGTCAGAATCAGCCATTCCGCTGAGCGCAAACGAAGAACCATCGACCTTGGACACCAGCTCATACTGGCCGGCAGGAATGGAAACCTTCGCCGCCGCAGTGGAGACATAACCGAGATAAACCGGCGCGGACATACCATCGACCTTAGGACGCGTCAACTTGAACGCCTGACCGCGCTTGATCGTCGTCGTGGCGGGATTGGGAGTGACCTCGTTCTTCTGAACACCTTCCCAAGCGGTTCCGTTGAAGGTGAAGCTCTTCCATCCCGCGGTCTCGGAATCGAAGACGTCGAGCTGATCGCCATTAACCAGCATCGCCTTCTTGAAGAGATTTGCAATTGCAATATCGCCTTCGGCACCAGTGTAAGGAACCGCGAGGAATCCCGCAGCGGCAGGAGCATTAAAGCCTCCAGCAGCGGTTTTCACACCCATCGTCTTACTGACAGAAATCTCCTTATCAGCACCGTCGATATAAGCGACGATGGAATACTCGCCGTCCGCGAAATCGGGATTGAACACCAGGTCGGTCTGAGCACTGCCCACACCAGTTGCATCCTTCTTCAACTGGAACTGAACATTATGACCAGCAATGATCTTCGTCGGATCAAGCTGAACCTTGAACTTCAGCTTATCAGCAGCCACGTCGGTATCATCAATGGACGCCGTAATCTCCTCATTCGTAGCAACGCCAAGGATGCAACTCTCCGCCGCGGTACGACCATAAGCATCATTGGCGGAGCTGATAAGTATCGCCGCCAGCTTATCCTGCGCATATCCGAACCGCGCCGCCCACGCATTACCGGCTTCAGTCGCGATCACGAAGTTTCCTGGAATCGGATAGCCCTGCAGCAGGATACCGCCGGTCAGCGCCTTGATCACACCGCAACCCGAATAATCAACGATACTGAAAGCCGAAGGCGTGACAATCAACGTATCAAAGGTGCTCGCGGGATTGCCGATGGAATAAACCGCGTGGGTGCCATCGATACCGTTGGTCACCATGATCGTGACTGAAACTTCGGCATCAAGATCAGCGGGGGCAGAGATACCCGAGTTCTTCCAGCCATTGGTCCCGTCCACCATACCGACGACATAGAAGTTTGTTGTCGTTTTATCGCGATACACGGTGACACCAGCCTTATCACCCTTATCGATTTCAGGAAAATCACCGTACGCGTACTTAAACGCAACGCTGCTGCTAAACACAAGATCCTGAGAAGACGAAACGGACTTCGACTCATCAGCAGTAAACTTGAAGTGCTCGGCATCATTCAGAATATATGCGTTTCCCTCAAGCGTCACACCACTAGTGGGCATAGCGTCCCAGGAACCGCCAGAAGCAACTTCGCCGATATTGCCGGCGAACCAAGCCGCCGGTTCGGCATGCGCAACGGAAACGGTTGCCGCGATTACAGCTACCGAAAGCAAAGTCTTCTTCATATCGTAACTCCTATACCCCATACAAACTCACTTGCGATCGACCTTGAAGAATCCGGTTTCGCCCTTCTTCGGGGTGATAAGCGTAATTGACTTAGCGGCATCGCCGGACGGACTCGCCTGCTCGGCTCCGGCGGAAAGGTTCTCCGGCGTAGTGCCGGCGGAAACACCGTAACGCAGGAACGGCTGAGTGCCCTCAACCTGGAGGTAGACGAAATTGTCATCCATGGAAAATCCGGCGATCTTCGGAGTGGCGATATCAGCTGGCATGGTGATCGCACCAGGCTGAGCCTGAAGCCCGGACTTCGCCTCGGCGACCATCGCACCGCCCTTCTGGACATCGATCGTCGCCTCGACCTTGGCGGCAGCGGTAATCGCCTCGACCTTGGTCGCGCTCGTCGCCTTAGCGAAGGAAACCGAATTATCCTCGGCGTAAACACGGGTGTCGAGCAGCCAGACGGAGATCGTGCCGCCCTGGCGGATATACTGCGAAGAGACCGTGAACGCGAAGATCGGACACTTTCCGTCCTTGGCGCGAGAAACGATGCCGAGCACCGCGTCCTTGTCGTTCACGAGCGAACCGTCGGCCTTGAAGCCGGCGAATTCGTCAGCGGACCAGACGATCGCATAACGCTCGCCGTCCAGAACGGTCGTGCCGTCAGCGTACTTATCGGGACCCTGGGTTTCGATGACAATGATCGTGTCGTCAATCGCGCCAAAAGCACAAGCCGACGCAAGAAGCGCAAACACAGCGATAAGCTTTTTCATTTTAGAATTCCTTTCCTTTGCTTACTTCTGTTTACGACGAAGCGCGAGCAGTCCGAAACCGAGCATCGCGAGGAGTCCGCTCGTCGGCTCAGGGACGTGGAAACCGCTGAACACGGTCGGACTGACACCCAACTCCTGCCACATGGAGCCGATCGTCGCGGAGCTCTTAGCGACTACTGCGGACAACCACTTGACCTGATTGTCCGTTCCGTAAAGCTCCAGCTGGAAGCTATACGATTCGCCGAGCATCGTACTGCCGATGACCGCAACCTTTTCAAGGTAAATCGCATCGAAGGTAGGACTGAACGCCTCACCGACCCCTGTGCCATCGGTCTGCGCCACCGTGAGATATCCGACGGACGTCTTTCCATCAGAACCCAAGGCGTTGACCTTGGCGTAAGACACACCGCTCAGCCCCGTAGTGTCAGCCATCCAGTAAAGATATGACGTGTCGCCCTCAGCCATCGCGAATGACGAGATCGCAACCGCGGCCGCCGCAATATAAGATTTGATGTTCATTTTCATATCCTTTTTTAAATCTTATTCGTTGTTGGCCGGGGTCCAGGTGATTTCCTTGACCGTCGTATTAAGGAAGAAGGCATTGGCACCCGTAATCACGGTTGCCGTTGTGCCTCTACCATTGAGCGGAATCTTGTACCAGTCGCTACCATACTTCACGTAGGAGATATCGGGCAGCACATGAGCCGTGGTAGCATCAAACGTGCGGATCTTGGCATTCGAATCGAACATCGACAGCGGCACAGACGACTTTTCGGGATTGCCGATGAGGTTGTACTTACCGGCGACAACCGCCGTCTTCGTGCGGTCAACCACGGTTCCGCAAACCCAGAAGGCCTTGTTGTCTCCTTTGCATTCACCGATCGAGACCTTCACCGCCTGACCCGGATGAAGCACCGTCGTGATCGGATAGGTGCGACCAGGAGTCGGGACATACGTCCACGCCGAGCCTACCCCTTCGACCGTCCACGTATCCCATTCACCGGACTCAGCATCGTACACGGACATTTGGTCGACGTGACCGGCGTCCGCGAGATTGAAGAGCGCAGTGGAAACGGCGCACTCGTAAGGAATCACGATGTACCCGGAGGTGTTCTTGGCGTACTGCGGAGTCATCCAGATGCCAATCGTCTGGGATTTGCCCGCCGTTGCCACGCTCTGACCGGAAACCCGCGGACGGACCTCAATCTTCTTCTCGTCGGAACCCACGTCGCCGCAAGCGCAAACCGCATAGGGAAGCGTCGCGTTTTCAGCCACAAGCGCATCGTTGACATAGATGTCGAACTGCACCTTGTCGGCGACCTTGGGAGCGGGAACGTTAACAACCAGATCGTCGCCGGAAACCGCAAACGTCGCGACGAGATCTTCGTTGGTGTTGAGCCCGAGAATGTAGGATTCGGACGCGGTGAAACCATTGGAAAGCTTCTCAGCGCTGGCGAACGCCTCCTGATTAATTTGATTGGCCGCAGCCCACTTGAGATCGACCGCAATGCTTCCGCCATCACCGGGAAGCGGCCAGACAGACGAAAGCGAAATCGTGGTACCGACGAGCGAAGCGACTTCACCGCTGCCCTTGTAGTCGACCGTACCCCAGGCGGAATCACCGGCGACGACTTCCTTGTTAATCACAGAACCGGCGATGTTGTAGATCGCAAAGACTTTGCTATTGTCATTGGAGATCGTCACACTGACAGCAACATCGCTGTCGAGCGAGGCGGCCGCGATGCCAGTCGCAGCCCAGTTGTTCGTCGTGTCGTCCTTCGCGAGCACATAATACTCGTTCGTGTAAACGACGACACCGGCCTTGGCACCAGAATCGATCTCAGGAAGCTCGTCATAGGAATAGGCGAACTTCGCGCTCGTAGCGAACTTCAGATTCTCGCTGCCGGAAAGCGACTTCGGCGAGTTCGCCGCAAAAGAAGCGGATGTCGCTTCGTCGAGCACCAGCGTGGTAGAATTGGTAGAGATGCTACCGGAACCGGGAGTCATCTTCCATTTACCGCCAGATACGCTACCGATGGTGCCCCTGAACCAATCTTCTTCAGCAGACGCGACGGACACGAATGCCGCGGTCGCGGCAATCGCAAGCATGAGTCTCTTCATGAATACAATCTCCTGTTATCCATTGACATTGAGAATCATACCACATTACCCTTTTGGGTGTCAACGATAATTTAGAAAAATTCGGACCCGAAACCGTTTCGGTTCCAGGTCCGAAGGTTCAGATTCACAGAATTCAGAACCGATTATCGCGCGAGCCAACCACCGTCGCAAGCATAGGTGTAACCGGTCATGTAATCGGACGCCGGAGCAGCGAGGAACACGCAAATACCCTTAAGATCGTCGGGAGTTCCCCAACGTCCCGCAGGGATACGATCGAGAATCGCCTTGTTGCGCTTCTTGTCCGCGCGGATCGGCGCGGTATTGGCCGTCGCAATATATCCTGGAGCAATCGCGTTAACACAGATGCCGTCCTTCGAAAGCACGTTGGCCATCAGCATAGTAAGGGACTTGATACCGCCCTTCGAAGCAGCATAACCAGGGACAAGGATACCGCCCTGGAAGGAAAGCATCGAGGCAATATTGATAATCTTACCACCCTTGCCCTGCTTCTGCATCTGACGAACGACCGCCTGCGAGAGGAAGAACGGAGTGGAAAGATTAATGGAGATCACATCATTCCAATTCTTCGCGCTGTGCTCAGCAAACGGCTCACGGCGAATAATGCCGGCATTATTGACAAGAATATCAATCTTTTTGAATGTTTTAACAACTTTAGCAACAATCTTCGGAGCCTCCTTCTCTCCCTTGGAGAGATCCGCCTTGATGCCGATCGCCTTACGACCGAGCTTCTTAATCATCTCAATGGTTTCATCCATCGGAATGACGTCAACAATCGCGACATCCGCGCCCGCTTCTGCAAGACCGACCGCATAGGCCTGTCCAATGCCGCGTCCAGCACCAGTGACAATCGCAACCTTACCATCAAGTTTGAACTGATCGAGAATCATGATTTTAGTCCTTAGTTGTTAGTCATTAGCTATTAGTTATTAAGTGGAAAATGCTCAACGCATCTCGAGGACGTCGACCTTGTCCATATCGCCATAATTGAGGTTTTCGCCAGCCATACCCCAGATAAACATGTAGTTCGAGGTGCCGGCGGCGGAATGAACGGACCACTCGGGGCTGGAAATCGCCTGCTCGTTGTGCAGCCAGACAAGCCGCTGCTCCTGCGGACGGCCCATCAGATGGCAGATCGCCTGACCGGCCGGAACGTTAAAGTAGTAGTACGCCTCCATACGACGGTTGTGAACGTGCTGAGGCATCGTATTCCAGACAGATCCCTCGACAAGCTCGGTAAGTCCGACCTGCAACTGATTAACACCGCCACCTTCCTTCTTGAAAAGGACGTTGGAAACGATAAGCTGGTTGATGTAACGGTCGTTAGACTCCTTCAGCGAGCCGAGATGCTTACGGACGCCGAGCGTGTACTTCTCGGGATTCTTCTTGTACTTCGCCTCGTCCGTCGTAATCAGCTGCGTGACATACGCCTTATACGCAGGAGCGGAATTGAGATAGAACTTGGCGGGATTCTGCTTATCTATCGAAACGAACGCCACCTTCTTCTTGCCGCAACCGACGTAAAGCGCATCCTTGAAATCAAGATCATAACGCTCGCCGTCCACCGTCACATAACCAGGACCTCCGACATTGATAACGCCCAGCTCGCGGCGGTCGAGGAAATTATCCGCCTTGAGTTCCGTGAACGTGTCGAGCGTAAGCGTCTGCTCAACCGGCATCGCTCCTCCAAAGATGAGACGATCGTACAGCGAATAAGTCACATTGATCTTGTCCGCCTCCATCACCTTCTCCATCACGAAGCGACTACGAAGCTTCTCCGTGTCGAAGTTCTTAACATCATCATAATGAGAAGCAGTCTGAACCGTATAGTTAACGGCAGTTGCCAGCAACAGGGTTGTGAGAATCATGATAATCCTTTCTTATGGTTATTTCAAATTATAGCAAAAGTCACGGACCGCGTCATGCCACTTCTTCGCGTCGGTGAAACCTCCTTTTTCAGACCACGAAACGCCCGCAAAATAAGTGAAGTTCGCTTGCTTGAAGCCAAGCACACGGCACTGCTGCATATCGGTGAGCTTCTCAACATCGGATCCGACACTGACGAAGATCGCGGACATCGAAGAACCTTCGGGCCCGAACATCTTATTCCCGCCGTCTACGTCTTTAGTGTCCTCGAAAATCGAAATCAGACCGGGTTCTTCTGCAAGATCGCCTTTGTGTCCACGCTTCGGGTCAAGATCGAGACCAGGGCCCACCCGCCATTCCGGACGGAACCGATTCGGATATTCAAACGAGACGTCATTGCGGAAGAAGTCATCACCCTTCTTCAGCGTAATGTGATAAGTCATCTTGCCGAGCGCGGAAAAAGCAGGATAGACGAGCCTAAACTCGACATAATCATCCCCAGTATGGATGATCTCGCACTTCTCCCAGGGTCCGTATGTCTTCCATTCGCCGTCCGCCCAGAGCGCTACCGCCCCGACGCCGCGACCAGCGCCCATCGTGTAGTTGTCCATGCCTTCGCCGCGGTTATCGTGGAAATTCGGATGCTTGAAGAAGTCCGTCAGCTTCGGATCCTTCGACCACGCGATCGCCGCGGAGCCGGGAATCGACTTGTTGAATATGTCTACTCCGCTCCAGCAGTGATGATTGCCGGGACCGTAAAGATATGCGCCGAAACGGTCGTTCTCCCAGATCAGCGCGTTCTGATTCAACGGACATATCTCAGCATTGCAGAGCGGCGCCGCCGTTACCGCGAATGAAGAACGAACAATCAGAAACGAGAGAGCAAGGATGAGAATCCTCTTCATTTCATCCTCCGGATACGGTTGAAGTTGACAGCGCACATGCCGAGCGCGAGCAGTCCGGCGACAATCGCCCCGATCCACTTGAAGGAGACGGTGAGATGATAGATGACGAAGCACCAGAGCGCGGACGCGAAGTCCAGCGCGGCACCGCCCTCGAAACCGGCCGGCACCGAAATGCCGTCGCAGTTCGCCGCGGCGATGGCCTTGGAGAACGCGGGCGTCAGATTGGTTACGAAGAAAAGTCCGCAGACGAGCGCGACGAGTCCGATGATGAAGGTCTTGAGCACGTTGCCCTTGGTGATCGGCAACACGCACGGGAAAAGATAGAACATGCCGGCGAGCGAGGCGAGCGGCAGGAACTTGTTGCCCGGCAGGAATACCGAAAGGAACAGGATCACCGGGATCAGCAGAATCGAGACCACGAGCGTCGTCGGATGTCCGATCACCAGCGCCGGCGACATTCCGATGGAAAGTCCCTTAAGCCCGGAAAACCGCTTTTCGATGAAACCGCGGGTCTGTTCGCAGATCGGCTTGAGTCCTTCGATGAAGAGCGCGGTGATGCGCGGAATGAGCTCCATCACCGCTCCGACCGTGACGCCGAGCTTGAGAATCTCGGGGACCGAATCAACGACGGCCTTCCAGCTGTCGCACTTGAGCGCGCCGATGCCGCAGCCGATGATGACGCCGAGGAAAAGCGGCTCGCCGAAGAGTCCGAACTTCTTCTTCATCCCCTCCGCGTCGATGTTGAGCTTGTCGAAGCCGGGGATCCGGTCGAGAAGCCAGCCGATCGCGACGGCGAAAGGAGTGAAGCTCTGACAGAACGGCTGCGGAATGGAGATTCCCTCCATATCCTTGTAATAGCCCTGGAATCCCTTCGCGGTGAAGTCCGCCATGCAGAGCGTGATGATGTAAAGGACGATCGCCGCGTAGAACGCCCAGGCGAGCGAATCGGTGGCGTAAAAGACCATTGCGCCGAGGAACGCGAAGTGCCAGTAGTTCCAGAGATCGATGTTGACCGTCCTCGTCGTACCAGAAAGCAGCATCACGACATTCACTCCGAGGCAGACCGGAATGATGAACGCGCCGACCGCACACGAATACGCTACCGCCGCGGCCGCAGGCCAGCCGAGATCGAAGAACGGGAGATTGAGCTGATAGAGATCCGTCATCCCCTTCAGCGCGGGACCGAGATTGCTGGTGAGGAGCGCCGTCACCACACCGAGTCCGACGAAGCCGACGCCGACGAGGAGTCCCGACTTCAGCGCCTTGGTGAACTTGATGCGGATGCAGACTCCGAGGACGGTGAAGATGACTGGCATCATCACTGCCGCGCCGAGTCCGATTACGTATGCGAATGCTTCTTTCATTTGGATAAAAAGTTGATGTGTGAAGTTGAAGAATGGTGGTTAATTTTTCAGCCGAACGGGGGTGACGTCGGGAGAAGTGACGAGGAGATAGTCCATATTCACTCCGCCACCGCCGACATTGAAGAGACGGATCGTGTTCTCGCCGGCCTTGAAGAGCACCGGCAGCGATCCCGAATCGTCAGGCATCGCGAAAGTGAAGAGACGCCAGTCGTCCGAACTGTTCGCGAATCCGCCGGTGCCGGGAACGGACACTGCGGCGGCATCGGCGATCGCTTCGCCGTTGACGGACATCGACCGCTGACGGTTGCTGTCCGAACAGTAGCAGAAAGTGACGTTGTAATAACCTTCCGCGGGAACGTCGACCTTCCACTCGATCCACTGTCCGTCCGCATCCCAGTGGCTGAAGCACTTGCCGATGATTGCCTTCTTGGTCTCATTGAGACGAACGTCATGGCTCTCCGCGACGAAATCCTCGGCCTGAATCGCGATCGAGGTCCCGCTCCTTCCCGGCTTCGCCGCGGCGAGTGCCTTAAGTTCGGCGGCGTGCTTTTCCGCCGCGGCCTTCGCCGCGGCTTCCTTCGCGGCCGCCTCCTCCGCGAGCTTCTTCAGCACCTCCGCCTTATGCTGCGCAATCGGCTTCGCGCCGTTGATCAGCCATTCCGCCGCGGCGCCGGACTTAAGCTCGAACTTCTTCGACTGTCCGAGCACGGCGACATTGATCACGAGATCCGCTTTCGACGTGTTCTTGACGAGATACGATCCCGTATCGGTACGCTCGGCCACCGCACCGCCGACCGCAGAAAGCTTCAGCGATCCGCCTGCGACCTTGAGCGTGGTGCCGCCGACGAGCGCGAGCGCCTTGACCTTACGGTCCTTGTCGGACGACACGAACGCCATCTGAGCATCAGTCGACGCGCCATCGAACTTATGCTCGCCCGGGAGATACGCAGCAAGGAAAAGGTCCTTGCCGTCCTTAAGCTCGATCGCGAGCGCGGCGAAGCCGTCCTTCGACGATCCTCCCTGAGCAACCTTCGTCACCTTCTCTTCGCCGGAAATGTCGAAGACGTTGCCGAAGACGGTTTCGGACACCTTACGGCGTTCGATGACGGGCGTCTCCGGCTTCGCGCCGGGAGCGGTGGAGATCTGCGCCTTCGCGACGATGAACTCCGTATCGATTCCGCCCGCGAAATTAAGCGTGGTCTTGAGATTCTTATTGACGTACGCGACCTTCTGCGCCTCCGCGCCCTTCACGCTCTTGATGTTCTTGAGCTGATTGTAACCCGGAACGTTTCCGGCGTTCTCGATCGAAGCGTCGACGAGTCCGGCGGGATAATCGGCCTCGCCCCGCGGATGCCAGGTGAGGTCGAAGAGCCGCGGCATCTTCGCGAACGCGCCGTAGAGATCGGCGATGTAGTCACGCGTGAGGACGAGCGAGCGGTCCATGATCACGCCCGGATAGGCCTTGTCGGTGCGCGCACGCATGAGTCCGATCGCATCGCCCGGCGCATAGCCGAGAAGTTCCGCGTCGCAGGGATTCTGCTCGCACATGTCGACGTTGATCGTGTTGTGGGCGAAAGTCGTGCGGAACCAGTTGCGGTAGATCGGCGTCTCGTACCAGGCGCTGCCGGGATCGGGGATCTGGAGATTGCCGAACGCCCAGAAGTCGATGTTGAGCTTGTCGGGGTGTCCGTGCGAACGGTTGGGTCCGTAATCGACGAGGAGATTACGCGTGCCGCGCGCGTCCGTCGAACGGAGCACAGCGTAGCCGACACCGTTCAGGTCGACGGACGGATTCTCGACCGGCTTGATCTCACCCGATGCGCCAATATCGTAGAGGCACGAGACGGTGAACTGCTGGAAGCTCGCGCCCAGACGCCGGCTCACCTTCTGCAGGATCGGCAGATACGCGGGATCGCGATAACGCTTGTAGCCGAACTCGTAGAGATAGGCTTCGCGTCCCACGATCGAGGCATTGCCGGAATCGTGGATCGCGGGCGTGATGTAGTTCGGATAAGAGAAGAGGATCGGGGAATCGAAGATCGCCTTCATCGCGCCGTCGCGATAGCGGTACATGTCGATACCGCGGTGCCAGAGGATCTCCGCGTCGACGACGAGCGCCTGCAACGCCATGAACTGATAGCCCATCGCGCCTTCGCACCACATTCCGTCCACGTCGATGGACTTCCCGGAGAAGTGGAGTTCGATACCGTTGGGCTTCGCGCAATAATCCCCTTCCCACCACTTGTTGAACTTGGCGGGATCGCGCTTCGCCTCGGGGAGCGAACTCCAGCGATAGCCCCAGAGCGCGGTGTTGATCATATCCTCGTCATCACAGGCTACGCCGCAGGCAAGGCACGCGGCGGTGCCGATGGCGGACCAGTTACTCGCACCGATCAGGTGCGCGCGGTTGGCCCGGATGTGCCGCGCGTCCGCGAGAATGAAGTTCTCCTGGATGTTCCTGATATCCTCGGCGGAGAAGCACTTCGACTCCTTGACGAAGTCCCAGCCGATCGCGAACTGAATGATGCAGGTCGCGTCGCCGAGACGCTGGTCGAAGAGAATCGACGGATCGTGTCTGAAGGTGGGACGTGCACCGACGCCGTACTGCGGAAACGCCGCGGCGTAATCGAGGAGGATCTTCTTCGCGCACTCGGCGTATTTCTCATCTCCGAAGAGCTGATAGCAGGTGCCGAGATTCGCGACATCGAGCGAGAGCCGATTGTGGATCTTGCCGTACTGCTGGTCCATCAGGTGCTTCCACTTGCCGTTCTCGTCCTTTCCAAGCGGCTGCGGAACTCCCGTCGGTTCGGTGATACGCTTGTCCATCGCGCGCTTGAGCGCTTCGGCCATCCGCTTGAATTCCGGCGAGGTCTTGAGCATCGCGCGATATTCCGCGACATCCTGCTTGTCCCAGGTCGTACAGGGATGTCCCTTGGAGACGCGGGGCTCGCCGAACACCTTGACGCCGCCGGCGACCGCGGCGGAACCGGTCTTCTGGACCGCGACGTCGAGCTTCTCGACCTTATAGCTCGACGGCGGCTCCATCAGCGACTTGACGTCGTCCGACACCCACACGCGAATCTTCGCCCAACCGCCGTAGTTCGGCCCCGGCTTGCCGGTCTTCTTGTCCTTCATCGGCGGGAAGGTGTCGAGACACTTCACGGCGACCTGAGCGGCCTCGCCCTTCACCTCGACGGACTGCGGTTTGCCGGGGAGCTCCTCGAGATCGACCGTCTTCACGCTCTTGCCGTCAAAGAAGATCTCGGCCTTCTTCACGTTCATCGTGCCGCGATAATCGAGCTGCACGAGATCGATCTTCTCGATATGACACTTGGTGATGAGATTGATATTGATGCGTCCGTTCTTCATCGGCGCACCGAAAAGAACTCCCCGCGCCTTCTCGGTGATCGCGTTGCGGGCGGGCCAGTCCTTGTTGTTCGGGGCCCCGTCGAAAGTCGCGGTCGCGCCCAACGTGACATCGGCAGCATTCTGGAGATTACCCGCGGCGACGGCCGCAGCGAGCAGTATCGAGGTGATTACCATACGCGTGTCCTTTTAAGATCGAGCAGTAGTTCAAGGAAATAGTATTCGCCGTAATTGAGCGGCATGTCGATCTCCGCCTTGTCGGGCTTCGAGCCGACGGCGTGCTTCAGAAGGAAGCCACCGCATTCGTCCGGCTTCGCGAAATAGGCGTCGGACGAAAGCGAGCGCGCGATCTTGATCGCCTCGGCACGGTATTTCGCGGCGAGGGCCTTATCGTCGACAAGACGCGAGAGACGGAGAAGTCCGCACCCGATGATCGCCGCGGCGGAAGAGTCGCGTTCTTCATTCGGGATGTTCGGGGCCTCGTAATCCCAGTACGGAACGGAATCCGCGGGCAGATCCTTCTGCGTCATCGCATAATCCGCAACCTTCTTGGCGATCTCAAGATATTTCCGGTTCCTCGTGTATTCGTACATCATCGGGAAACCGTAGACGACCCAGCCCTGCCCGCGGCTCCAGTGTCCGACGCCCTGTCCGGTGCGATTCTCGAGGAGTTCGCCCGTCTTGAGATCGATGAGGGCCATATGATGCGAAGAGCCGTCTTCCCGCAGAAGGTACTTGATCGAGGTGTCGACGTGCATCTCCGCCATATCGCGGAACGATCCGCCCTCGAGCCAGTCGCGCTCGGAGGTAAGCTTACCCGAAGCGGGATAGTTCGCGGCGAACTCGAAGAGCTCCATGTTGAGCATCGCGTCCACGATGATCGAGCAGCTGTCGCCCCACTTGCCACCCCAGACTCCCCAGGCCTGGATCGCCTTGGAATACGGACGCCACCGCGTCTGCAGCGCGCGCGCCGAATCATAGAGCCAGGTCGCGTATTTGGGGTCGCCGGTAATGCGGAGTCCGTTCCCCGCCGGCGGCAGCGCCATGAAGCCGAGATCGTGATGGAGGTTGGAGAAACGGATGTGGAAGAGCTCGTCCGAATACCTCTCCGCGGCGAACTTCCACTTGAGGTCGCCGGTCGCCTCGTAGAGGAGCCACAGGGAGCCCGGCCAGAAGCCGGTGCACCAGTCCCAGTCGGGGATGTACTCGACCTTGCCGTTGCGGAAGCGCTTCGGATACGGCTTCGCCTTGGTGTAGTCGCGGACCGCATTCGCGAGCAGCACCGAATAGTTCTTGGCGCATTTCGCGAGCGTCTCGTCGACGAACGCACAGTCCGCCGGCGCCTTCGGGGCCGGCACGACCGCAGTCGCCTCCCAGTAGGCGTTGGTTTCAGCATCGTATTTCTCCGCGGCAAAAACATTGATGCAAATAAGCATCATCGCCAACCCAAGTGACAAACGACAAATCCTCATAGCGGCCCTTTCTACGTTAGTTATAAGAATCACACCGAAGCCCGTGGATCAACAGCGATCTCCACAAGCACCGGCGATTTCATCCGCACCGCACGTACGACATCGGCATCAAGACGTTTCGGATTCACGATCCGAATACTCTTAAGCCCATACGCCTTTGCGAGCACAGTAAAATTAGGTGTCGAATAACCGCAATCCCACTTGCATTTCTGCATCTGGGCGATCATTCCGAGCGATTGATTGTTAAGCACGATGAATACGATCGGCAACTTCATCTGCGAGGCAACAAGCAGTTCCTCGGCGGTCATCTGAGCTCCGCCATCACCAAGGATCGCGACCACCTTGTGATCAGGCCTAGCGATAGCGGCGCCAATAGCAGCCGGAATACCGAATCCCATCGCGCCCATACCTCCGGACGTGATAAAATGCCGAGGATGAGCATGGGGGAATCTGCGAGCGGCGAACATCTGATGCTGCCCGACGTCAGTCGTTATAATGCAATGCCCCTTAGTCGCCTTCGCAACCGCATCAATCACCATCTGCGGCATGATAGAATTGGAACCGAACGGACGATACGACATCAGCGACTTCGGTAGTCCTAATTCCTTGATCCAGTCGGCATGTGCTGCAGAACGGACACGGCTCGCAACAACGGTCAGTAGATCCTTGATGTCGGCAACGATACCGAGCGAAACGCAAACATTCTTGTCAATTGAAGCCGGGTCGCAGTCGACATGGACGATGCGGACCCCTTTGCGCGGCTTTGCTCCGTCAGTCACGCGGTCGTTGAACCGGACTCCGAGCGCAAGGATGAAGTCCGCCGATTCGATCGCCTTCCTCGCGGTCGTCGTACCGTGGATTCCGGCCATGCCGAGCGCGAGCGGATCGCTTTCGTCGATAGCCCCGATTCCCATCAGCGTAGTCGCGATCGGAATGCCGGCCTTATGCGCAAGATCTCGAACTTCACCGCTTGCTCCCGCGGCGATAACCCCGCCGCCGGCATAAATAACGGGACGCTTAGCGCAATTAAGCCATTTCGCAAGCATAGCGACGTCCTTCGGATCGGCGGCGCATTCCGGATGGTAGGCGCGCAAGGAAATTCGCTCGGGATAACGCGCACCTGTAAGCTGCTTCTGGATATCGCGCGGAAGGTCGATCACCACCGGACCGGGCTTGCCGTGAGTCGCGATGTAAAAGGCCTGCGCGACGGTTTCCGGAATCTCGTCAGCAGACTTAACGAGGAAATTATGCTTGGAAACGGCACGCGTGAGGCCAGTAGTATCGGCCTCTTGGAAAGCATCCGTTCCGATGCGGCCGAGATCGACCTGCCCGCACACGAGGACCATCGGGACTCCGTCCATGTTCGCACACCCGAGCCCGGTAATCGTATTAGTGAGACCGGGACCACTGGTGACGATAACGACAGCCGGACGCCCAGACGCACGCGCATAGCCGTCCGCCATGTGAACACAACCCTGCTCATGCCGCCCTAACACGAAACGAAACTTCGCGTCCTTCATGCCATCAAAGACATCCAGCACGTTTCCGCCCGGATATCCAAACGCGACTTCGGCGCCCGCCCTCTCGAGACTCTCGATTAGCGCTCTTGCTCCGCTCCTCATTCCGCTTTTCTTCATTGAAGAATATTATATCAAAAAAACAAGCGACGGGATTACTCCCGCCGCCGTTTTCAAGTATTGAATAAAACCGACCCGATTACTTGCGGAGCGCCGCCTGGGCCGCCGCGAGGCGCGCGATCGGCACGCGGTAAGGCGAGCAGGAGACGTAATCGAGACCGAGGTGGTGGCAGAACTCGACCGAGGTCGGATCGCCGCCGTGTTCGCCGCAGATGCCGCAGTGGAGTTTCGGACGGACGCTCTTGCCGAGCTTGATCGCCATCTCCATGAGCTTGCCGACGCCGGACTGGTCGAGCTTCGCGAACGGATCGTTCTCGAAAATCTTCTTGTCGTAGTAGGCGGTGAGGAACCTGCCCGCGTCATCACGCGAGAAGCCGTAGGTCATCTGCGTGAGGTCGTTGGTGCCGAAGCAGAAGAACTCGGCCTCCTCGGCGATCTCGTCGGCGGTGAGGGCCGCGCGCGGGATCTCGATCATCGTGCCGACCTTGTACGCGATGTTGACGTCGGCGTGGGCGATCTCCTCGTTGGCGGTCTTTACGATGATGTCCTTGACGTACTTCAGCTCCTTGGCGTCGCCCGTGAGCGGAATCATGATCTCGGGCTTGACGGACCACGTGCGGTGGGCCTTCTGCACCTTGACGGCGGCGCGGATAACCGCGGTCGTCTGCATGCGGGCGATTTCCGGATAGGTGACGCAGAGACGGCAACCGCGATGACCCATCATCGGGTTGAACTCCTTGAGGGAATCGATGATGTCTTCGACCTGCTGAACGGTCTTATGCTGAGCCTTCGCAAGCAGCTTGATCTCCTCCGCGGAATGCGGCACGAACTCGTGCAGCGGCGGGTCGAGGAAGCGGATCGTGACCGGCTTGCCCTCAAGCGCCTCGAAGAGCTGCTCGAAGTCGTCCTGCTGATA
>CALYRV010000005.1 GCA_945483525.1 uncultured Verrucomicrobiota bacterium
AGGCTGCCGAATCTACTCCGGCTCTGCGGCCTTCACGTTGTGCATGAAATGAAAATGGACGGGTTCTTTTTCTGGTAGAATACCAGTTGCTAACAAAAGGACCACGTCCAATGAGTAATATACGCCAATGCTGTAAAGTCCGATTGCGCGCAGATGTTCTTTGTGTTGGAATGAGCGGGCGTTTTACAAGAGCACAACGAAGGGGTGCGTTTTCGATGCCGTGCTGCCGACGAATATGCCGGGGGCGCAATCTGGTGATGGAGAAATCGGAGGCAATGCATTTCAGGATCTTGGCGCGGGGTCGATCGTGATTCCGTTCATGGGGACTTGCACGATCGGGACAAAGGCCTTCCATTGGTCAAGCACGACGAACTACATCTTCTGGGGCAAGGCGCCGACCGCTTGGATCGACGACGCGAACGCAATGAATGATGCGTTGAAGGATTTTAATGGCAGCGTGACCGATCGTCGGCTTACGGTGTCCCTCGCCATGGATCAGGCAGGCTGGGAAGGTGTTGCGACAACGCTTAAGAAGAAGTGCGCCGAGGGCGATTGGGCTGCGCTCAATCCTCCGGAGAATGCGTTCGGCTATGTGATTGCGAATACCACCCGAATTTGGCTCTGCGAAGGCACGTCGCCTTGGGAGTCCGCTTCGTCTTGTGGTCTGATGATTATAGTCCTTTGATTATTGGTGAGGCATCTTCGTGCAGAGGCTCTCGAAACGGTCCGGACTCCTCGGACTCATCGGCGGTCGATGCCTTCATGGACAGGCTGTCTGGTAATTCGTGACGAATCGTCTTCCGTTACGTGGATTAAAGAGCATTTCTTCATGGACTGACAGTCGAGAAAAATGATATAATATTCTTATGAAAAATACAATTCTCGTGTGTTCGCTCTTCGCGGCCGGTTCGCTCTGCGCCGCGGTTCCCTTCAAAATCGGTATCGCCGGATTCACCTTCTGCAAGGTGGGGCTCGACAAGGGGCTCTCCATCATGCAGCAGATTGATTGCCACAGTCTCTGCCATAAGGATTTCTTCATTTCCTATGACGCGACCGACGCCGAAATCGTCGCGTTCAAGGAGAAGCTTGAGAAGGCCGGCGTGGTTTGTGACGCGACCGGACCCCTGTATGCGAAGGATGAGGCGACCGTGCGCAAGCAGTTCGAGTTCGCGAAGAAGCTCGGAGTCAAGGTGATCGTCGGCGTTCCTTACGAGGTGCCCGCGGGAGAGAAGGACCAGTGGGGTCCGAACCGCCGCGAGTCGGACGCGATGCTGGACGTCATCGAGAAGCTCGTGAAGGAATATGACATGGTCTATGCGATCCACAATCACGGACCGGACATTCCCAATCTCTTTCCTACCGCCCAGTCCGTCTGGAACCGCATCAAGGACCGTGACCGTCGCATCGGCTTCTGCTTCGATATCGGACACGACCGCCGCGCTGGGTCCGACACCTACGCCGCGATCAAGGCCTACGCCGACCGTATTTACGATGTACACATCAAGAACATCCTGCTGAAGAAGGACGCCAACGGATTCCCCGGCAACTTCGCCGTGCCCGGACCCCGCGGCGACCTCGATATTCCGTCCGTCTTCCGTGCGCTCGCCGAAGCCGGCTATACCGGCGTCTGCCATATCGAGTACGAGACCGATTTCGAGAATAACGCGATGGGCCTTGCGGAATCGCTCGGCTATTATCGCGGTGTCGCGGATGCGATCAAGCTGCCTGCGAAGATGCAGCCCGCACCCGATGGTGCGAATACGCTGACGGACGCCGAGAAGGCCGAGGGCTTCAAGCTTCTCTGGGACGGAAAGACGCTGGACGGGTGGCTTGCGGTCAAGAGCGGTTGCAAGGTGCCGCCCGCCAAGGGCTGGGTGATTGCCGACGACACGCTCACGATGCGTCCCGTGAACGGCATCACCGATGACGGCAACTGGTTCCCGCTCCCGCCCGAAGACCAGAAACTCGGCGGCGGCGGCGACATCGTCACCGCGAGGAAATACCGCGACTTCGACCTGCGCTTCGACTTCCGGGTCACGGCGAAGGCGAATTCTGGTGTCAAGTACTTCTATGACGAGACTCAGAACGGCGGCACTTGCGAGGAATATCAGATCCTCGAAGCCGGACACCCCGACTTTAACAAGGGCAAGGACGGCAACCGTCAGCTTGCGTCGCTCTACGACATCGTCGCCGCGCCGAAGGCGAACGAGGTCGTGAAGCCGGTCGGACAGTGGAACTCGGGACGCATCGTCGCGAAGGGCGCGAAAGTTGAGCACTGGCTCAACGGCGTCAAGGTGCTCGAGTACACGCGCTTCACGCCCGAGTTCAAGACGCTCGTGAAGGCGTCGAAGTACGCGACCTGGGGCAAGGACAAGGACGGCAATCCGCAGGACTGGGGTGAGATTCTCGAAGGACGTATCCTCCTGCAGGATCACAGCGATTCGACAGTTTCCTTCTGCAATCTGAAGATCAAGGAATTGTAAGGCTTGGTTATAGGGTTAGATGTAGATGTAGTTGGCGGTTGAGATATGGACAGAAGAAACTTCTTGAAGGCGATGGGAGCGTTTGGCGCGGTGCAGATCCTGCCCGGTTGTTTTTCGCCGAAGGCGTATAATGCGAACGGCAAGGTGCGTCTCGCCGTGATCGGCGTGGGGCAGCAGGGGTGGTACGATATCCGCCAGTTTCTCGGCAGGCTTCCGCAGATCAACGACTGTGATTTCGCCAAGGACGCGAGCGATATCTGCGAGCTTGTCGCGATGTGCGACACCGACATGGGTTCGGAGCCGACGCTTCCGGCGATCAAGGCGTTTCCGAACGTGCCTCGGTACCGCGACTTCCGCGTGATGTTCGACAAGGAGGCGGACAACATCGACGCGGTGCTCGTCTCGATCCCCGACTTCTCCCACTTCCCCGCCGCCATGGCGGCGATGAAGCTCGGCAAGGCCGTCTACTGCGAGAAACCGCTTGCGCACACCTTCGAAGAATGCGCTCTCCTCATGGCCGCCGCCGAGAAGTACGGCGTCGTCACGCAGATGGGCAATCAGGGTCATTCATCGAACAAGTACTTCCAGCACAAGGAGTACTTCGAGAAGGGCATCGTCAAGGACGTCTTCAAGGTGAACGTCCACATGAACAACGAGCGCCGCTGGCACAAGTACCGCGGCAATATCTTCGAGTACCCGGTCGGCGAGGACATTCCCGCGACGCTCGATTACGACACCTGGCTCGGGACCGCCCGTTATCACGAGTATTCGTCCGCCTACATGTGCGGCGAATGGCGCTGCTGGTACGACTTCGGCTGCGGCTGTCTCGGCGACTGGGGCGCGCACACGCTGGACTGCGTCCACGAGTTCCTGCTGAAGGGCGATCTGCCGACGCGAATCGAACTGAAGAAGTGCGAGGGTTGGAACCAGTTCTGCTATCCGTGTGCGGTGACGCTCAGGATGCTCTTCCCGAAGAACGCGCTTCACGACGAGATCGAACTCAACTGGTTCGACGGCGTGGACAATCATCCCGAGCTGCCCGAAGGATTCGTCTACGATCAGCCGTGGGGGATTCCCGCGAATTCCGCGAACGTCGAATCGGAAGCGAAGCGCAAGAAGCTCTTCCCCGGCAAGGAGATGTATCAGAAGGACGGCACGGTGTGGCAGTCGCTTTCCCACTGTCATCCGCTTCACCGCGTCGGCGATTACGACGCGAAGCTGCCGGACTATCCGAAGGAGGGTGATTCCCACTACCGTCTCTTCATCCGGGCGGTGAAGGGTGAGGTGAAGACGACTTCGCCGTTCTCCATCGGAGGAAGGATCTCGCAGCTCTTCGCGCTCGGCAACATCGCGCAGCGCGTGAACCGTTCGATCGAATTCGATCCCGTAAAGAACGAGATCGTCGGCGACGAGTACGCCTCGTATTTCCTGAAGGGTCCCGCCCCTCGCAAAGGCTGGGAGGATTTCTACCGCATCTGATCAAATCAAGAGAGTCCACGTGCAGGAGACGTCGCTCATCATGGCGGTGAAGCCGGAGACCGTGCACATGGAACGCGCCGTGAAGGGCGAGGGACACCGTCTCGAGCTTCTCGCGGCATTCAAGGACAAGGGCATCGAGGGGTCGCTTGACTGGTATGCCGATTATCCTACTTATGAACTTTCACAAGCAGATATGCTATAATTCTCATGCTGCGCTATAAGTCTCATTGGTACAGTTTGATTCGCCTAAAACCTAATTCTAACTATGATTCGCCCATGTTGTCTCACTATCGCAGGTTCGGATTCCGGCGGCAATGCCGGAGTGCAGGCGGACCTGCGAGCCTTCCACGCTTACGGACTCCACGGCTGCACCGTTTTCGCAGCGTTGACCGCGCAGAATCCGTTCGGGGTTTCCGCGATTCATCCGGTTCCCGCCGATTTCGTCGCCGCTCAGCTGGATGCCGTGCTCGGTGTGTATTCGATCAAGGCGCTCAAGATCGGCATGCTCGCCGATCCCGCGTCGATTGAGGTCATTGCAGAACGACTTTCCGAGCATCCCGAGATCGCCAAGGTGATCGATCCCGTGATGATCGCGACGAGCGGAGCGAAGCTGGTCAGTGACGAGACCGTGGAGATCATCAAGGAGATGATGCTGCCGCTGGCGACGCTCATCACCCCGAATCTGCCAGAGGCGGAGGTTCTTGCTGGGGTCTGTGGCGATGGCCGCGCGGCGAATGTGGAGTGGGCGGAGCAGCTCGGACGGCGGCTTTACGAAAAGTTCGGCTGCGCAGTGCTCGTGAAAGGCGGACACGGAGACAATTCCGCCGCGGTGGATGTGCTGTTCGACGGACATGAAATCGAGCGGTTCGGTGCGCCATGGATCGCGAATCCGGTTTCCACCCATGGCACCGGCTGCTCGCTCGCCGCCGCACTTGCCGCTGAATTCGCGCTCGGACGCGGCGTTTCCGCCGCGGTCAAGGGCGCCAAGGACTATGTCCATAAGGCGATCGAGGGTTCCTATTACGTAGGACCAGACTGCGGCGTACTCGGTTTTGTGGAAAAGTGAGGGTAGGGAATCAGTGGTAGTGGGAAGTTGTAGTGGTACAGAGGAGGGAAGCTCTCGTGAATGAGATGTCGATTGAGGAACTGAAGGACGAAATCCGCAAAGGCGCGCGTTGCATTCTGCAGGTGCGTCACGCGGAGCGTCCCAAGATGGATCCGGACGATCCGACCTTTGGCGATGCGCTTGCCCTGACGGACGAAGGAGTGCGCACTGCACGCGAACTCGGCAAGATCCTCGCCGAATTCAAAGATGACGTTCAGTTCTACGCTTCGCCGCTCCGGCGCACCGTGATGACCGCGGAGCTGATTGCCGAAGGGATGGGAATAGAGGTGGAGGAAAAACTCATTCCCAGCGACGATCTGCTCGGTAACGGATCCTTCTACTATGACGATCCTGCCGAAGTGCTGGAGATCTTCCAACCCGGGAATTTCTTTAAGGCGAACTTCGAGTATTTCGAGAAGGGAGAACAGCGCGGATTCAAGAATCTCTACTCTGCGACGGATGCCTTGGAGAAGTGGTTGATCGAGCGCTTTACCAAGAGACTCTTCATTGTTACAACTCACGACTGCTACATCGCGGCCTTTCTCGCCGCGCGCAAGGCGGTGGAGAAGTTCACGATCGACAACTGGGTGCGGTTCCTGGACGGAGGCGCGATTCTCTTCTATCCGGACGGCTCGCGGAAATACGCGCTCGTCCGTGCGGGACTTTCCAAGGGCATCTGCGGGGTGCATGTGTTGAAAGGCGATACCGTCACTCGCAAGGCGCATGCGAAGATCAACTGGACCCTTGAAATCCTCGGAAAGCGTCCCGACGGTTATCACGAGCTCAAGAGCATCGTTCTACCGGTTTCTCTTCATGACGACATCACCGTACGTCCTGGCACGGGTGTCTCCGTCGAAGGCTGCGGTGATATTCCGCTCGAGAAGAACCTCGTCTACATCGCGGCGATGAAACTCGCGAAGCGGATGAGGATCGAGAATCCGTCCGCCGCGATCTCGGTCGTGAAACGCATTCCCGCGGGCGCTGGCCTTGGCGGAGGTTCGGCCGACGCCGCCGCCACGCTGCATGCGCTTGACGCCTTCTGGCATCTGAACGTTCCCGAAGAGATCCTGCTCGAAGTCGCCGCCGAAGTCGGCAGCGACGTGCCGGCACTTCTGATCGGCGAGCCAGTGATGATGGAGGGGCGGGGGGAGAGAGTCAGGCGGCTCACGCCGTCCGAACGAAACGGACTTCCCAAGAGGGAGGACATCGTCCTTTACACGCCGCCGATCTTCTCCTCGACCGCGGCGGTTTACAAGGAACATCGTGTCGAAGATAACGGGAAGGGGCGCAACGACCTCCAGCCCGCGGCGCTCCGCCTTTATCCCGATATCGCCGCCGCGCTCGAAAAGCTCCGTGCGGAGGGACTCCGCGACGTCGCGATGAGCGGCAGCGGCTCGACGGTCTACGGCATCAGATAACCGCGTGCAGCTTGCTGCCTGCGGTTATTATGCCTTGTTGGAGCGGTTGCGGAATTCGCGCATGGTCATCGCGAAGCGGCGCTTGAAGAGGTTCTTCAGGTAGTTGGGGTTCTCGTAGCCGCAACGGACCGCGATCGCGTCGATCGGGTCCTTCGTCTCGCGCAGCAGCCGCTTCACTTCCGTGAGCCGTTCGCTGATGATGGTCTCGCCGATGGTCGTGCCCTGGAGTTCGCGGAATCTGAGGTCGGCGAGGCGGCGTGAGACATGGAGATGCGCCGCGACGTCCGTTACCGAAATGCCCTTGAGCGCGTTCTTGCGGATATAGACGAGCGCGCGCTGGACGAGCTTGCCCGAGAGTGAAAGTTCCGCGGTAGATTCGCGACGGACCACCTGCTTCACGCCGACGAAGAGGGTGCGGGGTGCAGGGTGCGGGGTGCAGGGTGCGGGGTGCATCATGCGCGAGAGGGTTTCCGCCGCGAGATAGCCCTCTTGTTCGAAGTCGGGCTGGATGGAGGAGAGGCGAGGATGACAGTTCTCGCAGACGAGCGTGTCATTGTTAATGCCGATCACCGCGATATCTTCGGGAACTCGCAGCTGATTCGCGCGGCAGAACTCGATCACATCGTAACCGCGGTCATCGTTCGCGGCGAAGACGCCGACGGGACGCTCCAGCTTCTCGATGCCTTCGGGCGATTTCAGTTCGTGACATTCGAAGCCGTGTTCGCGCAAGGTGTCGCGGTAGGCGTTGAAGCGGTCGACGCTCCACTGCATGACGGACTGATGATGCACGAAGGCGTAGGACCGGCAGCGTCCGATGGAAAGCAGGTGGTTCGCCGCGGACCTCCCGATCTCTTCCGGCGAGTTGCGGATGAAGACGATGTTCTTCCGGCGGGCGGAAAGGGCGGGACTGTGGATATCCATCACGATCGTCGGGATGTCGGTATCGGCGAGCGGTTCCGCCGCGCGTTCGGCGTCCGGTATGGATACGATGAAGCCGTCATATCCGTCCGCGATCGCGGTCTTCACCCGTGCGGCGGTGAACTCCTGTGCCGAACGGATGAACCTCACATCCCATTCAGGCGAGTCGCCGAGATAGCGGAAGATGCCGCTCAATTTCTCCTGTCCCGCGATCCCCTGCAACCGCAACGCTACGAGCACACGTTTCATTGGAAGTTCTTGTTATCGGCAGTTAAAGCGCCAGGAATTCGGCTGGCGTGAGCGCCGGAATCGGCGAGGCGGCGAAGTCGCGTGTGTTGCGCGTGATGATGTACTTGCACTTCGCCTTAACCGCAGCTGTCGCGACTACCGCATCTTCGAAATCCTTGAATGACAGTAGGCGCGCCTTCTGGAGTTCGTCTTTCCCGATCGGCACGATTTCGAAGTGGTCGAGCAGATAGCCGATTGCGCTTTCCGCGATTGCCTTGCCGCCTTGGTTGTCGGTCAGGTAATAGGCGGTCGTCACGGTGTGGGATGCGAAGCACCCCTGGTGCTTCCCTCGTTCGACGAGTGATAGGATTTTCCGTGATTCGGCGACGAAGTCTTTTCTCGCATGGATGACATCCATGAAGACATTGAGGTCGACGAGGATTTTCACGTGTGCTTCTCCGAAAGATGTTTTCGATACAGCGCACGCTCGTCAGCATCCGAAATGTCGGATTTGATAGCGCCTGTCAGGGCGCAAAGCGCGGGCGATGCGTCTTCATCCTGTAGCGTTAGCGATTCGCGCAACCGTTCGAAATATCTGACAACGAGATCGGTGAGGGAAATGTTGCATTTGGCGGCGTACCCCTGGGCAAACGCCAAGGTGTCGCCGGGGAGTCGGATTGTCATTCGGGCGTCGTTCATGGCCTGATGTCCTTTCTTTGTATGAACATAATATCAAAATTGTATGACATTCGTCAAGCGGCGATGAATTTTGATATAATTTAATTTGCCAGAGGCGGGTGGTGAGAATCGCTTGCCGATGACTTGATCTTTGATACGCGGGGATAATATCTCCGCATCGGAAATCCTTGTGAAAACAAGGTGATACGCGTAACTGTGTATCTGGCTTCGAACGAAACGACCAAAATTTCAAACTGGAAGCTGGCTAGATGGTTGTGCAGAGTGTATCGGGCTAATTGTATGCCCCCACTTTGCGCACCTCTTTCAGATTTCTAGTTGGGCGCTTGGTCGTGCCTCGTTCGAGATCTGCTAAGGGGTGCGCTTTTTCTTTGCCCGCAAAAGTGTATTCCGGTGAAATACTTTGTCGGGCAAATTCATTAGGATGGGAGGTGCATATGAAGGTGTTACGTTACTCTATGGTGGCAGCATTGCTTCTTTTAGCGGTTGCGGCACATGCAATGACGGTGCAACTAAAATTCGTTAAATCAAACAACGTGACAACGGAGAAGTCAGAGTTTTCAAAGACAGAATTAAAATCACGAGAATATGAGGTGACAGTAAGTGTTTTGGCGAATGAGACGAATTCATATAAAGTGGTTGTTGGAACTGTTGTTAGCTCTGCTTCGTCTAAAGGTATGTTTATGATTCAAGATTCAGCGGAATGCGCGTGTACTCCCGCAAAGAGCAAAAAGGATAAATTTAAGGTTGAGACATGTTCGGTGATTGCGATAAAAGATAATGCGAGGGGCCAGTATGGTATAGATCTTAATTCTGGATATCAAATTGATGGACTGATTGTGGAAATCCAAGATGAAGAAGGAAATGTTTTGAAGAGAAAGACTACAAGTGATACTAAGTACAAAAAACTGAAATTTGACGATAAGAAATGTTGGGTTCAAACAGCATTGGAAGGATCTCCGTTGGAGAAAAAAACGACAGTTGAGAGGATTGACTTAAAAGCAAAGAAAAACGCGAAAGATAAGGATGAAAAGTGAAAGTAATGGTGTGCGAGTAGATGCAACAAGGAGGTAGATGTGAGAACAGTATGTCCATCATGCAGTGCGATTGTAGATGTCGATGATTCGTATATTGGCTCGACAACTTTTTGTCCTCATTGTAGTAATGAGTTTTATGTCAAGGTTCGGCAACGTAAAACACATCCAATATCTTCTGTTAATGTTGGGCAACAGAAAAACGATTGTCATGAAGGGCTGTGCTTTGTTTTGGGCATGATGTTTCCTGTTTTGGGGTTGCTGGTAGGGGCATTAATTGGTAAGGAGCGCGGCTTTATGTTCGCTCTTTACGGCAATATAATTGACGGTGTTATTAGCTTAATCTGCTGGTTTGTTTTTGGTGTTATGCTTGTCGCGCCTTGATGCTGATGCTTTCATGATGGTTTGTTTAAACATCTCACCAAGTTGGGCGAGGAGATCTTGCAGTGCTATGCAGCGGTGCGGGTACGATGGCGGGTGTGGAGATGCTGGTCGCGGGAAGGGTGAAGCCGGCTCGTGAAGTGATTTTGAGGTTGAGGTCGAAGGCAGAAGGGGTTAAAATTCATACGCACTGAGGACGGTGAATTTGGCATGCCGATAATGAGGTGTTTTACGGACTCACTCCGACCGCGTCTTTGTTCGTCCTGTCGTGTTGATTCGCGAGGATTTGCCGGATTCGCGATGATTCTCGCTTTGAGGCTGGTTTGATTTTTGATTCGCTTTTGGAATTGAAGCTGTTTTGATGACATGGGGCGGGGGCCCCATGAGAAGGATTATCGGGCGGCGTCAAATCGCGGTCAATTAGGAATGCGCGAAACGAAGCTCAATGCCGCCACGTCGACGCGATTGCTCAAAAGATGAGGAAGTTCGTGCCGAATCGTTTATTGTCCCGGACGGCGTGAAGTGTTATCATATTCACGTCTTAAGAAACCAAAGGAGCAATCATGCCAAGTCTAGCCAATATGCGTACGAAGGCCAAGGAAGCCGGCCTCATGAAACTTGATAAGCTGATCGAAAAGCGTCAGCATATCCCCACCAACGATTTCCCGATCCCGGTGAAGGAGCTCTGCGAGCGTTTCGAGAAGCTCTATACGGGCTGCGTCAACGACGTGATGCGCGAGCTCACGCTCCTCGACCAGAACCTGCCGCATGACATCATGCCGCTCCGCGACGAGATGGTCGTCTGCGGCGAGGCGTTCACCGTCAAGAGCGCGCCGAACTGCATGATCGAAGGCGAGATGACTTTCCGTGCGCAGATGCTGGACGACTTCAAGCCGAACGGCGTCGTCGTGTGGGATACGTCGTCCGACGTCGAGGCCTCGCTCTGGGGCGGCGTGATGACCGCGACCGCGCTTTCGAAGGGCATCCGCGGCGCCGTCATCGCCGGCGGCATCCGCGACACCAAGCAGATCCTCGAACAGCCGTTCCCGATCTTCTACAAGTACCGCGTCTCCAACGGATCGCTCGGGCGCTGCATGATCACCCACTATCAGACCCCGATCAAGATCGGCAAGGTGACGGTCCGCCCCGGCGACATCATCATGGGAGATATCGACGGTGTGATCTGCATTCCGCGCGAGATCGCGTACGAGGTGCTGCTCCGCGCCGAAGGCATCGAGCGTAACGAGGTCGACATCTTCTCGTGGGTCCGTCAGGGAGACACGATCAGCGAGATCATCGACAAGGGCGGATACTTCTAAGCGATAAGTGAAGAAGTAAGAGTGAAGAGTTAAGAGTTGAGGAGGTAATTCTAATGAAAGCTGACAAGACGAAATTCAAGATTCCGCAACTGATCATTGCACACTGCTCACTGTTCGTAGCTTTCACGGCGCTGGCTTCGGCGGACTTCAAGATCGACCCGTCGGTGATGAGCGAGAAGTACTGGGAGATCTGGAATGACGCCGAACAGGCGAAGATCGATGCTGACATCGAGGCGAACCGCAAGGCGGACGCCGTAGTGGCGCTGCCGGTCTCGCAGGGAACCGAAGTAACGGTCGAACAGCTCGACCACGAGTTCAAGTTCGGCGCCCACATCTTCAACTTCGACCAGCTCGGGAAGAAGGAATACAACGATGTCTACAAGGCGAGCTACGGACGCGGCGGCATCTTTAATTCTGCGACTGTCGCGTACTACTGGAACTGCTATGAGCCGGTGCCGGGACGCCTCCGCGCGTTCGGCGATTTCGAGGACACTCCCTACTTCTGGAATTCGCTTACGCGCGATGAGGCGATGGCGCATCCTTTCTGGCGCCGTCCTGCGCCTGGACCGATCGTGACCTTCTGCAAGGAGAAGGGCGTGAGGGTTCACGGACACATCCTCATCTGGGGTAGCGCCAAGCCGACCTGGATCTACACTGACTACTGTCCCGAGAACGAGAAGCGCTACATCGAGCACCTCGGCATTCCGCGTTTCGGCGAGTCTGTTGACGATGTCAACAACTGGGACGGCGGCTGGAACGGTTCGTGGAAGTCGCGCTGGAACCGCGTCTATGATGCCGTGACCGAAAAGGAAGTCGGCGAAAAGCTCCCAGAGTTCACGCAGGCGATGCGCCGCATCTTCCGCAAGCGCGTCTTCGATGTCGCTAAGGACTACGGAGAACTCGTGGACAGCTGGGACGTCGTGAACGAGAGTTCGCGCGACTGGTCGCGTTACCGCAAGTCGCGCACGGGGCTCCCGGTGTGGTTCTCGCTCTACGGACTCATGCCCGGCGACTATCCGCTCCATGCGCTCCTCGACGCCAAGGAGGCGTTCCCAGCGTGGGCGAAGCTCAACATTAACGACTATAACATCTGTGACGACTTCCTCGCCCAGGTCAAGGACCTCGAGCAGCAGGGCGCGAAGATCGATATCGTCGGCTGCCAGATGCACATCTTCAACACCAATGACTGCGCACGGCTCGCGCAGGGCGAGACGAACATCAACTGGGTCGGCACGCCCAGGACGATCCAGGATCGCCTCGACATGATGGCGAAGACCGGCAAGCCCATCCACGTCTCCGAGATAACCATCACCTCGCCGGGATCGGATGCCAGAAGCCGTATGATCCAGGCCGTGCTTACGCGTAATATCTACCGCAAGTGGTTCTCCCACAAGTCCCTGATGGGCATCACCTGGTGGAACACCGTCGACGGCGGAGGCGTGAAGGGCGAGCCGCTCGTCTCCGGACTCTTCACCACGGACATGAAGAAGAAGCCCGCCTACGAGGCGCTCGATCAGCTCATCAACCATGAGTGGAAGACGAATCTCAAGGTCGCGGCCGAAGGTGGCGACGAGTGCGCGGCGTTCGTGAAGTTCCGCGGCTTCCGTGGCAAGTACCGTCTCTCGTGGAAGGATCCGCAGAGCGGACACGTTTTCTGGCGAGTCATCCATCTTGAAGGCGACGGAATTAAGGAAACGCTCAATGATGCGTACGTCGACAATGTCGGCACGGCGCTTCCGCGCGGAGCGCGCCTCGTCGAGCAGGCGACGCTAACCTGCAAGAAGGGCGTTATCCCGCTCAAGACGGATGTTGACGGACGTTTCCAGCTGAACGGTCCCACGGGTTATGTTCCCGTGCTTAATGCGGACGGCGTCGAGAACGTCTCGCTGACTTTCAATGTCGTCGCGCCGCGGGATATGCAACTCGAAATCGGCGAGATGAACGACTGGTTCGGCGAGCTCACCGTTAACGGCGGTTATATTCGCAGCTTCAGCGGTACTACGGACGAGTGGAAGCGCGTCAAGATCCAGCTCAAGGAGGGCGAGAATACGATCGAGTTCAAGACCCGTTGCGGCAGCTCTGGCAACTGGTGGTGCTCGCTCATGCTCATGGATCCGAAGAACGAACTCACCTTCAAGTAAAGAGTTCATCCGCTCTTCAACTTCAACTTCATACTTCAACTGTTATTATGCGAATCAACAAGATCAATCCCGCGACGCTCAAGATCACCGACATGCGCTTTGCCGACATCGACGGCGCGCCGAAGCGTTGCACGCTCCTCAAGCTCTATACCAACCAGGGACTCGTCGGTTACGGTGAAGTCCGTGACGCCTCTTCACGCACCTACGCCGCGATGCTCAAGAGCCGCATCCTCGGCGAGAATCCGTGCAACGTCGAGAAGATCTTCCGCCGGATCAAGCAGTTCGGCGGCGATTCGCGTCAGGCCGGCGGCGTCTGTGCGGTTGAACTCGCGTGCATGGACCTCGCGGGCAAGGCCTGGGGCGTTCCCTGCTGGCAGCTCCTTGGCGGCAAGTGGCGCGACGAGATCCGCTGCTACTGCGACACCGATTCTGAAGGCGGCGGACGCGATATGGGCAAGGCGCTCAAGGAGCGTATGGCGATGGGCTTCACCTTCCTCAAGATGGATCTCGGCATCGAACTCCTGACGAACGTCAAGGACGCGCTGATCGCGCCGCTCGGTTATCTCGACTACATGCGTAAGATGAAGCACGTCGTCCAGACGCCGCACGGTTCGATCGATCCGCGCTCGATGCGCGGCGAGGCGTTCGAGCTTTTCACGACCGCGCACGGACACACCGGTATCCATATCACGGAGAAGGGGCTCGACTATCTCGAGAAATACATGTCCGACGTCCGTGATGTCATCGGCTGGGAGGTGCCGATCGCGATCGATCATCTCGGACATATCCCTTACGAGGACTGCGTCAATCTCCTCCGCCGTCTCGAGAAATATCATCTCTCTTGGGCCGAGGACGTCCTTCCGTGGCGCAACGTTGAGCAGTGGCGCGAGCTTCACGCCGCGACCACGACTCCGCTCGGGACCGGCGAGGACATCTATCTCAAAGAGGATTTCAAGCCGCTCCTTGAGTCGCATGCGCTCGCGGTCGTTCATCCCGACCTCCTCACCTGCGGCGGCATGATGGAGACGAAGAAGGTCGGCGACATGGCCGAGGACTACGGCGTGCAGATGAACATCCACATGGCCGAATCTCCGATCGCCTGCATGGCGGCCGTCCATGTTGCCGCGGCGACCCGAAACTTCATGGCCCTCGAACTCCATTCCGTCGATGTCCCGTGGTGGGGAGATCTCGTGAAGCCCGCGCTTTCGTACGAGGGGGGATTCATCAAGGTTCCGACCAGACCCGGACTCGGTATTGACGAGCTCAACGAAAAGCTCATCAAGAAGCAGGCGTGCAAGGAATTTCCCGCGCCGTGGGCTTCCACGAAGGAGTGGGACAAGGAATGGGCCAATGACCGGCGCTGGTCCTAAGGACCACTGTCTGTCAAGTGAACAGTGAATAGTGAATACTGAAGCGTTATGGTGGGAAAAATCATTACGTTGATGCTCGGACTGGTGGCGGCGGTGGCGCTTGCAGACAATACGTGCTACACGAATGCGCGAAAGGCACCGGAGTGGTTTACGAAAGGTGTCATTTGTCAGATCCAGCCGCGGGCGTTCACTAAGGAAGGGACCTTGAAGGCTGCGGAGGCAAAGCTTCCGTATCTGAAGGACTCTGGCTTCACTATCCTCTATCTCGTTCCGGTGATGAAGATGGATGAGGACATGGACCAGAGCTTCTGGAGTCCGAGACAGATCAAGAGCGGCTTCAACTGTCCGAGGAACCAGTACCGTATGGCGGACTACTTCCATGTCGATCCGGAGTACGGCACCGACCAGGACCTCAAGGACTTCGTCGCGGCGGCGCATCAGCTCGGGATGTACGTGATGTTCGACCTAGTGTATCTTCACTGCGGTCCGGCCGCGCCGTTTCTGAAGGAACATCCCGAGTTCACCTATTGGAATGGCGACGGCACGGTGAAGAAGGGACCGTGGCGTTTTCCGAAGCTTAACTTCGAGGAGCCGAAGCTGCGCGAATACCTGATCGGCAACATGCGCTATCTGCTCACCGAATACGGCTGCGACGGCTTTCGCTGCGATGTCGGAGACCAGGTGCCGCTGGATTTCTGGTGCGACGCCCGCGACATGATGAACGCGGTCACTGCCAATCATGCCGCGATGATCTGCGAGGGACAGAACTGCGCGAACCAGCAGAAGGCGTTCGACGCCGACTACGGCTGGTTCCCGTGCGAGGTGTTCCTCAAGGACGGGAAGCGGGACGCGCAGTGCATTCGCCGCCGTTGGGACAGTCAGACCGCGGTTCATCCGCGCGGTTCACGTTTCGTCAATCACTACGACAACCACGACATCGCGACTGATGTGCGTCCCCGTCGCGAGAATGCGTTCGGACACGAGGCGATGGACCAGGTCTGCGTGTGGCTGCTGACGGCGGACGGAATTCCGCTCTTCTTCAACGGCAACGAATTCGCCGAAGCGGATGAGAAGCATTCGATGTTCGGTCGTACGCCGCTCGACTGGTCTGCGCTCGAGACGGACTACGGCAGGTACCGTCACGCGCTCGTGCAGAAGCTCTCCGCGATCCGTCGCGAACATCCCGCGTTCACCGCGGTGAGCGGGTTCGACGGAATGATCTGGTTGCAGACCTCGCAGCCGGACGACATCACGGCGTTCGTCCGCCGCGGAAAGGGCGAGACGATGTTCGTCGTGCAGAATTGGTCCGACCGGTCAGTCGACGTCTCGGTGGATTTCGAGCTTAAGCCCGTCACCAAGACGACGGACACGGTCGAGGAGTCCCCGGATCGCTCTCTCCGCGGCACTTTTGCCGCGGAACCGCTGATATCGAGACGCGCGGAGAAGACGGGCGCGAACGCCTTCAGGCTGGGTGCGTATGGGTTCGCGGTTTATCAAGTAAAGGAGAATTGAGATGCTCAAGGAGAAGTTCGATCTTACCGGTAAGACGGCGTTGGTCACGGGCTCGACCCGCGGAATCGGCAAGGCCATCGGCGATGCGCTTGAGGAATACGGCGCGAAGGTGATTCGCCATAATTCCAAGGTCTGTGATCTCTCCGATCCGCAGGCGATTGACGCGTTCTTCGACGGACTCGAGACGAAGGGCGAGATGCCGGACATCCTTGTTGCCAACGCGTCGATCCAGGCGAAGATCCCGTGGACTGAGTTCCCGCTCGACGAGGCGCAGAAGGAGGTGCAGGTCAACTTATTCGCGACCCTGCGGATGTTCCAGCGCTGCTATCCGAAGATGAAGGCGCAGAAGTGGGGTCGGTTCATCGTCGTCGGGTCGGTCAACGAACGCCGTCCCCATCCCGACATGTGCGTCTATGCCGCGACGAAGTCCGCCCAGGAGAACCTCGTCCGCGGCATCGCGCGTCAGGTCGCGTCCGAAGGCATCACGGTCAACAACCTGTGTCCGGGCGTGTTCTTCACCGATCGCAACAGGGAGTGCCTCGGCAATCCCGAATACGCGAAGAAGGTCACGAACGCGATCCCGATGCACGACTACGCGATGCCCGAGGATGCCGCTGGCACTGCGCTCCTTCTTGCATCTGACGCAGGCCGTTACATCACTGGCGCGACGATCATGATCGACGGTGGGCTTTCGCTCCCCGGTTGACAATTGGAGGTGGGGCGCCATCGCCCCATCGGTCCGATATTGTGGATGATGAATATTCCTCGTTTTTTTCTTCTTGCTTTGTCCTTCTGGCTTTCCGCGTTTTGTGCGCAGGCACAAAACGCGCTAGTCGTTTATCCGGATTATCCGTCCGCGATCGAACGTGACGATTTCTATCGCGTGTCCGTGACGCAGGATTCGGTGACGAAGCCGCTTGTAGTGTGGAATCACTGCGAGAAGGACGCGCTCCGCGATCGCACTTACGGTGGGGACGTGAACCGGCGTTTCTGCGAGTTCGCCTTCGAGGGTGGTCCGGTGCGCGTTGATATTGCGGTCAACGGAGATGTCGAAAGCTATAACGTCTTTCCGTCCGCGAAACGGTTCCGTCATTCGTTCACAGACGGCGTAATTTCGGTATGGCTGGATAAACCGGATTATTTCGGAGTGCGGATCAATGATTACGATAAGACGATTCTTTCGGTCTTCGCCGATGCGCCGGAAACGGATGTCCCGGCGAAGGATAAGCCAGGTTGTCTTTTCGTCGACGGCTGGCTTGAGGCTCTGGATAGGGATGGAGTGCTACCAGTCGCCGATGACGTCAAGGAGATCTACATCGCGCCGGGTGCGGTGTTGAATGCGCGGCTCAGGCTGAAGGCGAAGGGAATGTATCTTCACGGACGCGGAATGATTCTCGATCCGATGAGTGATATCTTCCGTTATGACCAGACTCAGAACACGAGACGGGGGCTTGTCGCTATTGGCGGGATTGGCACGAAGGTGGAAGGCGTGAAGCTCGTCGATGCGCGTACGTTCAACATTACCTGCTGGGCCGATGGTGCGGTTTTCCGCAACGTCAAGCTGCTTGCCACGATGATGTGTTCAGACGGATTCACCAACGGCGGAAAGAATCCGCTGGTTGAACATTCATGGGTTTATGTCGGAGACAATGCGCTCGTGGTAAGCGGCGTAAGGGATGCAGTTTATCGTGACGTCACGATCGGCACTACCTGCAAGGCGGTGTTTCCGCAGAGCACCAACATGCGCGTGCTAATGGAGGACATCAATGTCTTCCGCGCGGACGAGGGATTGGTCGGCAACGAATACAACGGAGTGCTGCGGCGTAACAACAAGTGGAATGAGATGAACGGCGCCGCGCAGAAGCGCGAGCCGGGTCCGCAGGACCTGAAGCATCAGGAGAACGACTTCGTCTTCAAGCGGCTCTCCGCGGTTGATTGCGGGAATATCAGCTGGCTTTTCCGCGGACAGAACATGGGCACGCTGCCCAAGACGTTCGTCTTCGAGGATTGCGTGTTCCCGCATGCGGTCGGCGTGAGCGGGTGGAGGAACAAAGGCAAGTCGCTCGGTCCGGTGGTCATCGTGCGCAACGATCCGAAGAAATGGCTGGTCTCGTCGAATTTCGTGGTGAAGGTTGCGAACTGTTGGTACGACGGGAGGCGGCTGACGTCGCCAACGGACTGGATGGTTCAGGGCGAGCCGGGTGAACTCGAGCTGACGATCACTGGTGAGAAATCTGAGCCGGCAATTCCAGCGTTCGCAGATGTTGTCAGTGTCGGTTGGAGGTTCCGCGGCAAACCCGCTGCGGTGCAGGTCGCGGATGCGAATCTCGTCGCGGAGAAACTGCCGCGGCATTCTGTATGGTCGCGCTTCCCCTCGTGGATGACAAAGTTTGAGGCGACGGAGCGGGACGAGAAGGGCGCGGCGGTCTATCACCTTGTCCAGTGTGAGAAGAACGCCGGCGTACAGGCGGTGGTGACCGAGGGTTTCAAGTCGGTGGGGAACGGACACTGGGTTTTTTCCGGCGAAGTGAAGCTGTCCGGTGATTCCAATGCGCAGCTCGAGCTCCTTCTGTTTTCCAACGAGACGCGTTATCATGGCAAACCGGTGACGTTACCCTGTGATGACGCCTGGCATCCGATCGAATTTGCCTTCGATACCGCGTTCGATCTCGCGCATACCGAACTCGTAGCGCTTAATCTCCGCTCCACCGCCACCGCCGAGCACATCCGTCTCCGTAATATCTCTTTCATCCGTCGTTAGAACGGCGAGCAACCATCGTGTGGTGCTGCGGTGCTTCGCGCCTCGCGGTTACGCATATCCCCCAAGCGAAGCGATACCAGGGGTGCGAGAAGAAATCAAGAGTTCGAGCGGTGACTGAGACGACTTCTGCCGAAGCCGCGACGATGCGATATCCACGGAGTATGTCGTTGTGGTGAGGGTAATATGTTATAATACCCGTAGTATGAAAAAACTTGATTACAAGTGGACGGCGTTGATCCTGCTGTGGGTTGCGTTCTTTCTTCAACAGGGTACTCGTCAGTTGTACGGGCCGTCCCTCGGGGCAATGTGTGCGACGTTGTTGCCGACCACGGATCCGGAGGATGCGAAGGTGGCGATCGGCGTCGTGGGAACGGTGTTCGCGATGATGTACGGCATCTGCGTGCCGATCGCCGGAATCACCGCGGACCTCTTCAGCCGCAAGTGGATGGTGACGATCGGCGTCGCGGTGTTCTGTCTCGGCATCTTCCTCTCTGGCTTCGTGGCATCCGTCGGCCTGCTGGTCGTCACGTACGGCGTCCTTAACGGACTCGGCCAGACCTTCTACTATCCCTCGGCCACCTCGCTGGTGTCGCAGCTTCATAAGGATTCGCGCGCGACGGCGATGTCCATCCTCCAGCTCGGGCTCTACCTCGGCATCATCGGCTGCGGAACGCTCGCTGGTTTCGTGGCGGGACAGGGCGGCGAACACTGGCGTGTTCCGTTCTGGACCTTCGGCGCGATCGGTATTGGCTGGGCGGTTCTGCTCTCCGTGTTCCTTAAGAACACCAAACCGGTCGAATCCGCCGTTCAACCTTCAGCCTCCGACCTTCAACCTGGAAAACCGACGATCCGCGAAGCGGTCGCGTCGGTCTTCTCCAAGCCAACAGCGATCTGCGTGATTTTGGGCTTGGCGATGATGATCTATGTTGACATCGGCTTCAAGAACTGGATGCCGGCGTTCCTGCAGGGTCATTACATGGATCTAGATGCGGGTAAGAACATATTCCTCAAGACCTGGCACGGGTTTCATGCCGTCGTCTGGCATTATGTAGGCGCGATCGTCGGCGTGATGCTTGGATCGCGTTTCGGAGACAAGGTTGCGAAGCGCCGTCCAGGAATCCGTCTGGAGCTCGGCGTGGCTGGACTTGCGCTTTCGGTTCCGTTTATCATCTGGATGGCGAACGCGCCGACCTTCATCGCGTGTTGTGTCGCGATGCTCGGCTTCGGATTCTTCCGCGGCGTCTACGACTCGAACTTTATTGCATCGTTCTTTGATGTGGTCAATCCGCGTTATCATGCTTCCGGCGTCGGCATCATGATGTGCATCGCTTTCCTTGTCGGTTCGCTATCCTCCACGGTGCTCCCCTGGCTCGCGAAGGTTTTCGGTAATATGGCGCTTTCGATGTCCTCGCTTTCCGTCTTCTATCTCATTGGTGCGCTTGTCATCCTTCTGGCTCGCCTTCGTTTTCTGGAAAAGGACAGGATATAAGGTAGGGATTAGGTATGGGGCAAGGATTACACCGATAACAAGACGAGGGTGAACGAGTTTCTGGGACAGTGAACATGGAGTGGTGATCAGTGAGCAGTTGCCGTTTCGATATTTGCGAGCTGTGTCCGAGAAAGTGCGGCAAGCGTCCCGGTTACTGCGGCGCGGCGGATTTGCCGCGGGTATTCCGGTGGGGTCCGCATTTCGGGGAGGAACCGCCGATCACCGGTGAGCGTGGCAGCGGCTGCGTGTTCTTCTCTCGTTGCACGATGAAGTGTCTTTACTGTCAGAATTCGCCGTGGAGCTGGAAGGGTGAAGGCGTTGACAAGACGATTCCCGAACTGACGGCGATCTTCCACGAGCTGGCGGTGAAGGACAAGGTAGAGAACTGGAATCTCGTTTCGCCGACGCCGTATCTGCCGTATATCCGCGAGGCGGTCGAGCCGCTCTTCAAGGAAGGTGTCAGACTTCCGTTTGTCTGGAATTCGTCGGGCTATGAACGCGTTGAGACATTGGAGGAATACAAGGACCTCTGTGATTGGGCGCTTTTCGATCTCCGTTACTCCAAAAACGAGACCGCGATCAAGGCAAGTTCCGCCCCCGGTTATGTCGAGGCGTCTCGTGCAGCGGTAAAGTGGGCGTTTGAGAGAAGTGAAGAAGTAAGAGTGAAGAGTGAAGAGTTGCGGAGGTTAATTGTTAGAGTGTTAGTGCTGCCGGGACATGCGGATGAGGCGATCGAGAATCTTGCGTGGCTCGCGACGGAACTTTCGAGCGAGATTCCGGTTTCAATTATGGCGCAATATACTCCGGCGTACAAGGCGCTGGAGACTCCGCCGTTCAATCGGTCCGTGACGAAGGAGGAATACGAGAGCGTCACCGAGGCCGCGGCGGATTTCGGATTCGAGAACGGATGGATCCAGGGCTATGAGGCGAGTGATCCGAAGCTGGCGCTACTCGGCGAGAACATGTCCGCTGATCACGGGACGGTGAAGTAGGTGTCAGGTTATAGGTCGAGGTCGAGAAAGAGGTGGTGAATGTCCGGTAAGGCGAGAGTCGCGGGATCGGTGGTGGCGGGATTTCCGTCGCCGGCGGAGCAGTATCTGGAACCGCCGCTCGACTTGAATGCGCTCTTGGTGAAGCGTCCCGCAGCGACGTACTTCGTCCGTGTAGAAGGCGACTCGATGATCGATGCCGGCATCAATCCCGGCGATCTGCTGGTGGTGGATCGTTCGCTTACACCTGTCGACGGTGATATCATCATTGCGTCCGTGGACGGCGAATTTACGGTCAAACGCTTGCGCGTTGAAGGGAATGGGGAATTGGGAATGGGGAATGGGAAGAAGAAGGCTGTTAAAAAAAGATATGTGCTGGAACCTGGTAATGATAAGTATCCGGTAATTCGAATTGACGATGGTCATGAGTTGGATTATTTTGGGATGGTTACGGCAGTAATTCATAGGTTTAAAAATGGCGGAAAATGAATCTATCCCTATTCCCCATTCCCCATTCCCTGTGATCGGACTTGTTGACGGTAACAATTTCTACGTTTCCTGCGAGCGGGTGTTTGACCGCAAGCTCGTCGGGAAGCCGGTTGCCGTGCTTTCGAACAACGACGGCTGTTGCGTCGCGATGTCGAACGAGTTCAAGGCGCTCGGAATTCCGCGCGGCACTCCTTACTTCCAGCTGAAGGACCGCGAGAAGACTGGAGAGCTGATCTTCCGCTCGTCGAATTACGAACTCTACGGCGACATGTCCCGACGGATAGTCTCCATTCTCCGTGAGGAGGCGCTGGATGTCGAACAGTATTCGATTGACGAGGCGTTCATCTATCCACCGGTGTTGCCGGCGGATAGAAGGGAACAGGGAATAGGGAATAGGGAACAGGTGCGGAGAGAAAATCTTTTAGAATATGGGAGGAATCTGAGGAAGAAAATCCTGCGGTGGACGGGGATCCCGTGCGGGGTTGGGTTTGCGCCGACGAAGACGCTCGCCAAGATCGCGAATCACATCGGCAAGAAACTGCCTGGTGGCGTCTACATCCTCCCGGAAGATCCGACGGACATCCTTGCGCGGCTGCCAGTGGGCGAGGTGTGGGGGGTCGGACGTAGGCTTGTCAACAAGCTAATGGCCGATCGGATCGCGAGTGCGAAGGATCTCCGCGACGCGCCCGACGACGTGGTGCGCAGGATCGGCGGCGTGATGCTGCTCAGGACCGCGACCGAGCTTCGTGGCGTCGGCTGCAGTCAAGATCGCGATTATGATGCGGACCCAGATTCGGTTTCGTGTTCGCGTTCGTTCGGGCGTCCCGTGACGACGCTTGAAGAGCTTTCGGAGTCCGTCGCCTCCTTCGCTTCGCAGGCGGCGGTGAAGCTGCGCAAGCACGGACTCCTCGCGTCCGGCTGCAACATCTACGCGCAGCTCGCGAAGCCCGGCATGTTTGAAAGTGACGAAGGGTGGGAGGCGAACTTCGTGAGCGAGACCGTGATGTTTCCTGAGCCGACGGACGCGACCAACAAGATGCTCAAGGCGATCAGCGATGGTGTTGAGGCGCTCTGGGTTCCAGGTGCGCGGTATCGCAAGTCAGGTGTTGTCTTCTTCGGACTAGAACATGTCGGCGCGACGCAGCAGCTCGATCTCTTTTCCGAATCCGCTCCGCTCAGGCCCTCTAAGCTCTACGAGACGATAGATTCGCTTAACGCGCGCTACGGACGTGGCAGGGTGTTTTCGGCTTCGGAAGGTATCGTCCGTGAATGGAAGATGAAGCGCTCGTTGCTATCGAAGCGTCCCACCACCAACTGGTCCGAACTCATCATCGTGCGGTGAGGATAAATTTTGCGATCGACGTTGCTCATGTCGATCTTAGTTCCGGAGCCAAGCTCCGGGTTACGCATATCCCCCGAGCGCAGCGAGTCGCGAAGCGATGCCCTAGCAGGGGTGCGAGACCGACAGCTCGCCCGAATCGCACATTATCGGGGACCCCCGACATGATTTCGACGCGCGCGCCTTCACGCGCGCCCATTACCCTGGGGGTCGAAATCACATCGTCCCCGTTAATGTGCTCTCGCGCGACTGTTGGCTCTCGCTCGCGTAACGAGGCTTCGCTCTGATGGAGGTTGAGTTTTCTTGGTATTGCATGTCAAAGACAGGTGTGATAGAATATGCGTATAACTTTAAGGGAAACAATACGCATAAACGGAGTTTGAGATGGCGGCGACACGGGTGTCTTTGAGTATGGACGAGAGCGTGCTGGAGCGGGCGCGGCATCATTCGGCGGTTCGCAAGGTCAGCATTTCGAAGCTTTTCGTTTCCATGGTGTGCATGCTGGACGAGGCGGAGAGCCGTCAGGAGGAGCTGCCGCCGAGGACGCGTCAGCTGAAGGGGTTGTTGAAGCCGAGTGCGCCGCTTCCGGCGGACTGGGATTATCGCGAACTGCTGGGCGAGCGGATGATGGAAAGGTTCGGCGCCAGATGAAGAAGCATCCGAAGAGCGTTTACCGCAAGCGGCGGGTCTTTCTGGACACGAATGTCATCCTTGACTTCTTCCTTGAGCGCGAACCGTTTTATTATGATGCGCTCAAGTTGTGGGCGGCATGCGAGGAAGGGCTGGTCGAGGGGTACATCTCGGCCTTAACCGTCAACAACGTGCATTATGTCGCCGAGCGACTGAAAAGCGAGACTACGGCCATGATCGCGGTCCGCGGCATCCTCGGTGTATTCAACGTCGTTCCGCTCGACAAGGAACTGATGCAGCGAGCCGCTGATTTCCACGACCGTGACTTCGAGGATGACATCCAGTTGCAGTCAGCCGTCAAGGCAGGGTGTTCGCATCTCTTTACCCGTGACCTGACGCATTTCCATTCGAAGGCGATCGCGGTCGTCCCACCGTCGTCATTTGTGCTGTAGAAGATGAGGGTTGACAACTATCCGCCTGTGGGCGTATAACATGCGGCTGGTGGAAAAGACGATGAGTACGCTGCTTCATGGATCCGCTGAGAGAATCGTGAGTCCGCAGTTCGGTTTCGGAAAACGGAATAACGACTACGGGATGGGTTTTCGCGCCTATTCTATGCTATATCTGACGCCGGCGAAGAAGTCGCTGGGGAGGATGTTGGATTTCGCCTGCAACGAGCTGAAGTTCGAGGCGGGGGATTTCTGGGATATGTTCCTGCGTTCCGGTGTGTCCGTTCGGACGATTCAGGAGTTCGAGCAGCGTCGCAAGGATATCAACAAGGCGCAGCTAGATACGATAGTCCCCATCGCCGCGGCATTATACTGCTCGGTTGAATCACTTATCGAGCGTGTCCCGTGACAGGGCCATTTTTGCTATAATATCGCCCAATATGCGGATTGTATTCATGGGATCGAGCGCAGCGAGCGCCACCTGTCTCCGGGCGCTGATGCGCGAGCCGGAGCTAGAGGTCGTAGGCGTCGTAACGCAGCCTGACCGCCCAGTGGGGCGCGGCAAGGCGATCACGCCATGTCCGTGCAAGGATTTTGCCACGCGTGCTGGCATTACCGAAATTATCACGCCAGAAAGTGTCAATGCGCCCGAGGCGTTGGCGCGAATTCGTCAGTGGAAGCCAGATGTCATCGCGGTCGTGGCGTTCGGTCAGTTCCTCAAGTCAGAGATCCTCAATCTTCCGCTTTTTGGCTGTGTCAACTGTCATTTCTCGCTGCTCCCGAAATACCGTGGCGCCTCGCCGGTGATAGCGGCCTTGGCGGCGGGTGACGGTATGACGGGCGTGAGTGTGATCAAGATGGGGCTCGGCATGGATGACGGTCCGATTCTGTTACAAAGCTACGAGCCGATTTATTCCGATGTCACTGGTGGGGAGCTAATGGAAGAGCTGGCGGTCGCCGGCGGTGTGGCGCTGGCCAAAGCGCTCAAGCTCATGTGGCGTAACGCGTTGCCGCCGCCGGTGGAGCAGGACGAGAATGACGTCTCGTTCGCGCATAAGCTTAAGAAGACGGATGGTGAGATCAGGTGGAACGAGGACGTGATCAACATTGAGCGCAAGATCCGGGCGTATTCTCCGTGGCCCGGTTGTTACACGTTCCTTCCGGATCGTTTTCGCAAGAAGGGCAATTCTGGGCGTCTCGTGGTACTTGCATCCGAGATCTGGAGCAGGGTGGCGGAGGATCGTCGTTCTTCCTCTCCGGGCATGGTGATCGAGGTCACCAAGCGCGGTCCGGTGGTTCGCTGCGGCAACACCGCGCTGCTCCTTACCAAGGTCAAGCCCGAGGGGTCCGGCGTGATGGACGGCGGCGCGTTTCTGCGCGGGCGTAACCTTATGGCAGGCGAAGTGCTTGGAATGTGACCGTCAGGTTGAAGGTTGAGGTCAAAGGTTGAGAGCGGTGGATAAATTCCCAGGAAGCGCAAAGGGAAGGCATCGGCTTCCCTTTGACGTTTTATACGAAGATCGCGATGTGATCGTGATCGACAAGCCCGCGGGGATGCTCACCACGCACACAAAGGTAGTTGGGCGGGCGGCGCGGGAAGCGCAGCTGACGGCGGAGAACGTTCTCAACGATTATGTGCGGAAGGGACAGCTCAAGAGCCGCAACCGTGTCTGGCTTGTCCATCGTCTTGACCGCGAGACCAGTGGTGTGATGATGTTCGCGAAGTCTGAAGCCGTCGCCGAGTATTTTCGTTCGAACTGGAACGAACTCACCGAGAAGACTTATATCGCGAAGGTCCAGGGTGGGTTTGAAAAGTCATACGGAGTTTTCGAGTCTTATCTGTTGGAAGACGCTGATGGTTACAAGGTCAGATCGGTTGCAGTCGGCGGATCAAGAGTTTTCGGTAGCTCTGATTCTAGAAAGCCCAAATTTGCCCGCACCGAATGGAAGCTCCTCTCCCCCGTTCCTCATTCCCCATCCCCCGTTCCCCATTCCCTCGTCGAAGTCACCCTCAAGTCCGGTCGCAAAAATCAGATTCGCGTGCATTTCTCGGAGGCGGGGCACCCGGTGGTCGGTGACGTGAAATACGGCGGGACTAGATCCGACCGCCTTTACCTTCACGCTCTCCGTCTCCGTTTCAAGCATCCACATACCTCCGAGTGGTTGGAATTCTCGTCTCCCTCCCCGTTCTAAACCCCTCAACCCCTCAACCTCTCAACCCCTCAACTACGTATGCCAGCATTCTTTTTTGATATGGACGGTACGATAATCGATTCGCGTGCGGATCTCGCCGCGACGGTCAATCATACGCGTCGGGATCTCGGACTTTCGGAGATTTCGCAGGAGGCGGTGCTGGCGTGTGTGGGACAGGGTGCGAAGTATCTGCTTGCGCATGCGATTCCAGAGCCGTTTGCAGACGCGGCATCTTTGCCGCGGGAGGAGATAACCAATCGCCTGTGGGAGATATTCCGATCGCATTATGCCGAGCATATGCTGGAGCATTGTGCGCTTTATCCTGGGGTGGAGGAGACGTTGCATGAACTTGCGCGTCGCGGGTGTCCGCTCGGGGTTAACACCTCGAAGCCTAATTTCGCTACTAAGGCGATTCTCGAACATTTTAAGCTTGATAAGCTGTTCGGGTCCGCGGTGGTCGCCGGCGGGGATTGTGACGAGAAGAAGCCTTCGGCGAAACCGCTTCTGGAGTGTGCTGCAAGGCTCGGGCATACGCTTACGCCGGCGGACTGGATGGTCGGTGACAGCTGGACCGATCTTGATTGTGCGGCTAACGCCGGCGTGAAGGGCGCGTTCTGCGCCTATGGCTTCGGTTCGCTTGGAGAGTCTAGTTATGCGCTGCGAATGGAATCTTTCGCCGACTTGTTAAGCGTGGTTTAATTTGACAAAATACCCTAACTTTATGGTATAATAGCCGCATGATCAAGGTTGCGGTAATTGATGACCATGTGGTCGTGAGGACTGGGCTCAAGTATATTATTGAGTCCGATTCGGAGTTGAGTTTTGCCGGAGATTTTGCCGGTGGTAAGGGTGCGGCGCAGTTTGTGGCGCAGACGAAGCCGGATGTGGTATTGTTGGATGTGCGTATGCCGGATGAGAACGGTATTGAAGTTCTTAAGGAAATAATGGCAACCAATCCGAAGGCTAGGGTTGTGATGTTGACGACATCAGATACCATTGAGGACGTATATCGGTCCATTGAAGAGGGTGCGCTCGGCTATGTGATGAAGGAAAGTCCAGTCGAGATCATTATTGCTGCTATTCGTTCGGCTATGTCTGGCGATGTATATATGACGGAAGAAGTGCGGAAGATCTATGAAACTCGCAAAGGTATGAAGGGACTGTCCCCACGTGAGGCAGAAGTGATTTCCGAAGTTGGTAAGGGTCTTGGCAATCGCGAAATCGGTGAAAAGCTGGGGATCAGCGAAAACTCCGTGAAAATGCATCTTAAACGTGCTTTCTTTAAATTGGGCGCGGGAGATCGTGCGGAAGCGGTATCATTGGCGCGGCAGCGTGGGATGATTGACAGAAACTGACTTATTTGATAAAATGTGCGCCGTTTTGTTGGAAAAAAGGAAAGAAGGCAATGAAAGAAATCAATGGTGAACTTTCCGCGAAAAGCATGAAGGTCGCGGTAATTGTCAGCCGATTCAATAGTTTTCTCACCGAACAGCTCGTTAAGGGTGCGGTTGATGCGTTTGTTCGGCATGGCGGCGACGAGAAGAATCTCACACTAGTCAAGGTTCCTGGCGCATACGAGCTTCCGCTTGCGGCGCTGAAGCTTGCGGAGAAGAATTACGATGCCGTTGTTGCGCTGGGTGCGGTTGTGCAGGGTGCTACGCCTCATGCTATGCTTATTGAATCTGCGACATCCGAGGCGTTTACGAAAATTTCGCTTAAGACCGGCGTTCCGGTGTTGGACGGTATTGTCGCGGCCGAGAATCTTGAGCAGGCGGTCGAGCGCTGCGGCACCAAGCAGGGCAACAAGGGTTTCTCGGCGATGGTTTCGGCGATTGAAATGGTCAATGTCGTGAAGGCGATATGAAGACCGAGGTTATTGGTTGTCAGCGGAGTAGTAACAGGATTACTTGCTGTTGACAACGAATAGCGGGCAGAAGATTTGTTGATAATTAAGTGAAAGAAAAAACAAAATGAAAGAAGTGAAGAAGGTTGCGTTTCTTACCGCGGGCGGTCTCGCTCCGTGTCTCTCCAGTTCGATTGGGTTCCTGATTGACGAGTACAACAAGAAGGCGCCGAATGTCGAAATGATCGGCTATGTCAATGGATATATGGGTCTTTTGAAGGGTGATTCGATTCCGGTTACGCCCGAGGTACGTAAGCACGCGCTTGTGCTCACCAAGCATGGCGGTTCTCCGATCGGTAACAGCCGTGTGAAGCTCACGAATGTTAAGGATTGCGTCAAGCGCGGGCTTGTCAAGGAAGGTGAGGATCCGCTTAAGGTTGCGGCCGATCAGCTTGTCAAGGACGGGGTTGACGTTCTTCATACTATCGGCGGTGACGACACGAACACCACGGCGGCCGATCTTGCGGCTTATCTTTCGACGAACAATTATCCGTTGATCGTCGTCGGGCTTCCGAAGACCATCGATAACGACGTTTATCCGATCAAGCAGTCTCTCGGCGCCTGGACGGCGGCTGAAGAGGGTGCGAAGTTCTTCATGAACGTCGTCAAGGAGAACAGTGCGAATCCTCGTGCGCTTACGATTCACGAGGTCATGGGGCGTAATTGCGGTTGGCTCACCTATAAGACCGCGCAGTATTATCGCAAGATGCTCAAGTCGATGGAGTCGAAGGGGCTCTTCCTTCCTGAGTTCAATCAGACTCTTGCTCGTCAGGATGTCCATGCCGTATACGTTCCAGAGTGCAAGATCGACTTCAAGGCCGAGGCGAAGCGTCTTCTCGCGATCATGGACAAGGTCGACAGCGTCAACATCTTCGTTTCCGAAGGCGCGGGTGTCAACGACATCATTAAGGAGATGAAGAAGCGCGGCGAAGAGGTGCCGGTTGATGCGTTCGGTCATCCGCGGCTTGACAAGGTCAATGTCGGACAGTACATCGGTAAGCGTTTCGGGGAGCTTCTCAAGGCCGAGAAGGTGCAGGTCTTCAAGTCTGGTTATTTCGCCCGTGCGGCGGCTCCGAACAAGAAGGATCTTGGGCTCATCGAGAAGTGTGCGCGCAAGGCTGTCGAGTGCGCCATGACGGGTGTATCCGGCGTCGTTGGTCCTGACGAGAACGCGAGCGCGGTTATCCGTGCGTGCGAATTCCCGCGTATCAAGGGCGGCAAGCCGTTCAATGTCCGTAAGGGTAGCTTCCGCAAGATCCTTTCGGAGATTGGGCAGCCCAAGCCCCGTAAGAAACGCATCGCTAAGTAAGCGGTGCGTAATCTGGGCCAGGGGCCCAGCTTGAGATGGAACGGAAAAGAAAGGAGTTGTCATGGCGGATAAAGGCGTGATAATCGAATATGACTTCGCGGCGATAGATGGCGCGGGGCTCCTTTCTCGGATAACCGAAGGGTTTCTCGCCGATCTCGGCGAGATTCCTTTTGATTCCGCGGTTGAGGCGCGGCATTTTGCAGGTGGCAGTTATCAGGGTTGCTTCGCGGAGTACTTCCAGGTTGTGAAGACCAAGAAGACCGCGCTTAAGGCGGCGCGAGATTTCAGTGATCTGGTTCGTAAAGAGTTCACTGCTGCCGTCATGAATCCTCCGAATGCGACATTCGTGAACTTTGTGAAGGCACTGACGGCGAAGGGAGTGAAGGTCGTGATCGTGACTCGCGCCGACGTCGAGCAGGTCCGCGGCACTTTTGCCGCGTTGCTTGATCCGTTGGTAGAGCTCTATCAGGAAGAGTCGCCGACCTATGGTAGCATGAAGTGGGACGCTTGGCGGCTTGCGTGCGTACGGACGCGTCTGCGTCCGTACAATACGTTAGCCGTGGCCGGATCCGGGTTCAGCGTGAAGGCCGCGCTTAGGGCTGGAATGGGGTCTGTCGCGGTGATGAATGCCCGGACTGCGTATCAGGATTTCACCGGCTGTGACGAGTTTTTGAAGGAGCTCAATGGTCCGGCCGCGAAGACGGTGTTGGAAATACTTAGGATTTAGTGGTAGTGGGAAGTGGTAGTGGTACAAAGGAGGGCCGATTTCCGCTGTACCACTACAACTATTGACTACCACTTGTGACATATGACAGGAATAGAACGGTTGCATGAGATTATGACCCGTCTGAGGAATCCTCGGACGGGTTGTCCTTGGGATAGGGTTCAGACGCTGGAGTCGCTTAAGCCTTGCGTATTAGAAGAGACCTACGAACTCCTTGCGGCGATGGACAATCCCGATGATCAGGTCAATTATATCGAGGAACTCGGTGACGTGCTTCTTCAGATCATGTTCCAGAGCGTGATGGCCGAGAACGAGGGACGGTTTACCTTCGACGATGTCGCCAATGGCGTTGCCGACAAGCTTGTCCATCGCCATCCCCACGTGTTCGGTGACGTGAAGGCGGATGACCCCGCGACGGTGTTGAAGAACTGGGAGCAGCTCAAGCAGCTTGAGCACAAGAAGGAGGCTCGGCATTCGGCGTTGGACGGGGTTCCGCCGACGTTGCCCGGGCTCCTCAAGGCGCAGCGCACCCAGGAGAAGGCCTCGCGCGTCGGCTTTGACTGGCGCGATGCTGAAGGTCCGCTCGCGAAGATCAAGGAGGAGCTGGCTGAGCTCGAAGCGGAGATCGCCGTCCGAAAGAGCGAGAATCCGGCGGATTCCGATCGTGTCAAGCAGGAGCTCGGCGATCTTATCTTTTCCGTCACTAACCTCGCGCGTCACCTCAAGGTCGATGCGGAATCAGCCGTTGAACTCACTACTGCGAAATTCGCTAAACGTTTCCGTACTGTCGAAGCCGCGGCGAAGGATTCGGGCAGATCGCTCAAGGAGATGACGATTGACGAGATGGAGGCGCTTTGGCAGAAAGCTAAGAGAAGTGAAGAGTGCGGAGTGCAGGGTGCAGGGTGCGGAGTGCAGGGTGCGGGGTGAAGAGTTGCGGAAGTCTGCTGATGCGTATTCAAGTCATTGAGCCCCACGGTTTTTGCGCCGGAGTCACTAACGCCCTGCGCAAAGCCCAGTCTCTGCTCTCTCCCTCTGCACCATGCACCCTGCACCCCGCACCCGTCTACTGCCTTCACGAACTTGTGCATAACGAACTCGTCGTGAACGACTTGAAGCGTCTCGGGATGGTTTTCGTTGAATCGCTGAATGAGGTCCCGGAAGGGGCGACGGTGCTGTTTTCTGCCCATGGCGTCTCGCCTGCGGTACGTGCTCAGGCCGAGGAGCGGAAGCTCATGGTGGTGGACGCGACGTGTCCGTTTGTCGAGAAGGTGCATAAGGCCGCGAAGAAGTTCGCGTCTAGTGGGCGCCAGGTCGTCGTCATTGGCAATCCCGATCATGCCGAAGTGAAGGGCATCACCGGCGAAGTCGCTGACGCGATCGTCATCAAGTCCGTTCCCCATTCCCCGTCCCCCATTCCCCATTCCCCGTTCCCCATTCCCCATTCCCCGCTCGGAGTGGTCTCTCAGACGACGATGAATGCAGACGAGGTGGCGGATGTCGTTGAGAAGCTTCGTGGGGAATACGAGGTTGAGACGATGGCCGAGGTCTGTAACGCGACCAAGGCGAGGCAGGATGCGGTGAAGGCGTTCGTCGGCGATGCGCTACTCGTCCTCGGGAGTGTCAATTCGTCCAATACCCGTCGTCTCTGCGAAGTGGCGAAATGCGCTAAGGTGTTCCGCGCCGGAACGTTGGACGAGGTGAAGGCCATCGATTTCTCGGGCGTTTCCGTGCTCGGCGTCACCTCCGGTGCCTCGACGCCTGAAAACTTCTTTACGGATGTGATAGAATATCTACAAACAATTTCTGTTTGATATGAGCATGGTCCGCCAAGCCATTATCCTGTCTGTGGCGCTGTTATTTGCCGTGGCATTGGTCTGGCAACTGGCGTTGGCTGCCGCAGATGAATTAAGGCGCACCAGCCGCCGCTGCACCGCGATCTCATTTGTGCTGTTCATGTTGATGTGCGGTGTGACAGTACATGTCTGCGCCACCAAGCCGCAGACGACATCGTCGCGACCGGAACCTTTACGCCTCGCAACGGCGGTACCGCGCTTACCGATTCGGATACGTTGACTTCTGTGCGTGTTGAATTGAAAGTGATAAACATTGCATTTGAGAATGAGAGTTTGTATCGCCATGAATATGGAATTAATGAGCCATTCATATTGGAAGTGTCTTCATGTCACTCCGAGATGGAAGTTGAAATTTCAGACGCGAAAATGACATCATCGCTTTCTGCGTACAATATCATACGGTGGGGAGTTGCAGAGACGAATCACTTCTTGCGATTGTCGTTAGGTGAAGTTGTGTACGAACCAATGATATCAGTATTGACGCCAAGTGGAATAGAAGGATATGATGTAGTGGCTCGCGGTTTATCTGTTCCGGCTGGATCTTGCGGTTGGGTTGAACTTAATCAGAAGTATAGGATATTGCCAAAGACAGTTTCGTTCAACGGTTTGCTTGTTGAAGAAGTGCCATGCGGCGACGAGATTCCGCCAACAGGTTATTTTCAGTATTTCCCGACGAACAGACTTTCTGCCACGCATAATATAAGCGCTGGTGCCGGTCGTTGGCATTATGTGAATGAGGATAATTCAACGGATGGTTATGACAGCGCAGCGTTCGTTGGTGTTCTTCCAAGGATCAAACAGAATGGAGAATTTACAGACGATGAGCTATTTGGATGGATGGGTGGAGAGCGGATATGGAAGATCCCGTTTGGCTGGACAAGTAATTCATTGGGTTCGGTAATGAGTCCTGTTGGTGTTTTCGCCAGCGATACGAGACAGACGTTTACAATATTTGCAAACGGCGATCTAAGTGTTAGTAAATTGGGACACAAAGCATATAGGAAAATCACTGGGGAGGTGTACAAGGATGGAGCGGAAGCCGAATAGCGCGGAAACTGACAGTTTAACCCGGATGGCACTGATGGGGTTGTTCTGCGGATTTTTAGTCGCTGGTTGCAATGAGAATGGCGATGAAGTATCCAAGAGAGATGAATGCAATATACATTATGAGATAGTTTCAACGCAAGGATTCTCGGTTGTTGAAAAGGCAATGCCGAAAATTCGCGCAATGTTAATAGGTGATACGCCATCGGATTTTCATGAGGTCTTTGATCTGTACTCACAGATTGATTCGTTAGAACCCGCGCAGGAGAGGTATATTAGCTACAGGTTCTTGTTGGATAAGCTTGGGTCGATGGAAGGTTTGGATTGCGTGCCGCGAGATCGCTTGCGGGGACTGTTGAGCAATGTTTCGGTGGAGGTGTTTGTAAAATTGCATGAAATGAATGCGCCGGTCAAGGAAATGACGCATACATGGCTGACGTATATTGCGAAGATGGATGCGGAAGCTTTATGGAGCAAAGAGGAGCTTCGCAATCGTCGAGTGGATTTCGTTGAGAAGTTTATCAATGATATGATAAGATTGGGTTTTCTGAAAGACGCTGCGGAGCGCTCTGAAATAGAAACTGAATTCTTGAGAGTCATCGACCGCCCGCTCAAGTTTTACTGATTTGGCACTGCAAATTTTCCGCATGAGTGAGGATTGATGATGAATGAAATCAAGAAGTGTATTGCTTTGACGATCGTTATGTCATTGATTACAGCCATAGCGAAGAATTTCACCGATGCGGATGTGAAACGGCACATTTTGGCCGAATGCAGTGTCATCGACGGTGTGGAGTATGCTGAATGGCAATATAAAGTAGCTATGCGGAAATGTGAGTGGGACACAAACAGATTTGTTCGATTAGTGAAAGAGCTAGTGCCATCCGCCAAAGGAACAACTAAGTATAATCTTTTTAATGAAGTAGGGTGGCATGGTGGCGTTAGCGATTTGCCTTATTTGCAGGGATATTTGACGGACGAGGAATTGGCGGTGCCAGCGGCTCGCGGGATAATGCGGATTTGTGGAGTGACGACGAATTCAATCGATTGCGTTAACGGCTTATTGTGCATGACAAACATGTCTCAGGATGTGCGGTCCGAGGTTTGCGCAGATCTGTTCTGGACGATGTGTGGACAGGGGGTTTCAAGCGGAGTTCGGGAATACGGGGTTTCGAATGTCTTGGTTTATGCGAAAACGGCTAACCGGAGTTTTGAGCATATGGATTGGCGAATGTGCGCGGCGGATCATAGATACAAGTACAGTCATGAGCGGTTGGCGGTGTTGCGTTCCGTTAAAGACCCGATGGCGCATCCTTCCCTTTACCAATACATAACCAACTCGATTCGCGAACTCGTTGAATATCCGGAATCGAACCTGATACATTTTCTGCGGTAGTTAAAGATGATATAATACGGCCATGACGCGCAAGTAGCAGAAGGAAGCGGCGAAGCAGTTTGTAGCGAAGTTGAGTGCGGACAAACAGAAGGTAATTGGGAGGGAAAAAGATGAATACTGCGTTACAGATCGCGATGGCGGGATACCTTTTCTTCGGACAACTGGTGCCGTCGGACCAGAACCGGATAGTGAAGCATGCGGGACTCCAGGTCATCCATGCCGACGGCTCGGTGACGTTGAGATTGAAGGAGTCTTCGAGGTCCGCCATGACGCTCGTTGACGGCGAACTCCACACGATCGTGCTCCAGGACGAGTATCAGCCGCTGATGGTGACGCGGCACATCCGTACCTGGAACGACTGCGACGCGGTAGAGACCTGGATTGAGGTTAAGAACGACGAGAACGGTCCGGTGAAGCTGTTGCACGCCGATTCCTTTGCGACGACGATCACGACCGATAAGGAGACGGTCGAGGTGCACTCGCTCACTGGCACCTGGGCTTACGAGGCGAATCTGCATGTAGCGCCGGTGGCGCCGGGTCAGATCGTCGAGCTCAGGTCCTGCGAAGGTACTCGCGACGCATGGGAGTCGAATGCCGCGATTATGCTTTCGTTCCGGGACGGCGAGTGCTGCGGTCTTGCCGACAAAGACTATTTTGAGGAACATGGCGAGTTCCTGGGTGTGGCGCTCGAATGGACCGGCACGACGAGCCGCCGCATTCGCCGTAATTGGAATGGCAAGGAGGTTTCGGTGATGGCTGGCGTCGACATGACGACCGGACCTTACACGCTTGATCAGGGCAAGACCTTCGTCTCTCCTAAGGCGATCATCGTCAGGTCTGACAAGGGCCGCGGCGAGGTTTCGCGCCAGTACCACCGCTGGGCCAGAAAGCACCTGATGCCGCATGGCGAGACGCTCAGACCCATCCTACTCAATCACTGGGAAGGGGCTGGCTTCGACATCACTGAGGACATTCTCGCTAAGATGATGGACGGCGTGAAGGACATGGGCGGCGAGATGTTCGTCCTGGACGACGGCTGGTTCGGACACGGCAAGTACGCGCGCGACGCGAAAAATCGCGATACCGCGGGACTCGGAGACTGGGAGGTCAATCCAGAGGTCCTTCCCCACGGACTCTCCGGACTCGCCGATGCCGCCGCGAAGCGTGGACTCGGCTTCGGTTTCTGGGTAGAGCCGGAGATGGTCAACACCAAGAGCTGGCTTGCGGAAGCGCATCCCGAGTGGCTTTTGCGCGAAGAGGGACGTCCTCTGGCCCTCGGCCGCGGAGGTACGCAGACGGTGCTCGACTTCTGTAATCCCTCTGTGCGCGAACACGTGTGGAAACAGTTGGATGGACTTTATAAATCCGTGCCTTCTCTCGCCTACATCAAGTGGGACTGCAATCAGCACATCTCCAATCCTGGCTCAACCTATCTCGCGGCGGACCGTCAGCCGAACCTCTGGTATGACTACACGATCGGACTCTACGATATGCTTGCGACGATGCGTGCGAAATATCCGCAGGTGATGATCCAGGCCTGCGCTTCCGGCGGCGGACACGTCGATTTCGGATTTCTCCGCTACGCTGATGAATGCTGGGCGAGCGACGATACTGATTCGTATCAGCGCATCTTCATCCAGTGGGGTGAATCGCTGTTCTATCCCGCCTGTGCGCTTGCCGCGCATGTGACGGAAGTGCCGAACCAGACCACGAAGCGCGTCACGTCGCTTAAGCACCGCTTTGATGTCGCGATGACCGCGCGTCTCGGCTTCGAGCTTGTTCCGGAGAAGCTGTCGGGAGAGGAGATCGAGTTCTCGAAGAAGGCGGTCGCTGATTACAAGCGGATCCGTCCCGTGGTGCAGCTCGGCGACCTCTATCGGCTCGCTTCGCCTTATGAGCACGAGTACGCTTCGCTCATGTACGTGAATGAGAAGCGGGATCACGCCGCGGTTTTCGTGCTCGGAACTTCCTGCGAATATCAAGCCGATGTCCAGGTGAAGTGCCGCGGACTTGACCCAGAGAAGGCCTATGAAATCGTCGAGATCAACCGCGGCGAAAGACTGCATGCCGCGGAGGGCTGCAAGCTCTCCGGCGCCGAACTCATGGACCGTGGGTTCGTCGTCGAATTGAACGGAGATTACGATTCCGCGGCATTTGAATTGAAGTAAGGGGATTCAGATCCGCAGTTTATGATATAATGACCGGCATATGGCAGTTGTTGCTCAGAATATGCGGTATGATACGGTACTGTTTGATTTAGACGGCACATTGACAGACCCTGGAGTGGGGATTACGAATGCCGTTATGTACGCGCTTGAAAAGCACGGGGTGGTCGAGACGGATCGTTCGAGGCTTTATCGGTTCATCGGTCCTCCGCTCATTGAATCGTTCGAGCGTTTTTACGGATGGTCGCACGAGGAGGCTGTGCGTGGATTGGCCGATTATCGCGAGTATTTTGGTTCAAAAGGCATATTCGAGAACGAGGTTTTCGTCGGTGTCCCCGATCTGCTGTCGACATTGAAGAAATGCGGATGCAAGATCGTTCTCGCGACGTCCAAACCGGAACTCTTTGCGCGGCAGATTCTTGAACATTTTGAGTTGCTCAGCTATTTCGATGGTGTTCACGGGGCTACGATGGACGAAAAACGGAACAAGAAGGTCGACGTGATTGCCTGGGCGCTCAAGCATACGCAGGACGTCGGCTGCGCGGTTATGGTCGGAGACCGGTTTTACGATATCGAAGGCGCGAAAGCGAACGGGATTGATTCGATAGGGGTGCTCTTCGGCTATGGTGAGGAACCGGAACTCCGTGATGCGGGTGCCACATATCTGGTCCGTAGTGTTGAAGAACTGGCGGCGCTGCTGCGCTGCTGATGGCGCGGTCTTCGTGTTTTCCAATTGCAGTGATAACGCCTTTTGGGCTGGCCATTGATCGTAAATCAACGTTTGCCGTTGACATGTTCCCGACGAGTTTGCTATGATATACCGAAGTCCGGGTGCTTGGACGCATGGTGCGTTCCGGCTGAGAAAAGACCGGTTAACCTGATCGGGGTAATGCCCGCGTAGGAAAGGAAGCGTTATGACTCAGTTGCAGTCCGCCCGTTCGGGTATCGTGACCGAGGCCATGAAGATCGTGGCCGCCGAAGAGAACGTCGATGTCGAGACCGTGCGTGCAGCGGTCGCTTCGGGTGAAGCGGTCATCCCCCTGAACGTCCATCACAAGAACGCGCATCCGGTCGGCGTCGGCCGTATGTTCACCACCAAGATAAACGCCAATCTCGGCCGCAGCGTCACGCATTCTGGCAAGGGCGATGAGCTTGAGAAGCTGAAGATCGCGCTCGACTGCAAGGCCGATTTCGTGATGGATCTTTCGGTCGGCTCTGACGATCTCAAGGCGATCCGCCAGGGCATGCTCGACGCGAGTCCGGCGCCGCTCGGCACCGTGCCGGTCTATGAGACGATTTCGCGTCTCGAGGGCGACATCCCGCAGATGGATCCGACGTTCCTGCTGGACGTTATTCGCGCACAGGCCGAACAGGGCGTCGATTTCATGACTCTCCATGCGGGTCTTCTGTCTAAGCTCATTCCGATCGCAATGAAGCGCGTCATGGGCATCGTCTCGCGCGGTGGCGCGATCATGGCCGAGTGGATGATGGAGAACAAGGTCGAGAATC
>CALYRV010000006.1 GCA_945483525.1 uncultured Verrucomicrobiota bacterium
GATTCACGAGCGCCAGGTAAGCTCCGGCGAAGTAATCATCCGACCTTCGGAAGACTGATCACCGCACCCGGCGCTTTGAGGCGCCGGGAATACCGAGTTTGACGTCGCGATATTTCGCGACTGCGCGGCGGGAAAGATAAAAACCCGCCGCGTTCATTTTCTCTGCGAGTTTTTCATCCGCCAGTGGAGCCGTCTTATCCTCTTCGTCAATCAGCCGCTTAAGCAGCTCCAGTGCCGCTGTCTGCGAAATCACCACGCCGGAAGCCGTCTTCACCGCGGACACGAAGAAGCGCCGCAGCTCGATCGTTCCGAACGGAGTATCCGCATATTTGTTGCGCACCGTACGGGAAACCGTTGGAGCGGCAACACCGACCTTGGCGGCGACCTCAGTCTCGGTCAGCGGATTAAGCGCCTTAAGGCCCCCGGTGAAGAACTGCTGCTGACGGTCGAAGATCGTCTGCGCTATCGCCTCGATCGTCTCTTGGCGCTTCTCGATCATCTCACGGAAGGATCTTGCGCTGTCAATCCGTCCGCGGATGTATCGTTTCGTCTCCTCGGACTGATTTGGGTCCGCAAGCATCGCCATGAATTTCTTGGAAATCCTAATCTCCGGCAACGACCGCTTGTCAGTGATCGCGCACCAATGTCCGTCCGCATCCTTGTAAGCATGCACCTCTGGATGAATATATTCTGGACTGTCGCTCTCGCTCCGGTAGGCACTGCCGGGATGCGGGTCAAGAGTACGCAACGCCTTAAGTGCCGGCGCGTAACGGACCAGATCGATCTTGCCGGACGGAATATCCTCAAGATGATTGATAAGGTAGGATACATCCTTACGAACCGCCGCATCGACGAGATCCAGCTGAGCCAGTAGGCACTCCTTCGCCGTCCGCGCGCCGCAACCGAGTGGATCAAACTCCATCACCGCCTTAAGCAATGCGACAAGTTCCTGCTCAGAACGTTCATACGCCATACTGACATCAGCCAACGAGCCGGCATAAAATCCATTGGCATTGATATCGCAGATGAGCGTCTCGACCAGTCCCCAGTCCGCTCGCGGTATATCTGACAGCGGCAGTTGCGCAAGCAGATGATCCTGTAGCGACTCTTCCTTAACCTGCCGGTCGAACATCGCCTGTCTACGCTCCACCGCCTCCTCGTCATATCGACGCACCTGCGGTTCGAAATCATCTTCAGGGAAATCCCGCTCGCCATCGCCATCCAATCCGCTACGCTGCGCCTCGACGTCAGACATGGGTGTCTCTAGCGGATGATCGGTATCTTCAATCGCAGGATTAGACTCGATCTCCTTCTGAACTTCCGTACGCAACTCGGGCAACGACATCTGCAGCAATCGCAGACCCTGCAACTGCTGCTGTCCCAGCACCTGCGTCTGCTTCTGGGCAGTCGACAATACAAGGCCGTTATCCATTCAACAGCTCCTTCAGTCGGGCCTCGTCAATGACCTCGGTGCCGAGTTTCTTCGCCTTCTCCGTCTTCGTCGCGCCGGTATTCTCACCTGCGACGAGATACCGAGTCTTCTTCGTCACCGAACTCTGGACGATACCGCCAGCAGCCTCAATCAGCTTCGCATACTCCTCGCGCGGACGCGACAAAGTTCCGGTCAGCACGCAACCAACACCGGCCAAAGGTCCCACGGACTTCACCTCACGTTTCGGCTCCGTAGGAACTATCCCGAGCTTCGCCAAGCGTTCCAGCCACGACTCGATCTGCAGTTTCACGTCTTCGGACGGCTCCAGTTCGCCGCTCGCAATCTTCTTTGCCGTAGTGACGCCGACGGACGGAATACCCATCGCGAAGATCCAACGCGAAAGCGGCAATGTCCTAGACGCCGCGACCGCCTCGCGGAGATTATCGGCGTTTCTGCCGAACCTGCGTCCCGCCGCCTGCTTCTCCGCGAACGCGAACAGATCGTCCTCCCCATTTCCCGTTCCCCGTTTCCCATTCCCCGTTCCCTGCTCCTGGGAGACATCCAGGTCCCTGAGGTTATCGTAATCAAGCGTAAACAGATCAAGCGGATCTCTGACAACCCCCTTCTCAACAAGGACTTCCGCCAGCCTTCCACCGAGCGCCTTGAGATCAAGCGCATTACGACTCGCGAAATGCTCAAGCCGACGACAGAGTTGCGCGGGACACGAAGGATTGACACAGCGAATGGCGACTTCACCTTCTTCACGGCGCGTTTCGCCGCCACAAACCGGACACCGATCGGGCATCACGAAGATCTTTTCCGATCCGTCACGCTTCTCGACGATAACTGAATCAACCGCGGGAATAACGTCGCCAGCCTTCACCAGCCATACATGGTCTCCAACTCTCACGTCCTGACGCGCGATCTGATCGGCGTTATGCAGTGTCGCACGAGAAATCACGCTGCCGGCGAGTTCAGTAGGACGAAGCTCCGCCACGGGAGTGAGAATACCAGTACGACCGACCTGCACCGTAATGGACTCCACCACGGTCTCTGCACGCTCAGGAGCATATTTGAACGCGCGCGCCCAGCGCGGCCCATGAGCGGTCGCCCCCAGAAGCTCGTAAAACCGCCGCTCGTCAATCTTGATCACCGCGCCATCGATCTCAAAACGGAAGGTATGGCGCAGCCCCCCGAGTTCATTGATCGCCGTGAGCACCTCGTCGATATCGTGACAGAACCTCGACCACGGCGCAACCGGAAAACCCCACTTCGAGAACGCCGAAATCATCTCGCTGTGCGAGGAAAAGCCCTCGCAACCTACGCCACCGGCATTGTAAATGACGACATCGAGGGGCCGTTCGGCGGTGACCCTGGAATCAAGCTGCTTCAACGACCCCGCACAGGCGTTCCGGGGATTAGCGAACTCCTCCCTACCCTCGGACGCAAGCTTTTCGTTCAGCAGCACAAATCCGTCTCGGGTCATATATGCCTCGCCGCGGACCTCCAGTTCGGCTGGCGCGGACTCAGGGAGCGTCTTCGGAACCGACGCAATCGTCATCACATTCGCGGTAATATCATCGCCGATGGTTCCGTTTCCACGTGTAGCAGCACGCACAAGTCGGCGACCCGAATACCTGAGCGACAGCGAAATCCCATCTATCTTCGGTTCCACGAGATAGGTAAAACCGGAAATCGACTTGGTGACGAATTCATCGAAGGTTCTGAGCTCGTCAAAGGAATGCGTCTTATCAAGCGATTGCATCGGCGGATCGTGACGGACCTTGGCAAAACCCTCGGTGATGTCGCTCGCGACATTACGGACCGGCGAATCTGCGCTGGCGAACTGCGGAAAGTCGTCCTCAAGCGCAAGCAGCTCTTTCTCCCAAAGATCATAATCGCGATCGCCGACCGTGGGCTGGTGCAATTCGTAGTAATCGCGATTGGCCTTCTCAATCAAAGCCCGCAGTTCCGCGATCCTCGCACTGGCTTCTGATTCAGTCATTCGTTAGCACCCCTGTATCGAACCTTCTTGGGATTCACGTTCTGTACTGCGGCGGAACCGCCGCGGGCAGTACGGTCGACGACCGCACTTTCGCCGTGCATATCGGTCACCAGTACCGAACGCCGATATCCGCGCATCGCAAGAAACGCCATGAAGGTGCGGACCGGCTTGAGATTGCGCTGCACAGCAGGACTGATACCAATATGAATGACCGCATCCCTAGGGATCTGATACTCCTCAAGCAAGTCTGGCACGTCCTGGGGACGAACCGGTTTGCCGTTGAATCGGAGTTCGTTCTCGTCCAGGACAAGAATTGGGTGATCGACGCCGTACTGCACTTCGCGAACCGTAGTACAGCCAGAGACCAGGAACATGTAGAGAATCGTACCTACGACAATGGACAACAGAGAATTCTTCCTCCAGAGCTGAAGTCCGACGGTCAAGCCCCCCGCAAGATATGGCCATGCGGTCTTCCATTCGAGTCCGGAATAGGAATAGATGATGAGACCGGCGATGATCACCGGCGAAATGAAATCCCCGAACTTCAGCACCCAAGACGGAAGCTCACGGTCGCGACCGGAGAAGAGCAGAAACGGCAGCGCCCGAAGCGTGTAGTTCACCAAAAACCCCACGGTCACGATGCCGAGCATATACAGAATCTCTCTTTCCATCACCGCCTCCTCCTGCAGAAATTACGCAACTGATCGGTCAGGATGACGATGAACAGCGCCGCCATGGAAAACTCCATGCCGTTAGTGTATTTCCGAATCACCTCGGGATCGATGATATGACCAAGCACCATCACCATCAGCGCACCGACGGTGAGACCTCCAATCCAATAGGAATGGTTGAGTACCGAAAGCAACGTGCAGTAATACACGTTCCTCGCCGGATCCTTCATCTTGCAGGCGTACTCGAGCGCATAGTTCTCGTCCGTCAGCATTAGCACCAGATACGCTTTGTGCAGCAGCGGAACCCTGCGCCAGCGCTCGAGCATCGAAAAGCCGTAGAAGGCGTATCGGAAGTTAACCGCCAAGGTCATCATCGCGAAGCCCCAGCAGGACACGTGCTTGGCGATTTCCGGCACCCCCGCGATGGACATCGTCCCTGTCACCCAGAGCGTGGACGTGAGAAACGCCCAGACTGGCGCGAGCACGAGCCCGGCCTTCGCGCCCAGCAGCACGCCAGCGACGAAGCCCATGGTCGAATACCCCATCAGCACCGGAACGGAATCAATGAAGGCGCGCTTCCTGATCGCACGCTTCTCGTAGAAAGGGATCTCCAGCTTCCCGTTCACCTCTACACCGTCCATTCGCGATTTCTGGTTCACAGTTACCGATTTTTCTCCGCGAGCAGTTTCGCCACTCGCTCGGCGTCTTCGGGTGTATCCACGCCGACCCCCTCGTCATCGGTTCGCACCACAGCGATTCGAGCACCCATGTAAAGAGCACGAAGTTGTTCAAGTTTCTCGGTCTTCTCAAGCTCGCACTGCGGTTCGGCGATGTAACGCTTGAGGAATCCGCCGCGGTACGCGTAGATCCCAAGATGACGGACATAGAGAGACGTCGGGCACGAGCCGGGAAGCCGCACAGTCGAGAAGTCCGGAATATGATCGCGATCACAGGGAATCGGAGCGCGCGAAAAATACAGCGCCGAATCGTCCTTCGCAAGCACCACCTTCACCACCGTCTTCGCCTCGTAGTCCTTGAATGTCTTGATCGGCGTCACCGCTGTCGCCATCTCGTAAGATCCGGACTTCATCTTCGCGACGAGCGAATCGATCAGGGCCGGATCAATCAACGGCTCGTCGCCCTGGATATTCACGAGGATGTCGTCATCTTCGAACTCACGTCCGAGGCGGTTTCTAAGCGCACACGCAATACGGTCGGTGCCAGACGGCAATTCACTCGGCGTCATCACTACAACGCCACCGTATTCACCCACCGCATCTACAATCCGCTTGTCATCGGTGGCGACCATCACCTCATCAAGCGACCTCGCCTTCTTAACCGCCTCAACAACCCATGCGACAAGCGGTTTGCCCGCGAGCATCGCGAGCGGCTTGCCAGGGAAACGGCTGGATCCGAAGCGACTGGGAATAATTCCGTAAATCATAATTGTTATCCTTTAGCTGTTAGATGTCTGCGACTGCTGGTCGGAAATGGTGTCGGCTATGGAACGATTCTCCTCAACAATCGCAACCTTGCGGAAGAACATCTGCCGGAGCAACGGCAAACGCCGTTCCTGACGTTCGAGCGACCACATGATGAAATCCCACTTTCGCTTGAAGTTATAAGACCTCGGCAATTTCGGATTGAACGCCTCGAACTGATCACGCATCACCGAAAGTTGCCAGGAGAGAGCGTTTGTGCGGAATTCGAAACCATCCATGAACTGCGCCGCGAGATCCGCCATTGAGACACCGTGCTGACGCTGATATGATTTGAGCGCATGCGCATAGTGGGCAAGGTAGAAATTGCCCATCCGCTTCAGATTCTCCTCGGTAAACTCAAGATCCCGCCAGCCGAAACTGCCGCGCAACGAACAGGTCCGCACGGTCTTCGGCACGACGCGCTGACGGACGATGTCGTACTCGAACTCATAGATCTCCTTGCCGACGCCGAAAAGCGGAGACTGGGTCTTCGGATCGAAACGCTTCATCGCCATGTTCTGCGCCGCGGCATCACCCATAAGGCGGGCGAGTGCAAGCACTACCGACCGCTCCTCTACAGATGCATCATCAGCGTTGCAGAAGTAATTCTCCGGAATCGACTCAATCGGCTCGCCTTCGCACCGATCGCGGATATAGAAGTCGACCGCACGGCGCCCCTTAAGCACCCGACGGCGAAGCAGGATATAGTTAGGAGCCAGTGAAATTCCGAGCGACCGCATCGCCCCGATACGGGAAAGGAGATAACTGCCGTATTCCTTCTTGGCCGAGGAAAGCCGCTTCTCGATCAATGAATTCTCCAAGGGTCTGCGGTTGGTACGATAGACGATCTCCCGGGTCTTGCTTCGGCCTACCGGCGTTGTGTCGTCCTCACGGATCTCATAGACGTTCGCGTATACGACGATCTCGTCCTTGGACATAAGCCCACGCAGATTTGACAGAAGAATTTCACTACGCTCATCGACACCTGGATGATAAACTGGACGTCCGAGTATATAGGTCGCGCCAGGAAGCGCAGTGCGCCGATCGTCGAATGCTGGCGTGGATCCTTCGCCCATCACCGAATAGATCTCGCCAGTGATGTGCATGTAAAGCGTCTCAATAAACGCTTTCGAAGATTCGTCCGCCAACTCCGCCTGTGACAACAACGACTCGTACAACCCGATGATTTCACGAACCCGACGCAGAATGCCATCCTGATCCGCCTTGTGCAGGACAATCGCCTCCATCAGCTTCTCGATCTCGGGAATCACGCGCTCGATGCTGACACCGCGCCGGAGCCCGAACAGCTCGATTTCATGATGCCCGCGATACTTCGGCATTCGCGCAAAAGAATAACGCTGACCCTCGTAAACAGAGACAAGCTCCTTCACGCACTTCTGGAATTCTTCCGGATTAGTCTCCGCCAATTCACCGATGCGCTTGAATTCGCCGAAGGTGAGGAAATGGACACCACGCGAAGAATGGTAATAATTGGCCTTCGTGGCGATGCGACGTCTGGAGGCGGAAAGCGCAACCTTCATTTCCGCCTCGGTCCACGCAAGCGGCTTGACACGCCATTCCTGCCCAAGTTCACGATAATGCTGAAGCGTCACCTCGTTACGATCGCCCATGACGATATCGTTGAGCGCGAATCCGCACGAGCCAAGCAGCCATTCGTCCGCAGCATACAGCTTCTTGGACGGAACATCACGCTGCGACGTCTCGATCGTCGAGCCGACAATGTTCGCACAGAGGATCGAACCCATCAGCACTTCACCGCGCTTCGCCGAAGGCAGAGAAGACAGTTTCCAGAACCGCCCGTCCAACAGCGGAAACGCCGCGACGGAATGATTGCCAGTGGTAATCGTCAGCACCCACCCTTTAGCCCTGCGCTTCAGTTCGTGCTTAGGCACGATCAATACGCTCGGTCGCTCGTCGAGATGACCTCGAATCCCATCTTCGAAGACGAACGTATCGTCACCGATATCCCAGGCCGAGAACAGCCGCTCCCGCCCCATCGCAACGGTCTTCACCTCGGTCGGACGCTTCACACCCGATTTCCGGACTCTCGCGAGGAACTGACGAATGGAGTTCATGAAGAAATCTATCCTTAACCCTTCAACGCGAATTCTTCATTTCTCTTCCAAGCAAATCTTCAGCAAGCGCTCCAACGGCATCAAGCCCAGCCTCGTCAGCGGCAACCAGCAGATTACGCAAGGCCGGAACGACATGCCGCTTAAACTGTGGCTGCCTAACCGACGCCAAACGCCCGTACGCGCCGAGACACTGACAAAGTCGCTGAACTGCCGCGAACGGAACGACCTTCACGAACTCCTCTCGCTTCGCGGTCTTTGCATAAAGCGCAATCAGCGCGGCACGATCCTTCTCCGAGAAATTGACATAGGGATCGTAGACAAGCGATGCAAGATCGTATGCCGCGGGACCCAGACGCATCCCCTGAAAATCGATGAAGCAGAGCTCACCGTTCTTCCAGAGGACGTTCGTGGACTGAAAATCCCTATGAACGAGAGCCTTTGGCTCAGCCTCAAGCATCTCAGCTACACCCTCGAGTTCCCTGCGGACCGCATCCGGCATCTCCATCCCGAAATACGCCTTGAGGCAATACTTCTCGAACAGCATCCGCTCCCACTCCCACGTCTCGTCATCAAATGGCGGCAACAGATCCGGAAGACACTTCTCCGATCCGAGTGAATTGAACTTCACCAGCGTCTCGACCACCTTCGCATAATCGACGAGCGACATCTTCTTCTCAACGCCGGCGAACTCCATCGCCAGAGTCTTGATTTCCGGACGGTCGAAGAGGATCTCCGGCACCGGAATCCCGTGGGCCTTGAGCCAACGCGAGTGCCCCGCATACTTGCCGTTCTCATCACGGTTGCCGTCATCATACATGACAATGATCTTCCCGCCCTCGCGGAAGAACACACGCTCGGAACCTCGGGCCCCGAGGAACTCAATAGCAGTCGCGGAATCTTGCGCAGACACAGCGCCCTGGCCGCCGGAGAGAGAAACAAGAACCTCCCTGACCTGGGGAATCGCATCAAAGGCGTTGTCCGCGCCGTCACGGTTGAGGTCGATGTAGCTCATGATCGTACCAGCATCAGCCCAGTTCATCGAAGATGGAGCCAACGCCCTCACGAACTTCCCGTCCGCCATCGCCCGCTCGTACGCGGTGATGATCGAAGAGAATCCTTCTGGTTCTACATAATCTAGGATCTCGGGCTTGAGAAGCGAGATGCCGGCGTAAGTGAAAGTACCCGGATAACCACGATCATCACTCTTCCAGTTAGTGACAAAGCCGCTTTCGGGCTCAACCTCGATAGTGCGCGGCCCCTGTTCGGTGACGATCGCCTCGGCGATGACGTCTTTACGCTCGGCAAAATCGTCGAAGCGGAATTGGAAACCGTCAATACCGTCCACCACGATATCTCCATTCACCAACAGAAATGGCTCGTTACCGATCCACTCGCGAAGAGGATTCAAAGCGCCGCCGTTACCGAGGATCTCCGGCTCGTAACTGACCTTGACCCGAATCTTCTCTCCACGCTCCTGGAACCTCTTGCGCAATTTGTCGGACCAAGAACGGATCTGCTCGTGAAGATGATGAGAATTGAATGCAAAATCATCAACACCCCATCCGCGAAGCAGATCCACCATGCGATCAAGCATCGTCACGCCCCAGACCGGCATCAGCGGTTTGGGCGTAGCGCAAGTGAACGGCCGCAGCCGCGTCCCGTGCCCCGCCGCTAAAACAATCGCCTTCATTCCTTATTCCCAATTCCCCATTACCGGTACACGCTGCGCTGACGCTGAGCGTGAACCTTCGGCTCCTCAAGGAAAAGCGAATACCACTGATCACCAATCTGCGAGTTGGAGAAATGCGTGACACGGTTGTTCATGAGATTGACGTGATTCGCCTTCAAAACTGCGTTGTCACTCTTCTTAAGCGCCTCGGTCAGCGCCTTGAACGCGCGATCGATCTCATTGCGCTGAACGAGAATCCAACTCCAGGTCGCAGCCAACAGCACATTACCATTATAGCGCAACCGACGAACACCCTTCTTGTAGACCTTCTCAATCTCATCACTCGAAGCATTGAGCATATACATGCGAGACATCTTGATCGCAACCATTGTCGGATCGACAAGTAGCGCCTTGGGCATAAGCTTGTCGACCACCTTGAACTCCTTAATCATCCAGTTAAGCTGCAATTTAGCCGTAGCCATCTGACGCTCGATCATCGGCACCCACCACTTATACTTGGCAAGCACGTCAACCTCCTTGAGCGCCTCCTTGACAAAGATCTTGGTATCCTCGAAGATCTCCTTCTGAGCTGCCTGGATCGAACCCGGCGGACGCATCTGCCAGCGCTGCATCTTAGCCTGCAGACGCTTCTGCCCCGCAGCCAAGATGTTCTGCACGCCTTCCATATCGCGTTTAACGCGTTTCTGAATCAGAAATCCGAAGACGCCCTGAAACACGCCAAAACTCAAAACAGCGGCGAAGACACATCCACCGACACCCCAATCGAGGCCATAAAATGCCCCGCAATACCCACCGCCAGCGGCGGCAATCGCAAGAATTATCGTAATCATGCCAATATTATATCATAATACGGCATGAAGGGATGACGAAATCTCACAGACCGATTCGCCTGACCGCCGCCAGCAGCCTGTCCTTCGCATCCGACGCCGCCGGCCACCCGTCGTAGCCGTTGTCGTCACCGCCCTTCTCGTAGACCACCCTCCCGTCGATGACCGTCTTCACGACGTCACTTGCGTGCATGGAATTGACGACGAGACTGGGGATATCGAGCATGGGCGTTAGGTGGATGCGGTCGAGATCGACGACGCAGAAGTCCGCCTGCTTGCCCACGGCGATCTCGCCCGTGTCTTCCATTCCCAGCGCCTTGGCTCCGTTCCTGGTAGCCATGTCGATCACATCCCACGCCGGCAGCACCGTCGGATCTTTCGCCAGTCCCTTGTGGATCAACGAGGCGAGATGCATCTCCTCGAACATGTCGAGATTGTCATTCGACGCGCAGCCGTCCGTGCCGAGCGCCACGTTGACGCCGAGCTCCATCGCCCGAACGACCCGCGCGAAACCACTGCCGAGCTTCATGTTGCTCGTCGGATTGTGGACGAGCGAAACGCCCTTCTCCGCCATGATCCGGAAATCGTCGTCCGTACACCACACGCAATGCGCGGCGTAGCCGCCGTGATCAAGGAGGCCGGTCGAGGCGAGATATGCGATCGGAGTCTTCCCGTGTCTTTCGATGCACTCGCGGTGCTCCTTCTCCGTTTCCGAGACATGCACGTGCAGGGGACGCTTCAGCTCCCTGTTGGCTTCGGCCAGTCCGCGGCAAAACGCCTCGTCCGTCAGATACTCGGAGTGAATGCAGATGTCTTCGTGCACATCCCCCTTGACCTCGCGGTCAATCCATTCGTTCCAGCTCCGGCAGGAGCCGATGCAGTCCTCCAGTCGTCCCGGAACGAAGTTAAGTCCGACGCGGCAGATGCGGCCTTTCATCCCCGCCTCCAGCAACGCCACGCCCGTCTCTCCGGGGAAGTCATACATGTCAGCGACGCAGGTCGTGCCGCCAGCGAGCATCTCCATGATACCCCAGACGGCACCAGCGCGGACGTCTTCCGGCGTCATCTTCGCCTCGACCGGGAAGATAGCCTCCTCCAGCCAGCGCTGCAAGGGCAGTCCGCCGCCCAGTCCCCGCACCAGCGTCATCGCCGTGTGACCGTGACAGTTGATCAGTCCGGGAAGGACGAGTAGGTTGGAGGACGAGGTTGAAGGTTGAGGTTGAGAATGGATTGCGGTAATCCTTCCGCCTTCAAACTCAATGCTGCCGAAGCCAATCTTGTGACCCGGCAGCACCATGTAGACGTTCTCGAACTTCATTTCGCTCAGACGAGTCCGCGCTTGATGAGGTGTTCGGCGATCTCGACCGCGTTGAGCGCGGCGCCGCGTAGGAGCTGGTCGCCCGAAACGAACATCTCGAGCCCCTTCTTGTCGTCGCGGCTGATGTCCTGACGGATACGTCCCGCGAGCACGTCGTACTTCGCGGTCGCGTCGAGAGGCATCGGATACCCGCCGTTCAGCGGATCGTCCACGACCTTGACGCCCTCGCACTTCGCGAGCACCTCGCGGGCCATCTCTGGAGTGACCTCCTTCTCAAACTCGAGATTGAGCGACTCGGAGTGGGCGCGGGCGATCGGCACGCGCACGCAGGTGCAGGAGAGCTTAAGCTCGGGATGATGGAGCATCTTGCGCGCCTCGTTGCGCATCTTGAGCTCCTCAAGCGTATACCAGTTCTCCTGATCGAACTTGTCGATGTGCGGGATCAGGTTGTACATCAGCTGATGCTGGAACGCCTTGACGGTCAGCGGTTCGCCCTTCGCATAGGCGTGAATCTGATCCTCGAGCTCGTTGAGACCGGGGGCGCCGGCGCCGGAGGCGGCCTGATAGGTCGAGGCGACGAGGCGCTTCAATCCGAACGCCTTGTGCAGCGGCGCGACCGCCTCGAGCATGATCGCGGTCGTGCAGTTAGGATTCGCGATCACGCCCTTATTCCAGTCGAGATCCTCGGGATTGACCTGCGGGACAACCAACGGCACCTCGGGATCCTGGCGGAACGCACGGGAATTGTCGATCATCTTCGCACCGGCCGCGACCACCGCGTCCTTGAGTTCAATCGCAACATCCGTCTTGCCCGCAAAGAGGACGATGTCGAGTCCTTTGAAGGAATCCTTGTCGGCCTTGAGCACGTGATACGTTTCGCCGAGGATCTCCTCATCGCGTTCACGCGAAGCGAACACCTGCACCGGACCCGCAAGCGGAAAATTCCGCTCTTTGAGGACCTTGATCATTTCCGTTCCGACGGCGCCGACGCCGACCAAACCGACCTTGTACTGTTTCATTCGTTTACTCCTTTGAAATCTCGCGGTTCGCGATTCGTTGTTCGTCACTTCTCTTTGATCGTTCCTTTAAGCACGGCGATGAAGGCGCTCTGAGGGACATTCACATGGCCGAACTCCTTCATCCGCGCCTTACCGCGCTTCTGCTTCTCGAGAACCTTCATTTTACGCGTCACGTCACCGCCGTAGAGCTTCGCCAAGACGTCCTTGCGGAACGGCTTTATGTCCTCTCGTGCAATAATCTCCTTGCCGATTGCCGCCTGCACCGGAATCTTGAACTGATGCGGAGGAATCGTCTCGGAGAGCGCCTTGCACATCTGCTGTCCGCGCGCGCGCGCCTTCTCGCGGTGAACCATCGTCGCGAACGCGTCGACCGTCTCGCCGTTAAGCAGGATGTCCATCTTCACAATGTCGCTCACCTGGTATCCGTTCGGTTCGTAGTCCATCGAGGCGTACCCGTGCGAAACCGATTTGAGCGTGTCGTGGAAGTCGATCAGGATCTCGTTGAGCGGCAGCATGCAGTGCAACATCACGCGCTTCGCGTCGATCGTCTCGGTGCCCTCCACCAGACCACGGCGGTCCATGACGATGCGCATCACGTCGCCGATCGACTCGGAAGGCGTGATGATACGCGCCTTGAGGATCGGCTCCGAGATCGTGTCGAGGGCGGACGGATCGGGCATCTGGAGCGGATTGTCGAGATCCTTCTCCTCACCGTTCTTGAGCTTGAGCTTGTAGACGACGCCTGGCGAGGTCGAGATAATGTCGAGACCGAACTCGCGGCGGAGACGCTCCTGGACGATCTCCATATGGAGGAGCCCGAGGAAGCCGCAACGGAACCCGAAGCCGAGCGCAAGCGAGGACTCATGATGGAATGTGAATGCGGCGTCGTTGAGATGCAGCTTCTCTAGTCCGGCGGAGACCTTTGGAAATTCGTCCGTCGACATCGGATAAATGCCGCAGAAGACCGTCGGTCTGATATCCTGGAAGCCGGGTAGCGGCTCGGTAGCACCGAGCCTGGAGGTCGTCACGGTATCGCCGATCTTGATCTCGCTTGGATCCTTGACCGTGCCGACAATATAGCCGACCTCGCCGGCGGAAAGGAAAGTGACGGGCTTCTTCGTCGGCGAGAAGATGCCGACCTCGTGAACCGTCGTGGAAACGCCGGACCCCATGAACTTCACGTTCGTGCCGGCCGAAAGCGCGCCATCGATGACGCGCACATAGGTGATCACGCCGCGGAACTCGTCGAAGACCGAATCGAAGACGAGCGCACGGAGCGGCGCGTCGGTGCCCTTCGTCTCCGGCGGCGGGATGCGGTTGACGATCGCCTCGAGGACGTCGGGACACCCTACGCCGGTCTTGGCGGAGACAAGCAGCGGCTCGTCCATCGGAATCGCCAGGATATCCTCGATTTCGCGCGAGACCTCCTTAACGTCCGCCCCCGGCAGATCAACCTTATTGAGCACCGGCACGATCTCGAGCTTCGCATCCTGCGCGAAATAGGTGTTGGCAACGGTCTGCGCCTCCACACCCTGCGCGGCATCCACCACCAGTATCGCACCTTCACAAGCACCCATCGAACGACTCACCTCGTAGGCAAAGTCAACGTGGCCGGGAGTGTCGAGAAGATTGAAAAGATAGGTTTTACCGTCTTTAGCCTCATAATGCATCGAAACGGGATGACTCTTGATCGTAATGCCGCGTTCACGCTCCAGATCCATGGCATCCAGGGTCTGTTCCTTAAGCTCGCGCTGAGAAATCGCATGGGTAAGCTCGAGAATACGATCACTCAACGTGGTCTTACCATGGTCCACGTGCGCGATAATGCAGAAGTTACGAATGTGATCTAGGGTCATTTAGCGGCATATTATATCAAAAATCCGCCGCTATCGCAGGCTGGCAAGAGCCTGACGGAGCTGCTCGTCGGCAACGGACGAATTGGGCTCAAGTACTAAATGTTCACATTTCTCCATCATCGGCTTAAACAACTCGAAATTAATGTCGCCATCTCCGGGTGCCAGATGATCGTCACCACCCTTCGAATCATTAAGATGCATCCCGACAGGCACATACTCATCATTCGGACTTTCCCACCGCAATTCCTCATTCCTAACACCGACTTCCTCATTCATCCTCGCGTACCAGTGCCCCGTATCGAACCAGGGGCGCACCCAGTCGCCAGTTACTTCACCGACTTCGAAAAGATTCGGGAACCCTTCTGGATAGGGAAGATTCTCGAGCCCGAGCTTAACATGATACTTCTCAAGTTCCGGCACCAACGTTTCAAGTTCCTGCTTCAGGATGTCGATCATCATCCTGCCGCGCTTGACACGATTCTTTTCTAGCGGACCCTTCGCGAAGCGAATCGGCAACAACCGAGTGAACAGAGACTCTCTACAAACACGTCCGGCATGCAGAACCAAAGCCGTCGCCCCCATTTCGGCGGCGAAGGCGATGTTGCGGCGGATCATGATCTGCGCCATCTTGCGCATCTCCTCATCGAACGACGCGAGCTGATAGAGCTCTGGATAGCCGTTTGGTGCGGAGATCGGAACGGGGCAGAACGCGTGAACGCTACGAACCGGAATCCTGTCCAGGCGTGCCTTGAATCCGGCAACCTGCCGGACCGTCGTGTGGAACCCGAGCTCGAGTCCGTCAAACCCCAACTCCATCGCCTTGTCAGCAATCTCCTCTCCGAACTCAAAACGACGGTTGCACCAGTTCGTGGAAAGCGAGAACTTCATCTTGATAACACCTCGCATCCGTCTTCGGTAATGAGGATCAGGTCTTCAATGCGAACACCAAGATTGCCCTCAAGATAGATTCCTGGCTCGATCGTCACTAGCATCCCTGGTTTCAGGATCCAGTCGGACTTCGTCGACACATTAGGCGCCTCGTGGATTTCGAGTCCGACACCGTGCCCGAGCGAATGCCCGAAACACTTTCCGAATCCGCCCCTCCGGATCACATCTCGCGCCACCTTGTCGAGCGCCTTCCCGCTGATTCCGGGACGCGCCGCAGCAATGGCGGCATCATGTGCCTCCTTCACCAGGTTGTACACGCGACGATACGCGGAGCTCATCCGCTTCGGCAGGACGTTCCGCGTCAAATCACTACAGTAGCCGCCGAGTTTCACGCCCATGTCAATCAGCACCGGCTCACGTCCGTTCCACACGGTATCATCAGGCACATGATGACATTCCGCGGCATTCTTCCCGACGCAAACAATCGTCTCGAACGCCTCGCCTTCGCCACGCTCGACCATCATCATCTTGATGATTGCAGCCATCCGCTGCTCAGTCATGCCAGGGCGGAAACTCTTCACCGCGTCTTCGTAAATATCGCAATCAAGTCGCTCCGCCGCCCGTAGCTTCTCAATTTCCTCCGCCGTCTTCACCGCCCTGATCTCCAGCAGATCATTCGCAATGTCAATGAACATCGCCTTCGGCGCAAACTTCTCAAACCGCAGGTAACGCGAATGCGGTATGAAGCCTTCATAACCGATACGTTTGCCGGAAAAAGCGAATCGCCTGATATCGACGACCTTGAGTCCGCGGCACTTCCGCCGCGCTTCGGGAGCGTAACGGAAATCCGTGAATAATGAAAAATTATAACTACAGGACGAAGAACTGCGGCGGTCGTTTTTTTTGGCAACGACCAGAATTCCGTTATCACACGAAAAGCCGACGAGCGCCTGAAGGTTCGCCTCGCCGCACACGACGAGCGAATCCAGTTTCCGCTTCTTCATCAGGTTTTCAACACCACAACTGTTCACTGGTCGCGACTCCCCGTTCACTGCTCACTGATCACTTTACAACAGTCATCTGCGGCATCTGACAATGCTCCTTCACCTTCATCGTTTCGACAACGACAGTACCGAACTGGAGGCCGACCTCGACATCGCCGTTACCCTCGGACCTGCCGGACCGCGTCGTATTCTGAGCGCGAAGGCTTCTGGCCATGAACACTGCGAATCCACAAAGCGTAGAGACGACAATCACCAGCGTCAACATGCCTATCGCCAGCTCGACCATCGCCTGTCCGGAGCGAGCATATCCTTTAATGAGCATGCGCGGTTCCTCCGTAGTCATTATTGGGACCCGGCCGCGGACGCACACAGTCGTCGGAATGATACTGTAGCCAACGACGCCCCTTATCTCGAAACGACTCGTTTTCCCACAATTCCAACTGCAGACAGTACCAGCAATGCGAGAATGAAGGTCCGTTAACGAAATACCCTGGCAAATGGTCACGCACATGAATCATCCAGTCATAGTCCGCAGTGTGCAAATCCCGGCCGCCGACGGAATCGACCGGCACGAGACGAACATCGGTGAAGGCAGGAGTGACGATACGCTTGAGGCAAGTGACGACATCCGTCTCCCCCTCGAGATTCTCAAGCGAACCGAATGGTTTCGCCGCGGCGGTCCAAGCGTAATCGCCGCGGATCACGCGACACAACGCCGCGCATCCGTAGACATCGTACTCTGGTTTGACATCACCGACGATCGGAAAACCATGCTCAACGCTGAATCCAGACTCCGTCCAAGATCCCCAGCGATAATCGTAAAACGCCAGCTTGACCGTACCGTTAGTCAGCATCCAGGACTGCGCGATATCTGCCGCAGTACACTCGGTCAGCCGCATGATGATATTGGTCCACTCTTCGTCCAGCACCATCGGCAACGCCTTGACGTCAAGATGCAAGGAATAGACTTCGGAATTATCGCGCTTACGGTCTGGAGTATAGACAGGACGCGGCATGTTGTGAGAATCGCGATCGAAAAGCCACTCGCCGTTCCACTTGAACCAGCACCACATCCGCCCCGCGATCGCATTGTAAAACTCCTGATCGAGCAACGGAAAACACGTATAGGCGGACGCAAACTCAGCGTTCTCGGGACCAGCGATCACCTCGCCTCCGATCGCCAACTCTAGCCGCTGCGCATACTCTTCCCACGCGCCCTGCCATGGTTGCGGAAAGAGCTCAGGATCCGCGGCAAAAACGCCGCGGACATCGAAGACGTGCTGCTGGAGGATCTTTTGCATCTTGGAGGATTCGAACACCTCGGCATGATCACCACCTCCGGATTCGCATCCTGCAAGCGCGTTCTTCGCCGCCATGCTACCGATTCGAATGCCTTCCAACGGTTCAAGGAAAATCAGCCGACGCTGACGCTCCATGATCTCCGCACACTCCGTCCAGTCATTAGCAAGTGCGCACTTAAGAAGTTCAATATTTTCCTCGCCAACTCGGTTCAAAAGCTGCCCTTGGAACCCTGCAACCGCCAGTGCCGCAGCATCTCCGGCGTTGGTCGCATGATTCTTCGCGCGAATTGCAAGGAAGACATCTACATTCATGAAGACCAGGACCGCGATCGCGACGAGCACCGCCACGAGATAAAGCGCAACCTGTCCCTTCCGTGCCTTCATAAGCCCTGATCGTTAAGATAAAAAGGATAATGCCTTTCAATTCCGGCCTCTCCATCAAGATCGAACCAGTCGGTCTTAAGCGACGTCTTGGAATCGGTTCCGTCACCTGGCTCGACGCGCACCGAATCCCAATGCTCGTAATCTAGAATACCTCGCGCGACGGCCCAGTCTTCTGACGTAAGATAATTACCGAAACGACCGAGCTCCATTCCGTAGTCGAACTCTTCACCAACCGGCCAGAGACGCTTACCGGCAACCGGAATAACAGCTATGCGCGCCGCCTTCTTGCACATGAAGTCGTTCATGCCGACAGCCCTCGCGCGCGCGGACCGCATGGCCGCGTGCTCGAGGAGGATCTTCCCCGTGAGCATATGCGCAAGCTTGAAAAGACAGAGGAAGATCGAAGTGATGATCAAGACCGCGATCACGGTCTCAATCATCGCCTGACCTCGGCGCAACATCAGTTCTCGCCGATTTCCTTGATGGAATTCTCGCTAATGCCATCGGCCGCAGCCTTGGCCTTCGAGCCTTCCTCGCTAGAAAGCGCCTCGGTCGCGCCCGCGGCCTTTTTACCGACAGCACGGCTGAGATAGCTGAACACGCCGATCAGCGCAATCGCAATAAGGCAGACAATAATAATATATTCAACCATCGTCTGTCCCTTCCTGAGTTTCTTCATCATTTTATTTTTCCTCCGATTGTTTCAAATTTCAACTTTACCAGGCACCGACCGCGCCACGACTCACGGATAATCGCTTTCCACTATGTTCTTCGTCCTTTCCGCACTTTTCATCGAGGCGGAGACCAGATAGCCCATCACCCCGATGATAAACACAATCCCAATCAGCGCGAGAACATACTCGACCGTCGCCTGACCACGATGTGAATTATACCAAAATGGATGATTCGATTTCAACTTATGATTAGTATATCAAAACTAGTCGATCTTGATCGACTCCAGTTCTGTTGCCGCCTCTTCCCAATCCGCGGTGTAACGATCGATTTCAAACTGAAGCGTCCGGACCTCTCGGTTCTTTGCCGCGAAGTCGGTCGTCGGTTTCGGATTGAAGAGCTCTTCGGAGGCCGCATCCAAAGCCGCCTGCAGTTCGTCGATCTTCTTCTCTGCCGTCTCCACCCTTTTCTTCAGCTCCCTCACCCTAGGTGCGATCTTCGCCCTTTCCGCCGCCCGCTGCTGGCGCAGTTCCTTCGACGTGAGATTAGGTGTAGGTGTAGATGATAGGTGTACAGTGGAATTTTTAACTTCCACTGTCAACCTCGACCTAGCACCTCGACCTTCGTCCCGCTCTGCCTTTTTCTCGCAATAATAGTCGTAACCGCCGGGGTACTTGTTAAGTCCGTCACGGGTAATCTCGAGGATGCTAGTCGCCACCGCCCGGACGAAATCAATGTCGTGGGAAACCAGGAGGATCGTGCCCTTGTACTGCTGGAGCGCCTCCTGCAGAAGGCGACGTCCGTCAAGATCGAGATGCGTCGTCGGTTCGTCGAGAAGCAGGAAATTCGGCGCGGTGAGGAAGAGGCGTAGGAACGCGAGACGAATCTTCTCGCCGCCGGACAATACGCCCGCCGGCTTTTCGACGTCGTTCTCATCAAAGCCGAAGGCGCCGAGCTGATTGCGAAAGATCTTCTCGGGGCCGCCACCATGTGCGTCCCACGCGTTCTTCGCGTTGCGATAGACGGAAAGATCCGGAGGGATCGTCTCGGCGAATTCCTGAGAAAGATAGCCAGGAACTACGTTGTGGCCTAGAACCGCCTTGCCTTCAGTCGCGGGTCTCGTCCCCGCGATAATGCGCATCAGTGTCGTCTTGCCGAGTCCGTTGTAGCCAATCAGTGCGACCTTATCTCCGCGCGTGATATTGAATTCAAGCCCCCGGAAGACAAAGCGCGGAGAAGGAGCATAACTAAACCCGAGATTCTCGCAGCGGAACATCTCAATGCCGCTCGGCGGCGGTTCGGCGAGACGGAGACGTCCCGAATTCGTGTAGCGCTTCGGCAGCACGATCCGTTCCTCGTCGATCTTGTCGATCAGCTTCTGACGGCTCTGCGCCTGCGCTGCCTTCGTCGCCTGCGCGCGGAAACGGTCGACGAACCGCTGCAGCTGCTCGCGATGGTGATCCTGATTTTCCTTCGCGGCCTTGAGGTGTTCGTAACGGACCTCGCGTTCGGTCAGATAATAATCGAGATCGCCCTCATACCGCGTTGCCGTGCCGGCATCGACTTCGACGATGATGTTCGTAAGCGTACGTAGCAGATACCGGTCGTGAGAAATCAGCATCAGCGTTCCGTCATAAGCCTTAAGGAACTTCTGAAGCCAATCGACGGCAGGAAGATCGAGATAGTTCGAGGGTTCGTCGAGGAGCAGCAGATCCGGCTTCGAGGCGAGCACGCGCGAGAGTTCCGCACGCATGCGCCAGCCGCCGGAGAACGACTTGAACGGCTTAGTGAACTCGTCGACCGTGAAGCCGAGACCGCCGAGCGCAATTTTCACCCGCGTCTCGATATCATAACCACCAAGATGCTCGAATCGCGTCTGCAGTTCGCCGTAGCGCTTCATCTTCTGCGGATCGGTAAGATCCTGTTCCAGCTCGGTCATTTCCGCTTCCATCTCGGAAAGCCCGGGAATGCCGCGTAGCGAATATTCAAGTAGCGTCTCCTCGGGCGTGTCCGGCTCTGGGTTCTGACGCGTGAAGCCGATGCGCGGATCGGATTCGATGATAAGCTCGCCCTTGTCCGTTGACATTTCGCCGAGAATGATCTTAAAGAGCGTTGACTTGCCCGAACCATTCGGACCCACCACGCCGATGCGATCGCCCTTGTTGACGCGGAACGTGACGTCCGTCAGGACGTCCTGATGTCCGTAATGAACCGATACCCCCTGAAAATCTAGCATGTTATTCCCTCAGACCAAATGTTCCGTCACTCAGGCGAACCAGGGAAACCTTCCGTCCGTCTGCTAACATCCAAACCACAGAATAGGTTCGCCACCCGTCCACCAACGGCTTCGCCTCTGCAGGACCGAAGATGAACGCGGTTGTCGAATACAAATCGGCATACATCGCTTCCGTTGCGACCACCGTAACCGAAGCGACATCGTTGGAAACCGCAAGTCCTGTCCGACCATCGTAGATATGCTTACCGCGGTAGTATTCGGCGCTAGTCGCACAGGACATTCCTTCTTTCAGGACAAACGTCTCATCACACCCGGCGATGCCAACTTTCCAATCGCCACGAACCGATTTCAGATTTCCGCCTAGATCCAGTAGGACCCCGCATTTCCCCTTCGGCACGCGAACGGACGCAAGATCAACGGCATAGCCCTTCGCAATCGCGCCCAAATCCAGAGTACCGGTCCCGCGCCAACACGGATTGAACGCACCCTTCGTCGCATCGCGCCAGGAGAAAGCCAGTTCATAACACGGCTTCATCGAGGGATCACACCTCTCGAGCACCTCGCTATCGGACAGCGTAGCTAGCCGGCTCAATTCAGAATTCGGATCATGCGCGTTGAGGAGCTTCTCAACATGTTCAAACTCCGCCTTCACGACTCGGACAATGGCCGCGGTCTCTTCCGCTGTCGCGTCCCGCGTCTGCAACGCGGCAACCGTGCCCATCACTGGCCATTCGACGCGTTCGATCCTGCCGCGCGAACACCCCGCCAATAAAATCACCCCGACCCAAACTATCAAAACTTTGCCCACCACAACTGCTCACTTCTCACGGCGTCAGTATCTCCAGCTCAATATCCTCTCTCCGCATCTGCGCCAATGCCTCGCGCATCGTCTCTTCGGCGAAGCGCGGAGTGTTGCAATCCTGCGAGAGATGCGCGAGCATCAGCTTCCGGAGCCGCGGCGAAGCGAACTTCTTCACAAGCTCCGCCGCCTCCCAGTTCGCGAGATGTCCGCGAGGACCTGCGATCCGTTGGACGAGGCACGGCGCGCGCCCGGAAGTGCGGAGCATCACTGGATCGTGATTTGATTCCAATGTCGCGATCGTCGCCTCTTGCAGCTTTACACCGATTGAATCGAGCGGCGTCCCGATATCCGTCCCATGAAAATACACCGGAGCTTCCACACCTGATTCCTGATCACCGATCACCGATCCCTTAATCAGGTACCCGACTGGATCGGACGTATCATGAGGAATGGAAAACGGGTTGACCACCAACGGACCAATCTCGAACTCCTGTCCGTTCTCAAAGCAGACGAACGCGTCCTCTGGAATCCCCTTTCCGGCGATGATCGTCTCGGCGGTCATCATGTTCGCATAGACGGGAACATCGTGTTTCTTCAGGAAAGTGCAGAGTCCGTCAACATGATCCCCGTGCGAATGCGTGATCAGCACCGCCTGGATCATGTCACAGGACACGTTGGCACGGAGCGTCTGGCACTCGGCGCCAACTTTTTCCTTGATGCGCCGGGTGAGATCGCGATAGGAAAGCCCGCAGTCGATGAGGATAACGGTACCCTCGTGTTCGACGAGATACGCGTTGCCCTTGGACGAAGAAGCGAGCGGAATTACATTCACTTGATCTCAACCGCGCCCTTGCCGCGGATGTCAGCGGACGAAGCACCGACGAGGATCTCGTACCTGCCGGGATCGACACGCCACTGATGACAAAGGATGTCCCAGTAAGCAAAATCACGCTTCGTGAGAGTAGCGGAGAGCACTTCCGATTCGCCCGGCTTAAGCAGTTTCGTCTTCGCGAAACCCTTGAGTTCCTTGACGGCACGCTCAATCTTCGGATCGACCGGAGCCATATAGAACTGAACGGACTCCTTGCCGGCGACCTTACCAGTATTTGTCACGCGAACGGAGACCTTCCACTGTTCACCTTCGCATTCGACCTTCGCCTGATCATAGGCGAAAGTCGTATAGGAGAGTCCGTAACCAAACGGGAAGAGCGGCTTAATGCCCTTCGCGTCATACCAGCGGTAGCCGACGTAGAAACGCTCTTGATAGGTGACGTACTTATCGTTGTAGGTCCCACATTGAGCGACCCCGCAATCCTCGTACTTGCGCGGCCAGGTTAGGCAGAGCTTGCCAGAAGGATTGACATCACCGAAGAGCATGCGGGCGAGGATGTTGCCGGCCTCCTGTCCGAGATACGGCTGCAGGACCACGGTCTCAGCATCATCGATCCACGGCAGTTCGCACGGAGAGCAGGAACGATTGATGATGACGAGGTTCTTAAGATTCATCTTGAGCAACTTGGCAATCTCAGCGTCGTGTCCATCAGGATTCTTCATGTTCGGTCGGTCACCCGCCTCCTGTTCACGCGCCGGACCTACACCCATCGAAGTGCCGGTGAAGACAATGACGGCGTCCGCGGACCTGAGATCATCTTCCTTGGAGCCAGTCTGCGCCGCGAGGACGGACGGCAACACCCAGCCGAAGGAGAACGAGTTCTCCTTGCAGTCGCCGATATCAATGGTAATCGTATAGATCCTGCCCTTCTCGAACGCTACCCGTACCGCATCGCCGTTGCCCTGACAATTGAAGATGAACTTGCCGTCAACCTTCACCGTCGCCGCGCCGAAGCCGATGTCCTTCGCGAAGCCGAGCAGGTAGTTGCCGGACTCGGGAGCGGTGACGCGCGCCTGGAAGCGGACCGCGCGGCGATTGATGCCAGTCGGATAGGTCACGTAATCGGTGATCTCGCCGTCACCCTGCCAAGCATTGTCATCAGACCACGTACGCACCTCCCACGCACGCTCTACAAACGCGTCCGTTGACTTCTTGGTGAAGGTATCGAGGAGAAGATTATCAATCTGTGCAGGCTTGTCGCCGAGCGTCGATTCGGCACCGAGCGGCAGGAGCTTCACTTCGGCTTTGTCACCAAGCGCCGCCTTGACACCCTTGAAAGCGGTGACTTCATAAGGCGCGTGACCTTCGCAAGAGCAGCCGAGATGGCACTGGTCCATATCCGCGGCGCGACCGAGGAACACGACCTTCTTGATCTCGTCCTTCTTGAGCGGCAGCACACCGGCATCGTTCTTCGCGAGAACGATCGCCTCGTCACCGATCTTGCCGCAGACGTCATAGTGCTCCTGGACAAGCCGCTGCCCCTGAGGCTGGAGACCGTCCAGGAAGCCGGTCTTCGCCATCGTCCATAGGACATGGAGAGCCATCTCGTCGACAGTCGCCTCAGGCACCTTCCCATCCTTCACCGCCTGGAGCAGAGGATGGACCTTGTCCTTGTGCCAGAAGTCGGTGAAGTGGATGATGCCCGCGCCGCGGTCCATTTCCACATTGCCGCCGTTGAGCGCTGCCATGACGGTCGAATGCGCCCCACCCCAGTCTGTCACGATCATACCCGGAAAGTGCCAGCGGTCGCGCACAATGCCGCGCTGGGTGTAGCCGTTCTCGCTCGCGAACTGTCCGTTGATGCGATTATATGAAGTCATCAGCGCGAGCGAACCGCCTTCGCAGATCGCCGCCTCGAACGCGGGAAGGTAGATCTCATTGAAGGTGCGCTCGTCACAGACGGTATCGACCGAGTTGCGGGCGAGTTCTTGGTTGTTGAGACAATAGTGCTTTACCGTCGTTGCGACGCCTTCCTTTTGGACGGCCTTGATGAGAGGCACGACCATCTTCGCATTGAAGAACGGATCCTCGCTCATATACTCCCAATTGCGTCCGCAAAGCGGCGTTCTCGCGATATTGACGCCCGGACCGAGCATCATGTCCTTGTTACGCGCGCGGTTCTGTTCGCCCATCACCTTGCCGTGAAGCAGCGCGAGATCCTTATTCCACGTCTGCGCAAGAGCCGAGAGTGGAGGAAGCGAAGTCGAACGATCGTCAATGCCTTGCACATAAGGCCACTCGGCACGTCCATGTTCAGGCTTCATGGTATGCGAGCAGTCGCTCATGCCCCACTCACGTGGAATCCCGACTTCGGGAATCGCGTTGATGTACATCGTTGCGCAGCCGCCGCAGAGCGTGACCTTCTGCTCGAGCGTCATCTTCTTCAGAATCGACTCCGCCTTATCACGCGCATACTCGTCCGACATCGGCAATTCAGACGCGTTCGCAACCATCGCCGCGCCAACCGCCAGCAATCCAAGCATCATCTTCTTCATGTTTTCAATTCCTTTCTCAACGTTTAACCTAAACTCTAATCTCATCCACGCTCAAACGCCCGATGCGCGATGTCCTTACGATAGAACATCCCGTCAAAGGAGATGCCGGAGATGCGCTCATAAGCGTTATCGACGGCCTCACGGAGATTCGTGCCAAGCCCGGTGACGCTCATCACTCGTCCGCCGCTCGTCACGACCTTGTCGCCGTCGAATCTAGTTCCGCAGTGGAATACGATGGAATCGCCTTCCCCCCATTCCCCTTTCCCTGTTCCCCTGATTTCCTTGCCCTTCTCGTACGAGCCAGGATAGCCGTCGGAAGCAAGAATGACGGTCGCGGCAGTTTCATCACGAACCACGACATCCTCCTCCTTAAGACAACCACTTGCGGCGTGTAGAAGCGCAGTCGCAAAGCTGCCGCCGAGACGCGGAAGCACCGCTTCGGTCTCAGGATCGCCGAACCTAGCGTTAAACTCGACGACGTTGACATCGCTGCCGCTGATGGCGGTTGGACCATGCGGATTGGAGTGTTCGTTATTGACCATAAGCCCCGCATAGAGGATACCGCGGTAGACGATACCACGCTTCTTGAGCTCGTTAACGACGGGCATGATGATCTTATCCTTGATCATCGGAAGCTTGTCGCTCGTAATCACGGGAGCAGGCGAATACGCGCCCATGCCACCGGTGTTCGGGCCCTTGTCGCCGTCGAAAACCCGCTTATGGTCCTGCGAACTAGGCAGCAACACCGCGTCATTGCCGTCCACCATCGCGAGAATTGAGCACTCTTCACCGTGGAGGAACTCCTCGATCAACACCTCGGCGCCGGCGGCACCAAACTTGTTGCCGACGAGCATATCGTCAATCGCCGCCTCTGCCTGGTCGTTCGTCTCGGCGACGATCACGCCCTTGCCAGCGGCGAGGCCGTCCGCCTTGATGACGACGGGGAGTCCGTACGCAGGAAGTGCCGCCTTTGCCTTCACGGCATCAGTGAATACTTCGGCCTTGCCCGTCGGGACGCCTGCCGCGTCCATGATCTCCTTGGCGAAGCGCTTGGAACCTTCCATGCGCGCGCCGGCGGCGACGGGACCGAACGCCTTTATCCCCGCCTTCTCCAGCGCGTCCACGAGCCCGATCACCAGCGGGGCTTCGGGACCGACCACGACGAGGTCAGGTTTTTCCGCCTTCGACCAAGCGACAATGCCCTCGACATCGTCCGCCTTGATCGCGACACATTCTGCGACCTCGGCGATACCGGCGTTACCGGGCGCGGCATAAAGCTCGTGCTCTTCAGGATCGTGCGCAAGTCTCCACGCAATCGCATGTTCACGTCCGCCAGAACCGACTACCAAAATCTTCATATGATCTTTCCTCCGCAATTTTCAACATTCAATCCGCGGCTCACGACCGGAAACCAGACGTCATTTCGCCGGCACCCGGAGCTTCTGTCCGATACGGATATTATTGCTCTTAAGATTATTAAGCTCCTTGATCGTCTGAACCTTGGTACCGAAAGCTTCGGAAATAATGGTCAAATTATCGCCAGCAGCCACCGTATAAAGCTTGGTTGGTCCGTCATAGGCTGAAGCTGGGGGCGGTGGCGCCGGACGCCTATTCTCTTCTTGCTTGATCCTCGAAGCGAGATCGTTAACGATCTCTTCGCGTTGCTTCGCGAGCGCCGCTTTGAGGTCCGCCACCTGCGCCTGCAGTGACGAGACCAGGCTCTTAAGGTCGGCGATCTCCTGTTTCATCGGCTCAATCTTGGATACGCGATTGACCAAGTCGTTATGATTCTGCTCGAGGCAGTCTACCTGGCCGGAAACGCGCTGCATCTCCTCGAACGCCTGCTGTTTGAGAAAGTTATCCTTCGCCTGCCCGAACAACGGACACGAAAAGGACGCCAACGAGACGAATGCCAATAATAATGCTTGTTTCATATTACCCTTTCCTTTAAAACACAAGTAGACACAACCAGATCACGAATCCAATCGTGACGACAACGAGAAACCGAGTCTGACGATGACTGCGAATCTCCTGCCGAATCGTCCGCCCGAAGGTTCGCATCCCGCCGCCAGAGATATAGTGAAAGAGCTTCCATCCGTACTCCTTGCCGGACGAAGTCTCGCCATGCGCTGCAGTGTATTCATCCAGCTGCCAAGGTTCATCCGAGCGCGTATAGGAATGCTCGGCGGTCACCAGCGTCGGAAAGATTCGTTCGTTCACGGCAAAACAATCTTCTGTCCGGTTCTGATACGTCCGTCGGTAGAGATCGTCGTCTTGTTGGCATCGCGGATCTTCTGCCACGCGGAACGAAGGCCGTAAAATCGCACCGCAAGCTTGTAAAGGGTGTCTCCGTCCTGAACCACATATTCTGCAGGTCGCGGCTCATGAGGCGGCTCCGGTCGAGCATCCTTCTTCGAAAAGATCGACTTCGTCGGCTTCGACGACACCTCAAACGGAGCATCGGACTTCTCCTCGTCGCCATCCAGAAGAAGATTCTTCACATCCTCCGAAACCCGAATCCTATCCGATGGGCTTTCATCCTCATCATCAAGTAACGCGGTCTCAGTCATGATCACAGGGCGCGACGAGTCTTCCGACACCTCACCGGTCAGCATCCGCCGCATCCGCTCAAGATCCTTGGCACCCGCCTCGGCCTTGGCCAGCGCACGTTCAAGACGCTTCTCAAGATCCTTGTTCGCCTTCTCCAGCTCTACGACCCGTTCGGCAAGCTCCGCATTGCGAGATGCCGCAGCGTCATCACCTGCAGAATACTTCTTGGTCAATTCTGGACCCAATAGCCGTTCACACTGGACGATTCGGTCTTTGGCAAGTCCAGACTTCTCACCAGTCTTGTCATGCGCCATAAACTCCCGGTAATTGCACAAAGCACCAAGATAATCCTTTTTCACATCCTGCAACAAACATGCCAACTGGAATCTCGCCGACGCATTACCTGGAGTGGCGCAAACCACCCGTTCGAGCCCAGCCACAGCCTTATCGACACGCCCTGCCGCATAATCATCCATCGCAGCGCGATAAATTGAATCAGAGCGTTCGCGATCAAGCGCGCGACTGCCGATGTAATCGCAGCCAACGAAAACAATAAGCGAAAGCGAGAAAACCCCAAGTGCGGAATTACGCTTCATCCTCACCATCTCCGTCTTCTTCATCATCTTCGTCATCTTCATCGTCATCCTCATCATCAAATTCATCCGGCGTGTCGTCAATGAAGAAATCGTCGTCATCCTCCGACTTTTCAGCCCCTTCAGTTTCGGCATCGGCATCGTTGAGCAGAAGTTCCGCCTCGTCGTCGATCGGCGCTTCAGAAGCCTGCTCCCCACCTTCGTCAGCGTTCGCCTCACCAACGCCAGCCACATCCTCATCCTTCACAGCCTCCGCATTCGCCGCCTCAGCAGCCGCTTCAAGCTCGGTCTTAGATTCTTTCTTCTTGTAGGACTCGGCCTTAAGGCGCGGATTGGAGCGCTGAAGCGTAGGATCAAGCTCATTGAGCTGTTGCAGATTCGCAAGGCCGAAATGATCAAGAAAGATCGGCGTCGTGCCGTAAAGAAAAGGATGCCCCGGAAGCTCAGACTTGCCGACAATGCGGATCAGCTGAAGATCCATCAGCGTCTTGATATTCGCTGTGACGTCGACCCCCCGAATCTCCTCGATCTCACTCTTGGTAAGCGGCTGGCGGTATGCGATAATCGCAAGCGTCTCGAGCGAAGCGCGCCCGAGGCGCGATGGACGATCCATCTTCAACATCGCCCGCACATAACGCCCGCACGAAGGAGCGGTCTGAAGCCGAAAAGTGCCGCCGGTGCAAACGAGCTTAAAACCGCAGTGAGCTACGTTCAACGCCTTCTCCAGACCTTTCAGAGCCTCGTCGATCTCACGGTTCGTGCAGCTCTGATAAACATCCATGATCTCCTTGTTCTCTCCGTCTTCCGCCTGAACGGCCTTGACGGCCGCACGAAGCTCAGCAGCGGTAAGGGGATCCTGACTGGCGAACAACAGCGAACCGATAATCTCTTGCAGGGACTGCGGCAACGGAATCTTCACTTCATCACTCATAATCGTCCGGTTTCTCCAAAGGCTTGTCTTCCTCGATCTCCTTCGAGGCGACGATGGTAATCTCATGAAATGCCGCGTTCTGATAGACAATCACGCGGTGCTGACGCAGCAACTCAAGAAGCGCGAGGAATGTAACGATGATTTCGCCGCGGGGCGCTTCCGGTTTGAACAAAGTGGCGAACGAAACCTGACCTTCGGCCCGAGAGCGTTCAAGAACATAATCCATCTTCTCAGGAACCGAGAAACGGATACCTTTAAGTTCCTCATGAGGGATCTCATTGGCACGTGCTAGAACCTCCTGAAACGCGGACAGCAGATCGTAGAGGTCTAGATTCGCAATCGCAGTCTTAGCATCCGCCGCCGTCTTCTCGAACTTAGGACGCCCGCCACCGTAGTCAAAGCAGTTGGCCTTCATCGCCTCCATCGTCTCAAGGCGTAGCGCTGCATCCTTAAACTTCTTGTATTCAACGAGCTGCCGCACGAGATCGAGACGAGGATCCACCCACTCTTCGTCACCCTCGTTCTCGGCCATACGACGGCTCACCGGTAGCAACATCCGCGACTTGATAACCATCAACGTCGCCGCCATCACGATGAATTCACCTGCGATATCAAGATCAAGCTCGCGAGCCTCGTTGATGAACTTCATGTACTCGGTCGTGATGTGCTCAATCGGGATATCATAAATATCGAGCTCTTCACGACGAATAAGATACAGAAGCAAGTCAAGCGGACCCTCGAAAACATCGAGAGTCACCTTATAATCGTCAGCAAATAACTGCTTCTCTGCCATTCATGAATATTATATCAAAAATCTGCGCCAAATGGACTTGAAAGCCGGGCAAAACCTGCGTTAAATTCTGCACCGGCGGTCAGTCAGCCAGCCTAAGAAAAGCAAACCTCCGGAAACAGTTCGACGCCTTTGCGAAGAAGGACACGATTACGCATAATCTGCATAAGCGCAAGGAAATCGGAGGCTGTCGCGGAATCTGGCGGAGCAACGATCACGTTCGCGTGCTCCGACCAGACACTGGCACCGCCGACTCGGAGCCCCTTGCAACCGCAGTCTTCAAGCAACCGTCCCGCGAAATCTCCTTCCGGATTCCTGAAGACGCTACCCCGAGTGTGCGCTGGAAACTTCCGCCGCTTCGCGAGATAGTACTCCACGCTCTCGTATTCCCCATTCTTCACTCCCCGTTCCCCTTTAAAACGGACATCCTGAATCTCGCCGGTCAGATCGGAATGACGATAGGAGAAGCCACATTCGGAAGCCGGTATCCATTTGCCGTCCACCTTCACCGATTCGATCACTTCGCAAATTGAGTGTCCGTGCGCTCCGGCGTTCATCTTCACCCACCCGCCGAGCGTACCGGGAATACCGGACATCCACGGGAAAAGAGTGCTTAGCGCAGGGTGCTTTGTGCCGAGTTGAGACACAGAACCACTCGACTTCACATACTCGACGGATAGATTAAGGTCGGTCTTGACAGTATTGGTCCCTGCCCCAATCCAAATCTTACGAACCTTAACACCGCCATTCCTAATTCCTAATTCACACTTCCTAATTCTCTCCAAGATGTCCCCTGCGCCCTGAACCAACGTAACGTCGCCCGGACGCATCGAGTTCCGCGCATGCTCCCACGCATCCTCGCAGCTCTTCGCCAGAAACACCCTGGTATTCCCTTCTCGACCTCGACCTTCAACCTCAACCTGCCGCAAGGCGGCATACAGATCGCAGCTGTCCCCGCCTTCGATCGGCTTCTCGAACGCGGAATAGATCGGACAGATCACCACCTCGTCCGCGAGCATCAGCGCCTCGGCGAACTCGCGTTTGAACGCCGCAGTTCGCGAATAACGGTGCGGCTGAAAAAGAACACGGACAATCGGCCGAGAGGACGGGCAAGAGCCAAGAATCTGGGGCGGCCCAAGCAGAACGCGGGCGCGAGTGATGGCGTAACGGATTTCGGTCGGGTGATGTCCATAATCCGCATAGACGCCTTCGGCGATTCTCTGGAAGCGACGGTCGGGGAGTTCGGCGGTCACCCGCGGCAGAACCGCCGCGATCGCCGCGGCGGAATGCCCGCGGGACAACGCTACCCGCACTGCCAGCATCGCATTAGGATCGTGTAGCAAGGGATCAGAGAACAGCAGACGGCAATCGGTTGTGGAACTGCAGATCCGCAACTGCTCGCTGCCAACCGCTCCCTGTTCGCCCCCCTCGATAACGCGATCGGCATTCGCACGAGCGGTCTCGTAGCATGCAAAGTAATCGGCAATAGTCTTAAAGTGGTCGGGATGGTCGTATTCACAGTTGGTGACGACGAGCGTCTTCGCATGATAAAGCGCCAGTGTACCGTCCGATTCATCCGCCTCAACAACGAGAACGCCGGTATTGGAATCCGATGCCGAAGAACGAATGCCAGCTACCGGAAAGTTTCCGGTCTCGCCGCCGATCGCCCATTCGACCGATTCTCCGAGCTCGATCAACAGCTTCGCGATAAAGGTAGAAGTCGTGGTCTTACCGTGAGAACCGCAAACGGCGATCGAATCCGAGGACTCGTTAACGATCTCCGCCAGCACCTCACCGCGGCATCTCCGCCGCGATTCCGCAACGACGTATTCCGGATTGTCCTTGGCGACGGCAGGAGTAACAATCACGAGATCGTGCCCGTCAACATGCGCGGCATCATGCCCGATTGCCACGGGAATCCCAAGTGACTCGAGCCACCGCGTACGCGGCGTGGCCTTCAGATCACAACCGTCGACCTGATGTCCCCTTGCTTTCAAGAGAACGGCGAGGCCGGCCATGCCAACCCCGCCAATACCTACGAAATGAATCCTCATCATCACCCGCAGACAGCCCGAACCACGTCAGATCGGCATGTAGACGATACCGTAGATAGAAGCTGGCTCGGCATTAAGCGCACGAAGACCGTGTTTCACGACAGAGTTGTAGTAAGCGGTATCTCCGGGCTTGAGAATATGTTTTTCGCGCCCGTAAGTAAGCTCGACTTCGCCAGCAAGACAAATAATCAGCTCCTCGCCTTCATGTGACGACACCTCATCCACTCCATCGGCGACAAACTCAATGCGGAACGGATCCATGTGACGATCGGTCTTGCCGATCGCGAGCGAATGAGAGGCGTAGCCGAGGGCGTTAGCGCCCTCTCCGGCGACCTTGTTCGCCATGAGCTCCTTAGCGCGCGTAATGATCGGATCCGGCTTGAACTGATCATCCATAAACGTGCCGAGTCGCTGACCGAGAGCACGGGAAATCTTCGTCAAGTAACCGAGAGCAGGAAGCACCTTCCCCTTCTCGATGTCATTGATGACCGCTTCTTTAATGCCGGTCTGTTTCGCGAGATCATAAACGCTCATCTCAAGACGTTCGCGATACATCCTGATACGGTTGCCGACTTTATTGCCCTTTGCCATGATTCAATAGTCCTTTGTCCGCTATTATACCAAAAAAACGGACGGTTCAGTGAAGAACCGCCCGCCTTTCAATTCGCGATTACGCGACGTTTATTCAGCCGCAGCGGCCTGCTCGTCGAGAATCGTGATCTTGCACTTCGCCTCAACCCCGTGACCCAGGTTGATCGTGGCGTCGTACTCGCCGACTTCGCGGAGCGAATCCTCAAGCGAGAACTGACCGCGCTCGATCTTGACGCCGCGCTGTGCCTCGATCGCCGCAAGGAGATCGGTGATGCTGACGGAGCCGTAGAGCTTCTTGCCGTCCGTCGTAGCGGCGGAAACGGTGAGCGCGAGCTTATCGAGCTTTTTGGCAACCTCAAGAGCCGCCTTCTTCTCCTCGGCAGCACGAGCGGCACGCTCGGCCTCGAGCTTCTTGAGACGACGCTTCGCCGCTTCAGTAGCGACGGCCGCGAGACCTTTCGTGAAGAGGTAGTTGCGGGCATAGCCAGGGGCGACCTTGACGATCTCGCCGGCCTTGCCGAGCTTCTTCACGTTATCCATGAGCATAACTTCAATAGCCATTGTCGTATTCCTTTCGACTTAAGCCATGAGGCCCATGTTACGGGCGCGCTTAACACCCTGGCGGATCTGACGCTGCTGCGCGGCGGTGATGCCGGTGATACGAGCGGGCAGAATCTTGCCGTAATCGGTGATGTAATGCTTCAGAGTCTCGATGTCATTGACGTCGATCTGATCGTTCTTGCCGAGCGGCGGACGCTTACGCGCCGCGAATTCTTCTCCGGCAGAGCTGTTGGATTTCTTGAAAGCCATAACTTTTAAAAGTGTTTGGATTATGAGTTAGTGAGTGTTTGATTCGAAACCTCAGAAAGGAATGTCGTCAGGATCAGCCTCAAGCGGATTCACGGCCGATACCGGAGCGGCGGCAGGCGTTTCCTCGACATTGCGGGGACCGCCGGCGAGCCGGTCGCCCTTCGGCAGGAACTTGATCGTCTGAGCACGAACCTTCAGCTTCTGGTGCTTCTGACCGTCCTTCTCCCACGAATCCATCTGCAGACGCCCCTCAACGAGAATCGAACTTCCCTTAGAGAGATACTGCCCGCAGAGTTCGGCAAGCTTGTCCCAGGCATCCACGTCAATAAAGACGGGATTGTCAATGACATTGCCATTGCGATCCTTACGTCGCTCCGAAACCGCAAGACCAAGGCGCGCAACTTTCATGCCGCTCGCACCGGTCGCGCGCACATCGGGATCACGCGTGAGGTTGCCCATTAGGATTACACGGTTAAAGGATGCCATGTCGCACCTTCGCTTTCCTTAGGCCTCGATCTTGGCGGCGATGGCGGCGGCAGCGGCCGCATCCTTCTTCGCCTGCTTCTCGGCGCGAGCCTGGCGTTCAGCCGCGATCTTCGCCTCGCGGCGATCGTCGACAGCGAGAATCTGGACACGGAAGACCTCTTCAACGAGGTGGTAGCGGTTGACGAGCTCGTCGACCTTGAGAGGATCGAGCTCGAAGCGCACCTTCACGTACACTCCGGATTCCTTCTTCGACATCGGGCGCGAGAACACACGCTTACCGAGGTTAACCTGCTCGAGCACATTGCCACCGAGACGGGAAACTTCCGCCAGCGCCTTCTCGAGATAGGCTTCGAGGGCGTCTTCCTTGGCGACACCGACGAAGATGTAGAGAGCATCGTACTTCTTCATTACTTCTTCTCCTCCTTCTTGTCAGCGGCCGCAGAAGCTTCCTCCTCCTTACCCTTCTTGATGACCTCCGGGGCCTTCTCGGCCTCACCGGCCGCAGAAGCCGCACCAGTAGCGGGAAGATCATCCGGAGCCTTGACAACGGCCACCGGAATCTCGCCGCGGGTCACGATCGTCTGCTTATCACCGAGCTTGAGGTCACGAACGAACAGCGTCTGGTCGACGTTGAGCGCCGAGACATCGATCTCGAACTTCTCCGCGATATCCGTCGGCAGGCAGTCGACATCAATCGTGCGGAGCGTCTGTTCCAGAACGCCGCCGCCGATCTTCACGCCGATCGCTTCGCCCACGAGATACAACGGAACCGTGACGCGGACCTTCTGGGTCAGCGACACTTCGCTGAAATCAACGTGAATGGGAGTACCCGCCAGGACGTCGTTCTGCATTTCACGCATGAGCGCCGGAA
>CALYRV010000007.1 GCA_945483525.1 uncultured Verrucomicrobiota bacterium
TGACGGACGCCTTACCGACTCCCATGGTCGTACCGTCTCGTTCAAAAATACGGTCATTATCATGACCTCTAACGCGCCAAAGGCTTCGCTTAAGGACCTGTTCCGCCCCGAATTCCTTAATCGCGTGGACGAGATCCTTGAATTCGAACCGCTCACTCAGGATCAGATCCGTGAGATCGTGAAGCTGCAGCTCAGGGATTTTGAGAAGCGTCTCGCCGATCAGGAGCTGAAGCTCGCAGTCGACGAAGGCGCGATGGAGGTACTTGTGAAGGATGGATACGATCCTGCCTTTGGAGCGCGTCCCGTGAAGCGCGCGATCCAGCGCGATCTCGAGACTCCCATTGCTCGCGCGATCGTTGCCGGTAAGTATCCGCCAGGTTCGCTGATCCGAGCTTCCGTCTCCGACTCCAAGATTGTGATACAATAACCATATAATCATGCAGCCTTGTAACTCTGTGACATCCCTTTGAACGAGAAGATATTTATAGTCGAAGACGATGCGACGATCAGGACGCTCCTAGAAATGGCGTTGGAGGGCGCCGGATACCGGGGTGTCCGTTCGTTTGCGCGCGGCGATGACGGACTCGATGCGATTCGTTTCGAGAAGCCCGATCTCGTGCTTCTCGATGTGATGCTGCCAGGTATTGATGGTCTTGGTGTGGCGTCGAGGATTCGCGCTAATCCTGAGCTTGCGGGCGTCAAGATCATCATGCTGACCGCGCGCGTGCAACCTGAAGACATCATCCGCGGACTGGATGCTGGTGCCGATGATTATGTTACCAAGCCCTTTGATCGCAAGGTGCTCCTGGCGAGAATCCGCTCGGTGTTGCGAAGAGGTTTGCCGGTTATCGAAGGCGTAGATTTTGACGGACTGATGATTGATGAGGCCTCGAAGGTCGCGAAGCTTGATGGCAAGGCGCTCGAGCTGACGGCGGGTGAATTCTCGATGTTAGTGCGTCTTGTTGCGCATCGTGGGAGAGTTATGCAACGCTCAGCCGATGAACGGACCGTTGATGTGCAGATCGCCAAGCTTCGACAGAAGCTCGGATCTTGGGCGGAGCATATTGAGACCGTGAGGGGAATCGGGTACAGGGTGCAGTGAGGAACGAGGAATTATGAATGAGGAATGAATGAAGGAAGGTCGGGTTTGAAAAGGTTGAAGGGATATCGAGGGCTGGTGATTGTGAGCGTCGCGCTGGTCGCGATGATGGGGCTTTTTGTTTTTGAAGGGACGAGACTGTATCGGCGGACCGTGGATTACGCGTGGCAGGATCTGCATGCGAGGGCCGAACTTGCGGCGCTGGTGCTGGAGGAGCCGCTTCGGACGCAGGACTTCAAGAAGATCCGCGAATTCGCCGATGACTGCAAGGCGAAAGATATCCGTTTCGGAATCTTTCACCATGACGGCGGAAATTTCTTTGGAGTAGTCGGCGTCGATGAGGATCTGTCGGCTTCGCAGGATTGTGGCGAATTCAGGATCCGCCTCGGCATCAACGGGAAGAAGATCCTGCTGCCGTTTCTCGGATCGCTCGCGCTTGCGGGTCTCGCGTTTCTCGTCGGTGTCGCTGGGATGCTCTTCGTCTTCTACGCCTTTTACCGGCAGCGCGCGAAGCTCGCCGACATGAAGCGGCTCGAGAAGGAACGTTACGATTTCGTAACCGAGTTTACCCATAATCTCAAGACGCCGCTTACTGGCATCATCGCCGCGGCAGACATGATGGGGGGTGACAAGCTTGCCGACATGATCAAATCTTCCGCGCATCGTCTCGACCAGCTAGCCCAGGATCTGATCAATGTTTACTGGGGCCGGAAAACTGACGATCGTTAACATTTCGTTAACAATCCATATGTATAATTCATGGCGTAAACTTGAAAAGGAGGAAACGTCATGAAGAAAAAAGACATAGCAATTATGATAGGTGCGGTTGCAGTTGTGGTCGCATTGATGGAGACTGCCTGCGCGCGGAACGAAAGCGCTGGCACGCAGAACAAGTCTAGCGAAGTCGGTATCGTCACTAACGACAACGGCAGTGTCTCGCGTACCTATGTAGAATCGTCGGTGACGACCAACGGTAATATGGTCACGGAGCATCGTCGCGAGACGCGTACCACGCTCGACACCGACGGCAACATGCTCGCAACGACGACGAGCGAATATGCTCAGAGTTATCCCGTTGGCGACGTTTGGGGCGAAGCGAAATCGGACGGAGGCAAGCAGCAGACGGCGAAACCGGATGATAAGGCCGCCGTGGTCAACGATTCCTTTATGGGGCTGACGTTCGGCAAGGTGTTCTCTGGTACCAACTTGGTGTCCGATTCCGAGGAGCCGACGCTGCTACGCGCCAAGTTCGTGCCAAAGAAGCCGCTCGCCGGATTTGACGACTATTACGTTTTTGTTACGCCTACTTCGCATAAAGTCGCCAAGGTCTACGCCTGCGCGAAGGATGTGATCGAACCCGGCGCCCGCTGGCGGCGTCATTATCTCGTTGAGGCATTGGAGAAACGCTATCAGACCTGGGCACGACTCTGCAGCTTTTCGCGTCCATGCTATGCCTTCGATCTTGGAGATTCCCGCTATGTGACGGCGTGTCTTGCGGGTGCGTCACGCAGTTATGAGACGATTCTTGCCGGTTGGGATGAAAATGTGTTGATTGAGGCGGCAGAGGAGATGCAGGCGATTCGCGAGGAGGCCCGCAAGACTGCCGCGGAAAAGCGCGCGAACCGCGTGAGCGAAGCGGCGGAGGCGTTCTGATGCAGGGAGCAGTGATCAGTGAATGATCTCCATGTTTACTGTTTGCTTGTGCCCTTGTGATTCCGTGTGATATAATTCTGGGAAAGATCTCAAATTAAGATACACTATGTTGAAAGTTACGAATCTGAAGAAGCGCTTCGGCGACTTCGAGGCCGTGAAGGGGATATCCTTCGAGGTCAAGCAGGGTGAGGTGCTCGGGTTCCTCGGACCCAACGGCGCTGGTAAATCGACGACTATGCGGATGATCACGGGGTTCCTCCCCGCGACGTCCGGAACTGCGGCGATTTGCGGACACGATATAGCATCCGATCCGGTCGGCGCGAAGGCTTGTCTCGGGTATTTGCCAGAATCGGCTCCGAGCTATCGGTCGATGTCGGTTGAGGATTATCTCAAGTTCGTCGCCGAAGTCCGCGGACTCAACGTGAAGGACGCGGTCGAGAAGGTGATTGCGAAGGCGAAGCTCGAGAAGGTCGCGAAGCAGACGATTGAGACGCTCTCGAAGGGCTACCGTCAGCGCACTGCGTTCGCGCAGGCGATCATTCACGATCCAAAGGTGCTGATCATGGACGAGCCGACGGACGGACTGGATCCCAATCAGAAGTATACGGTCCGAGAGATGATCAAGGAGATGGCGTCCGAAAAGGCGATTGTCATCTCGACCCACATCCTCGAGGAGGTCGATGCGGTCTGTACGCGGGCGCTAATCATCGCCGGCGGCGAGATCAAGGCGGATGGTACACCCGCGGAGCTCAGGAAGAAGGATCCGAGCGGTGATCTTTCCGTCGTCTTCCGAAACCTGACGATGGGGAACTAGAAAGGATAGAAGCTTTAGAAGGGCTAGAAAGGCTACAAGCTCTAGAAGAACTAAAACGGGAATAGTTTCAATGAAGAATATCAAAGCGGTTTTCAAGCGCGAATTCAAGGCATATTTCGATTCGCCAGTCGCGTATGTGTTTCTGACCGGATTCTTGGTCCTTATCGGTTTCCTAACTTTCGGCGTTACGATGTTCTACGAACGTCGTCAGGCGGATCTTGCGCCGTTCTTCTTCTGGCATCCATGGGTTTACCTTCTGCTGGTACCAGCAGCGACGATGGGCCTCTGGGCGGACGAGCGGCGTAACGGCACGGCCGAGATGCTGCTCACGCTTCCGCTGACAGTTACCGAAGCGCTCGTAGGCAAGTTTCTCGCCGCGTGGGCGTTCCTTGGCATTGCGCTCGCGGCTACTTGTCCGATCGCGCTCACCGCTGGTTACCTCGGGTCTCCCGATTGGGGCGTGGTACTGACGGGATATCTCGGTTCGCTGCTGATGGCGGGCGCGGCGGCGGCGGTCGGCATCTTCGCCTCGACATTGTCGCGTTCGAGCGTGGTCGGCTTTGTCGTGTCGCTCGCGATGTTGCTCCTGCTCATGATCATCGGTTTCGATCCGGTAATCGGCGCGGTCGCGGGTTGGGGCGTGCCGACGGCGATTACTGACGCTCTTGCCGGGCTGTCACTTCTCAAGCATTTTGAATCTGTACGTCGCGGTGTCGTAGATTGTGCTGATCTCGGCTATTACGCTGGGGTGATTGTCTTCATGATTGTCGCGGCGAAGACCGTCACCGACGGACGCCGAGGGGCCTCGAAGGGGCTCGTTGGACTTGCTGTGATTGCGGCAATCGCCGTTGCCGGTGATATCGTGCTCGCGAATCTTCCGCTTCGTCACGATTTCACCGCCGAGAAACTCTACACGCTTTCGGATGGTTCGAAGGAGGTGCTTTCGCAGTTGGACGAAGATGTGACCTTCAAGTATTTCGTGAGCACTTCCGCGGCGGAGATGCCGATGGCGTTCAAGGCTTACGCGCAGACCGTCGAGAACCTGATGAAGGAATACGAGCGTGCTTCGGGCGGACGGATCTCCCTTGAAATGTACGATCCCAAGCCGGATTCGGACGCAGAGGAATGGGCGCAGCGTTACGGCATCGAACCTCAGACGGTGAATCCGATGGGGAGTCCGATCTACTTCGGAGTCACCGCGGTGTGCGGTGATCGCGAGGAGACTCTCGGAGTCCTTTCGCCCCGCACGCAGACGACGCTTGAATACGATCTTACGCGCCTGGTCACGCGCGTCGCGTGGCCGGACCGTCCCGTGGTCGGCGTGATGACTTCGCTTAAGGGCGTGCTTGCTGAGCCGGCTAATCCGTATGCCATGCAGATGGGGCAGCGTCCCGCGCAGGGCTGGGCGGCGTTCAGTGAACTTGCGAAAGACTATGAGGTGGTTCCGGTCGCGACCGATGCCGAGAAGATCGACGACAATGTGAAGACGCTCGTCGTGGTGCACGCAAAGGATCTTTCCGACCAGACGCTCTACGCGATTGACCAGTTCGTTCTGCGCGGCGGAAAGCTCGTAGCATGCGTGGACGCGTTTTCGCTCAAGGATATGATTGCTCAGCGCGAGCAGCAGAATCCAATGGCGGGAGGCGCCGATCCGAGTTCTTCGCTCGGCAAGCTGTTCGACGCGTGGGGGCTGAAGTTCAATGTTACGAAGCTGGTCTGCGATTTGTCGGCTTCGACCAAGCTCAACAATGGACAGGGAGGTGCCGAGGACAATCCTGCGTTTTTGACTCTCGCGGCTAAGAACTTCGATCAGGGAGACATGATCGTGCGCGGACTTTCCAATGTGCTCGTTCCGTTTGCCGGTTCGCTCGAGTTCGAGAAGAAGGAGATGGATCTCTCGTTTACGCCAGTGGTGAAGACTTCGGATTCTAACTCCTGCGCGATCGACAAGATGTCGATGATGTATGGTGGCGGCTTGCGCGACATGGTGCCGGACGGAAAGGCTCGTGTCCTGGCCGCTCGCGTGGGCGGAACCTTCAAGACCGCGTTTCCGAAAGGCCCGGATGGTACGAACGATGTTTCTAAGGCGCTCGTGGAGGGGAAGAACACGGTGCTGGTATTCGCGGATTCAGACTTCCTCGCAGATGATTTCAGTGTCCGGATGATGCGCACGCCTTTCGGCAATATTCCTCAGCTCATCAGCGACAACCTCACGCTTTTCGCGAACGTTATCGAGCAGTTCGCGGGACGCGAGGAGCTGATCGGAATCCGGAGTCGCGGCGCAGCGGACCGTCCGTTCACCGTTGTGAACGATCTCGAAGCCGAGGCGATGCGCAAGTATCAGGCGCGGGAGGCTGCGCTTCGGGAGGAGTTGCAGCAGACGCAGCAGCGGCTTAATGCGCTACAGCGCGAGAAGAAGGGCGGCGAACGCTATGTCCTGTCGCGTGAGCAGCAGAACGAGATCGCGAAGTTTCGCAAGGCACAGGCCGATACGCGCCGTCAGCTCAAGAACGTCCGTAAGGAATTAACCGCCGGTATCGATTCGCTCGGACTTACCTTGAAGACGATCAACCTCGGGTTGGTACCCGTACTGGTGATCCTGCTAGGAATATTCAGGGGGCTGAAAAGAAGAAAGTGAGGTCGAGATTGTCAGGTCCAAGTCTATAACGGAAAGAAATTTCATCCACTGCCGACTTCGACCTAATGTCTGCAACCTAATCATCCACTGTCAACTTTGACCTAAAACCAATAATCCAATTTCTATGAAAAGTAAGAATCTAGTTATTCTAATCGTCATCGCGATCGGACTCGCCGGCGCGGCTTATATGCTAGGCAGCAACTCCAAGCCGTCCGGAGCGAGGTTGAATGGTAAGATGATTCTGCCGAATCTTGATGTCTCGAAGATTGCGCGGGTCGATTGTGGGAAGCTCGCGCTTGCGGCGAAGGACGCGGGATGGGTGGTCGAAAGCTATCAGGATTATCCAGCAGATCATGCGAAGCTTGCGGAGCACCTGATGGCGCTTACCGAACTCAAGGTTGGCCAGACCGCCCGCGGAAAGAAATTGACAGCAACCACGCTGCTGCAGCTCAAGGATGAAGAAGGCAAAGAGCTGGCATCGGTTATCATGGGTGAAAAGCATCCGAAGTGGGGACACGGACGATATCTCGGTTTTGAGGGCGAAACGGTGTTGGTAACCGATACTCTCGATGCCTTTGACGGTGATCCCAAGCGCTGGATCGACACGAAAATTGTCGACAATCCGCGAATTTCATTCAATAATCTCGCGGACAAGTCGCTCACAGAGTCGGATCTCGGTTTTGCGACCGGTATTGTCGCCAAGGTTGAGATCGCCGGAGACACTAATCGCGTGATAACAGTTGGTAATCCAGTTAAGGGTGGTAACGGACGTTACGTGAAGCTTGATAATATGCCTTGGATATTCGAAGTTCCAGATTATTCAGTTGAGAAGTTTCTGCCGAAATCTGAGCCCGAAAAGCCCGAAAAATGATATACTACTAGGCATGAATGTCATGCCGACAGATATCCCCGATGTAGAGGTCGTGGAACCGCGCGTTTTCCGTGATACGCGCGGTTATTTTGCGGAAACTTATAATGACAACTGGCCGTGGCCTGGGCGCGATTTCATGTTTAGTGAGAAGGATTTGAACCACCCATACTTCAAGGATATCAAACCATGGTGCTGACAAGCGTTCTTTTGGCTGCGGCGATAGTGGCCGCCGATCCGTCCGCTGACACCAATTCCGTCGCGGCGGCGGCTGTTCCGGCGAAGACCAATCGTATTGCCAAGATCACTTCTGCTACGACTTATTATGACGCCAAGGTCGGCGTGGCATTGTTTTCCGGTCATGTCTATGTCGATGACGAAGAGTATCAGTTGCATTCGGATACTGCATATGTGTTCATGGATACGTCTGGCACCAACGAGTTGAAGCGGATCGTTGCCATCGGCAATGTTGCGATCACTAATGAAACCAGGCGTGCGTACGGATCCAAGGCGGCTTATTATCGTGATTCCGGTATGGTGGTGCTTTATGCTCCGAAGGAAGGGCTCTGCGAAGTGCGTGACGAGAAGTCCGATCCGCCGCAGATCGTGCAGGGAACCAAGATCAAGTTCTGGATCGGGTCGGAGCAGGTCGAGGTGCAGGGGGCGAGCATCTCCGCTCCGGTTTCTGGTGGTGTCAATGGTTTGAAATCATTAACAGGAGGACGGTGAAATGACGATTAAGGGGTATTCCAGGTATCTGATGGTAATGGCCGGCCTCGGCGGGCTGATCTATGGTATCGACGTCGGTGTTTGCGCTGCGGCGTATCCGTATATTGAGAAGACCTCAACCTTCACGCAAGGGCAGCTCGGATTCATCGTTGGCGCGGTCCTCTGGGGCTCGGTGATTTCCTCGCTTTTCGCCGGTCAGCTTTCGCAGTGGCTGGGGCGGAAGAAGATCATTATCATGTCTGCGTTCTTCTTCGCGGTGTCGATTCCTGTGATCTGCGCTTCCGGCTTCTTCGAGGGCGGCAATTTCTTCCTCATCACCCTCGGCCGCACGTTACAGGGCGCGTCCGCTGGCCTTGTCGGCGTTATCGTTCCGATGTATCTTGCGGAGTGTCTTGCGCCGGAAGACCGTGGCAAGGGTACGGGCCTGTTCCAGTTGCTTTTGACGATCGGTCTCGTCTTCGCGGCGGTGATCGGTCTTGTGGTTGTGAAGATCGTCGGCGCCGCAGATGCGGAGACGGTTTCGGTCGCTTCGAAGACCACGGCCTGGCAGACGATCTTCTGGTGCTCCTGCGTTCCTGGCATCATCCTGTTCTTCGGCGCGATGAAACTCAAGGAGTCTCCGCGCTGGCTCTTCGACCGCGGACGCAAAGAGGATGCGCTTGATTCGCTCGCCGCTAACAATGGTATAGAGAAGGCGAAGCTGATCCTTGACGCGATGATTGTCGGTGATGAGGCCGAGAGAAAGGCCAAGGAGGCGCTCGCCGAGTCCTCCAAGGGAGATTCCATCTGGCAGAAGAAGTACATCTATCCGTTCTGTCTCGCGATCGTGATCCTCGCCTGCAATCAGACGACGGGTATCAACTCGGTGCTCAACTACACGGTGAAGATCTTCCAGGAGACGGGGCTTAAGGGTGAGTTCGCCAATTGGTCCGACCTTACCATCAAGGTCGTTAACATGGTGATGACGATCGTGGCCTGTGCGTTGGTGGACAAGAAGGGGCGCAAGTTCCTCCTTAAGCTGGGAACTTCTGGCATTATCCTTGGGCTCTGCGGCGTTGGTTCGGTCTTTCTTGCGATCCAGCATCAGTTACTTGAGCCCTCGATGACAACTGGTGTTATCGCTACGGCGTGTTTCTTCCTTTTCATCGCCGCGTTCGCGGTGGGTCCGGGTGTGTGCGCGTGGCTGGCGCTTTCTGAGCTGATGCCGGCCCGTATCCGCGCTAATGGCATGTCCATTGGCATGATCATCAACCAGGGCGTCTCGGCGACGATCGCGTCTGTCTTCCCGAAGTGGGTCGCGGCGACGAGTTTCGCGACGGTGTTCTACATCCTCGCCGGCTTCACCGTGATCTACTTCATCACCGCGGCGTTCTTCCTTCCGGAGACCAAGGGCAAGACGCTGGAGGAGATCGAGGCGTACTTCAAGTGAAGTTCACTTTTCTAGGTACGGGGACGAGCGTCGGAGTGCCGCAGATTGGCTGCGACTGCAAGGTGTGCACCTCGAAAGATCCGCGCGACCGGCGCCGTAGATGCGGCGCCTATGTCCGCGGCACTTCTGCCGCGGTGTTGATTGACACGCCCCCAGAGATGCGGCTTGCGTGCTGTGAGCTCGGGATCTCCAAGGTCGACGCCGTGGTGCTGACGCATGCGCATATGGACCATGTCGCAGGCTTTGATGACGTCCGCCGCTTCAACACGATCAATGGCGAGAAGGTGCCGTGCAATCCGGACGAGCCCGGCGCGAACGGACGTGCCTTCCGAATCATTGGTAGGCCGATGGCCTGCTATGCGATGTCGGAGACTGTCGAACAGATGCATAAGATTTTCCCGTATATCGGCCTGCAGGGCGGCAAGGACGGTCTCTTCCGTCCTCAGATCGGTTTTGATACCGCGGATGAGTTTTTGCTCGGCGATCTCTGGTTCGAGCGGCTGAAGGTGGAGCATGGTTTCCCCTGTTGCGGGTATAAGATAAGTGAAGAGGTAAGAGTGAAGAGTGCAACCTCTTCTCTCGCGTATATCAGCGATTGCCACGTGATACCGGAGGAGACGGTCGAGAAGATCCGCGGGGTCGACACGCTGGTGCTGAACTGTCTGCGGGAACGTCAGCATCCCACGCATCTCTCACTTGAGCGCGCGAAGGGGTATATCGCGGCGATTGCGCCGCGCAAGGCGTATCTCATCCACATGTGTCACGATCTCGCTCATGATGAGTGGTTGGCGAAGCTCTCGGGGACGAACATCGAGCCGGCGTATGACGGTCTCGAGATTGAAGTAAGAGGCAAGAGTGAATAATTAAGGGATACGGAGTAAATCAAATGAGAAAACTTTCCATCACCATAATTCTTCATTCGTCATTCATCATTCTTAATTCGCTTTTTGCGGCGACGAGTGAAATTTCCGTCAATCTCAAGCTCGATCAGATTGATTTCGTGCTGGGAGAGCGGGTGCGTGGCGTGGTTGACGTCGTGAATGTTTCGCCGGATACGATTGCGGTCGGATACAAGGAGTCTGAAGACCGTCTTTTTATCGAGGTGTACCGTGCTCATGACCGTAGTCAGCTTGAGAAGGTGTCGAATGGGGCGTTTGTCGCGCAGTTCTTGGTGAAGCCGAATGAGGGTCAGAAGCTCGAGACGTTTCTCGGCGATCACTACGGGCTCGGCTATCTTGGTCGCTATCTCGCCAAGCCGGTTCTGGTTCATGACGGAATCCGCTACGAGGGACAGCCCCGCGCTTTCGACATCGTCCCGGGGATGAAGGTGGGAATGGCGGTGCAGCTCTTTTCCAATCATGAAGGCATGAAGCGTGAGTTCGAGCTCCTGACGTGGAGGCGGCAAGGCACCGAGCATCTTTTCCTCGGGACAAAGGATATTTCTCCGAACGAATGGCGTTGGCGTACGATCGACCTCGGTTCGATGATGAAGATCACTAAGCCTTCGATTTCGATCCTACCATCTGGAGAGGTGATAGTTCTTCATCGCTTTGACGCCGATAATTTTGTGCGAAGCGAACTGTGGTCCGTTCCACAGGGCATTGAATTCATCCAGCATGAGCTCGTTCGGGACCCTGAGACCGCGGCTTCGGCGCGTGTCCGTGAGCTTTATCAAGAGTCTGGTGGCATTAAGCCGCCCGAGCCCCATTGGTGGGAATTCTGGAAGTGAGAGTAGTTGGTAGATGGAAGTTGGTAGCGGGTAATTGATAGTTAAATGAACATCTTAGGTATTGAGACGAGTTGCGACGAGACTGCGGCGGCGGTGGTGAAGGACGGACACGAAGTTCTGACGAACGTGGTTTACACTCAGATCCCGCTCCACCAGCCGTATGGTGGCGTTGTTCCGGAGGTCGCGAGCCGAGCCCATGTCGAGAAGATTTCGCAAGTGGTGGGCGATGCGATGCAAGGTCAGAAAATAGACGCGGTCGCGGTGACTTACGGTCCAGGCCTTTCTCCCGCGTTGATCGTCGGGCTCAACGCTGCGAAGGGGCTTGCGAAGTCCCTCGGTGTTCCGCTGATCGGTATTAACCATATTGAGGCTCATCTGCATACTCCGTTTCTGAGGGATGCTGGGGAGTTGGACGAGACCTGGGATGTCGGGAGTCTTAATCCTCAGAACTGCTGCCCTGCGCTGGGGCTCGCGATTTCCGGTGGCAATACGATTCTCGTCGACATGTCTGAATACGGAAAGTATGAGGTGATCGGCGAGACGCTTGACGATGCCGCTGGCGAAGCTTTCGACAAGGCTGCGAAGCTGCTGGGGCTTGGATATCCTGGAGGCTTGAAGATCGACCGCATCTCCGCCGCATATCGTAGCGAGTTGAAGTCAGAAGTTGAAGTTGAAGATCGGAAGTTGATCCCGTTTCCGAAGGGAAGACCGAGGGACGGGGTGACGGCGTTGGCGGGCCTGCCGGCAGAGCTCTGCGTTTCTTTTTCGGGGCTCAAGACCGCGCTGCTCAGGTATGTTCAGCAGCATCCGGAACTCGCTGACAAGTCCGGCGAGCGCGATTTCGGAGGCTATCAGGTCACGCCCCAGGTCGCCCGGGTCGTCGCGAGCTACCAGGAGGCGATCGCCAATGCGGTTGCGGACCGCGTGGCGACCGCGCTTAAGCGCAGAAACTACAAGGCCCTAGTCATCGGTGGCGGCGTGTCGCTCAATTCTAGGATCCGCACCGTCCTGACGGACGTCGCACGGAACGCAGGGGTGTCGCTCCTAATGGCGAAGCCGAAGTACACCGGGGATAACGGAGCGATGATTGCGGGCCTCGCCTATTATCGTCGCAATCACGTCGATGACGCGTTTACGCTCGACGTGAATCCCAGTCTGCAGGTCGGAGAGTGACATGAAGAGATATTGGACATTGGCAATATTCGGAATGGCGTGTCTCGCGGCTGCGGCCGTGTGGATGGGAGCTCTCAATCAAGACGAGGGTTGGTATCTCTACGCGGCGAACATGTTCGCGGACGGGAAGATGCCGTATCGCGATTTTCAGTATACGCAGGGTCCGTTGTTGCCGATGGTATATTCGTTCTTCACCTGGGTCTGGAACGGCTGGGGGTTGCTCGGCGCAAGACTCTTCACGCTGTTCTTAGGCCTCGTGTCGGTCTATGTCTTCGCGCGTACCGCGGCGGATCTGGCGCCTGAAGACCGCAGGCGCGAGGCGGCGCTCGTCACGGTGTTCCTGCTCGGCTGCAATCTCTATCATCTCTACTACATCGCGATTCCGAAGACCTATGCGCTCGCCTCACTGCTGGTGGCCTGCGGTTTCCGCTGGCTGGTCCGCGGCGTGTCCGGCAAAGGGTGCCGGCGGCTCGCGCTCATCCCGCTTCAGCCCCTGTTCACGGCGGGTCTTTTCCTCGCGTTCGCGGCTGGTGCGCGCATTTCGCTCGGCGCGATCCTCTGCGTCGTCGGCTGCTGGTTCCTTTTCCGTCGCGAATGGAAGCGCCTCGCGTGGTTCTGCGCCGGAGGATTTCTCGGTCTCGGTATCGTCTACGGCCCTTACCTTTTTGATCAGGGCGCGCTCGCTGGGCTCGTCGCTGCGCAGAAATACCATGCCGCCCGAGGCGGTTTCAACGCGGTATTCACAGTCGGCTCGCTTTCGCGACTCGTCCGCTGGTATCTCCCTGTGTTCATCGTGCTGGGATTGGGGCTGGGGATGAAGGTGAAATCGGAAGCCGCAGCCGTACATGGGAATGATGAAGATCCCGCTGTACGACTTCTGAATATGACTCCGGCTATTCTCCTCTTGTGTTTTCTTGCGGTGTTCTCAGTGCAGATGCTCGCACCGTTTCCGTATGAAGATTATCAAGTGCCGATCATGGGGCTTCTCGCCATTTTCGCCGCGGTGATGCTGGTCGGCTCCGAACCGCGAGCCACGAATCACGAACCGCGAACCACGAATCTCCTACTGGTTTTCGGCCTCGCCTATGCGTGTGCGTTCGGGTCGCCGTTGTTGCAGGAATGGACGATTAACGGACAGGATCGTTTCTGGTCGCTGAAAAAGCAGAAGACCGAGCTTGCGCAGCTTCGGGACGTCGCTGAGACGATTGAAGCGCTTGATCCGGGAGGGAAGACGATTCTCACTCAAGATCTGTATCTAGCGGTCGAGACGGGGCGGAAGGTGCCGGAGGGTCTGGAGATGGGTCCGTTCGCGATGATGTCCGACGAACAGTGGCGCGAATTGCTCTCCGATTGCGAATGCGAGATCGCGGCCTTGTCGGGTTATACGTTCGCGATCAATCCGCCGCGCTGCGACGAACGTCCTGTGGATCAGCAGATGGAATACTGGGACATTCTGCGCAGGCGCTACGATTTCGTGGTTCGCGAGGACGATTTCGGACAGAATGCGACACCGTTGCTGATTTTGAAGCGGAAATAGTTGGTAGTTTGTAGATGATGAATGCAGAAGAGATAAGGACGAAGATACTGGAAACCGTTTCCAGAAACGGTGGTCATCTTGCATCATCTCTCGGGGCGGTGGAGATCTCCATGGCTCTTGCCAACGTGTTTGAACCAGAAAAGGATCGCATCGTCTGGGATGTCGGACATCAGGCGTATGCGTGGAAGATCATTACCGGACGCGATGACGCCTTTGCGACGCTCCGTAAGCTCGACGGCATTTCTGGTTTTCCCAATCCCTTCGAATCGAAGGCCGACGCGGCTTTCGCGGGACATGCCGGCGCGGCGCTTTCGACGGCGATCGGTTTCGCCGCGGCGCGGGACCGCAAGGGGACAGACGAGCATGTCGTCGCGGTCGTTGGTGATTCGGCGCTGGCGAATGGCATGAGCTTCGAAGCGCTCAACAACTGCGCGGCTTCGACGAAGAAGCTGATTGTCATCCTTAATGACAACGACATGTCGATCTCTAAGCCATCTGGTAGCTTCTCCAAGTTCCTCGGTCGGCTCATTACGGGCGTGCGTTACAACCGTGTCAAGGCCGCGGCCGAGAAGGCGGGGCACGCGATGAAGTTGACGTTCCTCCGCGGCATTTACCACAAGGTTGAGAGCCGCGTCAAGTCGCTCTTCCTTGGAAACGCCTTCTTCGAGCAGTTTGGTCTCCGTTATATTGGTCCGGTCGACGGACACGATCTTCGGGCGCTGGAGGCCGCCTTCGCCGTCGCGAGGCACGATAAGCGGTCGGTCCTCGTCCATGTCGTCACGAAGAAGGGCAAGGGCTATGGGCCTGCCGAGCAGAATCCGACGAAGTGGCACGGCGTCGGACCTTTCTCCTTCGACGAAAGTGATCAGGGAGACGTGAATGGTGAACAGGTGCGGAATGGTGAAGCCTATTCTCGACCTCGGACCTCGGACCTTTCCTGGAGCGAGGTGTTTGGCGAGGCGATCTGTGAAGCAGCGGTGAAGGACGACCGGGTCTGTGCGCTGACGGCGGCGATGAAGGACGGAACGGGGCTTGCGCGGTTCGCGGACATCTTCCCGAGACGGTTTTTCGACGTCGGCATTGCCGAGGAGCATATGGTCGCGATGGCCGGTGGGCTCGCTGCTGGTGGGATGCGTCCCGTGGTTGCGGTGTATTCGACTTTTCTGCAGCGGGCTGTCGACCAGGTGATGCACGACGTTTGTCTCGCGAAACTGCCGGTGATTTTCTGTGTGGACCGCGCGGGAGCAGTTGGTGCGGACGGATGTACCCATCAAGGTGTGTTCGACATTGCGATGCTGCGCTGTCTTCCAGGGCTCGTAATCTGTGAGCCGAAGGATGCTGACGACTTCAGGGCGCTTTTCAAGGAGGCGCTCGACCGTAACGGGCCTACCGTCATCCGCTACCCCCGCGGCAAGGTGTCCGTTCTTCCTCAACCTCAGTCTTCGATCTCGACGCCAAAGACGGCTATCTGGGCTACGGGCGGCTGGTACGGCAAGGCCTGTGCGGTTGCGGAGAAGCTCGGCGATGCGGTTGCGGTTCATGCGCGATATATAAAGCCGATCGATTCGGTGTTGCTTAAGTCACAACGTGATGCAGGGATGCGGATCGTCTCGCTTGAAAACGGATCGGTGATCGGCGGGCTTGGTGATGCGATTGGCGCGGACCTGAAGTTCGGTTGGCCGGACGAGTTTATTCCGCATGGAACGCAGTCTGAGCTCGAATCTCGCTACGGGCTTGATGTCGATTCAATCGTCAAGACGATAGGTTGTAGGTTGTAGGTCGACAGTGGAGTTTCAACATCTAATCTCTAATCTCTAATTTCTAATCTCTCTATGGCACAGATACACGGAGTTCCGGGGGAATGGGCGCGCGTCAAGGGAATGGCGCTCGGGATGTGGCCGTTGTTCGTCGGCATCTTCTTCGTCGGGTTCGCCCTTGCAACGTGGATATGGGGCCCATCTGGATTCGGTGCGGTCCTATTTGCGATAGCCGCGGTGTCCTGTTACTGGTGCGGATTGCGCGGATTGCGTAGGGTCGAGCGATTCTTTAAGGGTGCGCGTGGAGAGGAGAAGGTCGCGGGAGTGTTGGCGGGGCTTCCGGCGGGATATCACGTGTTCAACGATTTTTCGGCCGGTAACGGCTATGTCGATCATGTCGTGGTGGGTCCAACCGGCGTGTATTCCGTCGAGACGAAGTACTGGGCTGGCGATGTTACCGTTGACGACGGCAGTGTATTGGTAAACGGGCGATTGCCGTCCCGCGATCCCGTGCCGCAGGCTCTTAAGGAATGCGAGTTGGTTCGTGTCCGTCTAGCTGGGCTTGGATGGACAGGGAAGGTGGTCCCGATTCTTGTCTTCGCATCTGACAATTTTCGCTTCAGCGCTATTGAGGTCGGTGGAGCGGTGATCATGAATTCCTCAAGTATCGTCAAGTCGATCACATCCGGGTATCACGTTATGTCAGAGTCGGAAATCAGTCGTCTCGTGAGTATCATCGAAAGTTAGTTGTTAGCGGTTAGATATGAAATTCCTACATTGCATTTTCGTCTTTTACTTTTGCTTCATACTGGTTCTGGCGGCGGACGCTGCCAAGGTTGAGCCGCTCTCGTATTATGGGAACATTGCCCAGCGCCTTGGATACACGTTGCCGAAATATCATGTTCTGCAGCAGCGGCTCGACGATTCTATTTCTCAGCGTACGTGGACGAATCTGGTTACGTTCTATGATTACGATCATTCCGTTTTTCTTAAGGGCGATCTCGACCGGCTTGCCGCGCGGGAGAAGCAGCTGGATAACGAGATCCTGAATGGTGATGTCAGCTTCGGATACGATGTCTATAACCTTTTCGTGGAACGGCTTCGCGAGCGGATGTTGTACGCGACCAATCTGCTTGCGAATACCGATTGGGATTTTAGTTCGAATGAGACTTACCGGATTAAGCGTAAGGATGCGGAATGGCCAGAGACCGCGGCTGAAGCTGATGATTACTGGCGGCGCCGCATCAAGAACGAGGTGCTGGTGGCGCTTCTCAATAAGGAGCTGGACGCTGAAGATAAACCGTCGACGAACGGGGGGCCATTCGCTATTACCTTTGACGTGGTTACCAATGTGACCGTCGGTCTCGTCAAAAAATACCGGCAATATGCGACGGTGCTTTCGGAGCCAGACGAGGAGGCGGTGCTGCAGCATTATCTTTCCGCGCTTGCGCGAGCTTATGATCCGCACAGTGATTATATGTCTCCGACATCGAAGGAGGATTTCGATATGGAGATGAATCTCACCCTGAGCGGTGTCGGCGCGGTACTGCAGATGGATGAGGGTGCGCTTAAGATTGTCGAGCTTTCTCCGGGAGGTCCGGTCGAACGGGACGGACGTATCAAGGTCGGCGACAAGATCACTGGTGTCCAACAGGGCGACGGCGAGATGGAGGACGTGATGTGGCAGCCGATGAAGAAGTCCATCCGCAAGATCCGTGGTCCCAAGGGCACACGCGTTACCTTGGAGATCATTCCGCGCTCGGACCCGTCAGGAATGGAGCGCAAGCGGTACGAGCTGGTCAGGGATGAGATAAAGCTTGACGACCAGGCGGCAACTGGACGCGTCGAGACCGTGGTCTGCGGGGGCTTCACGAATCGGCTAGGGTATGTGTTCTTGCCCGGCTTCTATGGTACGATGGACAAGCGGGTGAGTGATCCGGGTTTCCGTAGTTGTGCTTATGATGTCGCCAAGCTGATTGCCGAACTCAATTCCGAAGGGGTGGACGGGATGATCCTCGATTTCCGCGGTAACGGCGGAGGCTCTTTGCGAGAGGCGGTATTTCTTTCGGCGTTGTTTGTGGATGAGGGACCGGTGGTGCAGATCCGTGACGTGCGCTCTGTCGGAGCCTTGCCGATACCTCGCAACAATACCGCGATTTTTCGCAAGCCGTTGGTGGTGCTGACTGACCGTGCCTCGGCGTCCGCGTCTGAAATTGTAGCAGGGCATCTTCGGGATGTCGGTCGTGCGCTGGTGATTGGCGACCGGACCACGCACGGCAAGGGTACGGTTCAGACGGTGATGGGGATGGGGCCGGAGAAATACGGGTCTTGTAAGATCACCACCGCACGTTTTTATCGCGTGAACGGCGATTCGACCCAGGTCAAGGGGGTGCAGTCGGACATTCATCTGCCATCGTTGCTCGATTCGCTGGATATCGGCGAGGATAAGCTTCCGAATGCCTTGCCGTTTACCAGAATTCTCCCTGCGGACTATTTTCAGTGCTGGAACGTCGCAGGCTTCGTCCCTAAGTTGCGTGAGCTTTCTGCCGCCAGATTGGCTAATGACGCCCGGTATATCAAACACATCGAGAATGTCGCGGGGATGAAGGCGATTTCGGATCGGACTGAGGTCCCGCTTGAACGCGAGGCACGGAAAGCGATGATGAGGACTGATCGAAATTTGCGCGAACTAGATGAATCCGATGATGACGAGGCGAAAGAGGAGAAGGTCGTCGCTTCACGTCGCAAACGTAACGAAAAGCCGGATGACGATATCGTTCTTGACGAAAGCCTGCGCATCCTTTCTGATCTTGTCCGTCTTACTGGAGATGAGCGGCTTCCGAAACCTAAGGGCTGGTGGGAGTGAGGGAGGAAGTGCAGAGTGCAGAGTGCAGAGTGCAGAGTGCGGAGTGCAGAGAGCAGAGGGGAGGGTTATGGAAGTTAAGTTTGTGAAGATGCACGGGGCTGGTAATGACTTCGTGATGATTGATGACCGCGACGGTGCGTTTCCTGTCGAGGATTATCAGCGTGTGGCGGCGATGGCATGCCGCCCCAGCGGAATCGGCTGCGAGGGGGTGATTCTCGTTCAGAATTCCGCCACCCATGACTTCAGGATGCGGTTCTTCAATCCCGACGGATCGGAGGCGGAGCTCTGTGGCAACGGGGCACGCTGTGTTGCTGCATTCGCCCGTTCCATTGGCGCGGTGAAGAGCGATCGGATGGTTTTTGAGACCGCGGCCGGTGAAATTGCCGCGGAAATCATCGACGATACGACAGTGAAGATTTCAATGCCTTCGCCAAAGGATTTCGGCGATGATTTCGTGGTTGCGGGCGTGCCGCACAAGATTGTGGTGGTCGAGAATTTGATGAAGACCGATGTTGAGGGGGATGGGCGTCGTATCCGAATGTCTCAAGAGTTCGCTCCTAATGGCACGAATGTCGACTTTGTTGTCTATCGGCAGCCGAATCGAGTTTCCATTCGCACTTATGAGCGCGGGGTGGAGGCGGAGACTGGTGCGTGTGGCACCGGTAGCGTAAGTGCCGCGGTGATCGGGGTGAAGGATTACGGACTCTGCTTTCCCGTCCATGTCAAGACTGCTAAAGGCTACGAATTGATTGTCGACGGAGTCTTTGACGGAGAACGCTTCCATGATGTCACTATGACAGGGCCGGTAAAGAAGGTTTTCGTGGGAAAATTTGATTTTAATGCACTTGATTTTGTCACCCAATAGTGTTATAATGAACCCGAAATGAGTTACTATCTCGTCATCCTTCTGGGTGCGGTGTTGGTGAATAATTTTGTTCTCAACCGTTTTCTCGGATGCTGTCCGTTCCTGGGCGTGTCCAAGAAGATGGATACCGCCCTCGGCATGTCCGGCGCTGTCGTCTTCGTGATGACGATTGCGGCGGCGGCGACGTGGTGTCTTGACCACTGGCTCCTGGCGCCTAACGGGCTGGGGTATGTTCACACGCTGGCCTTCATTCTCGTCATCGCCTCGCTCGTGCAGTTCATCGACATCGCGATGAAGCGTTTCCTGCCTCCGCTGCATGCCGCGCTCGGCATCTTCCTGCCGTTGATCACCACCAATTGTGCGGTACTGGGTGCCGCGGAGATCAACTGCAAGCAGGGCACGGGCTTCGTCGAGTCGGTGTTCTTCTCGTTCTCGGCCTCCATCGGGTTTGGCTTTGCGCTTGTGCTTTTCTCGGGTATCCGCGAGAAACTCGCCCACGCCGATCCCCCGCGTTGCTTCCGAGGGATCTCGATTGCGCTCGTCACCGGCGGGTTGCTTTCGCTCGCGTTCATGGGCTTTTCCGGGCTGGTGAAACTCCCATATTAATAGTTAACGTTAATGATCATCGCAATTATCTGTATAGCGGGAATCGGACTGGTCGCGGCAATTGCGCTCGCGATGGCCGATAGGTTTCTCGCCGTACAGGAAGATCCGCGCATCGGCATGGTAACGGCGGAGCTCCCCGGCGCTAATTGCGGTGGTTGCGGTTTTGCTGGTTGCGATGGTTATGCGCATGCGCTGGTTGCGGGAACCGCTCCGCTTGGCGCCTGCAGCGCCTGTGATTCGTCGGCCTCGGCGAAGATTGCCGCGATTCTCGGGGTTGCGGCAACGGCGACAGAAAAGCGTGTTGCGCTGGTGCGTTGCTGCGGCACGCGTTCAACGGCTGTGCGAATTGGCGATTATAACGGCATCTGCGATTGCAACGTGGCGGCGATGACGGCGGGTGGCGACAAGGGGTGTCAGTATGGTTGTCTCGGTTACGGTGCCTGCGCTAACGTATGTCCGCAGCATGCGATTTCGATTATCGACGGTCTCGCCAAGGTCGACAAGCGCCTTTGCATTGGTTGCGGCAAGTGTGTCACGGCGTGTCCCAAGAAGATCATTGAGCTTGTGCCGGCTTCGGCGACGATCCATGTGCTCTGCGCGAACCCCGACAAGGGTCCGGAAGTCCGTAAGGTCTGCAAGACCGGCTGCATGGGCTGTCATCTCTGCGAGAAGAACTCCGGCGGCAAGGAAGCAGGGCATTTCGTTTTCAATGGCTTCCTCGCGAAGTCCAATTACGATAATCCCACCAAGGACGGCACGGTCGTTGCGAAATGTCCGGCCGGGTGCATGATCGAGGATCCACATTTCGAAACAGGAGAGTAACCATGAAAAGACTGATCGCCTTCGCATTCGTCGCGATAGCCACCTCTGTCTTTGCCGACAAGGCGACGTTCCCGTACGATGTCGATATGACTCCGCGCATCGCGACCAACGAGACCGTGGCGGTTTCTGATGAAACCGTCACATTGCCTGGCACGCCTACCGCCGCCGGGGATACCGTCGCGGAACTGAATATGTCCGGCGTTACCTTCACCGCGATCGATGCCGCCGAGTGGGATACTTTCGTCGCCGGAATCGAGAATCCTGCCGCGATGCTCGCGATCAAGGCCGATGGCGCCAACACCAATTGGTTCGGGTATTCCGGTTCCGCTTGGGTGCAGTTGACCGGGCCTGCGATCAATCTTTCGACCGCCTATGACGTTAAGATCGGTTTTGACAAGACCGTCGGCAATAAGGTCCGTTATTCGGTCAAGGAGGCCGGCGCCGAAAACTGGACCGACCTTACCTTCGGTGGCGAGGCCTGGCTTGCGCAGGGTGCGGATGCGAAGCCGCAGCTCTCGAAGGTCATGCTCAAGGGCACCGGTTCGGTGGCGTCCGGAGAACTCGCGTCCGGTGTCCGCGGCGCGTACGCGAACATCGGCGAGATCATCGAGACTTATTCCTTCGATTACTCCAATGTCGTCTTCACCGTCAAGGTTGACGACGGGACTTACGGTGACTGGCTTAAGGTTACCGTTGGTGACAAGGTCATCAAGCAGAAGTTCACCGTGGGTGACAATGTCGTCGATTTTACTGGCAAGGGGCTTGTTGCTGGCAGTACCTACGACTGCAGGATCGAGATTGTCAAGGATGGCGCCTCTTCGGATGTGAAACGTGATGATTCGGTTAACCTGTCGGCGACCGCGGACTGGTTTGGCTTCGGCGCTGGTACGTTCGTTAAGGCGCAGGGTAAGAATGTTGCGATCGCCGACGGTAAGTTCAGCCCGGACGACGAAGAGCAGCCGGCGGTGGTTACGCCGAACAGCGAATCCGCGGCGAACGCGAAGAGCACGGTCGAGATTACCGTTGATTACACTCAGGCCTTCGCCGAAACGGCGCAGTATGATAATGCTCAGAGCGCGTTGGCGCTGACCTCCAAGGGCTGGCAGTGCCTTGCCGGCGGAACCTGGACGGCGATTGCGAATGACAATGTTTCCACTGCGGCTGGCGTTTACGCGACTCGTGCGGAATTCGACTATACCGGTGCCGCAGGAAAGGTCCGTTTCTCGGTCAAGCAGAATGATGTCTGGTATGTGATGAAGAACGGTGAGACAGAGTGGTTTAATCTCGCTGGTTCCGCCGTCAGGCTGAATGGCACCAGTTTCGTTGGTAGCGGCAAGATCTCCGCGATCGCCGCGATCTACACCAGCACCGATCCGATTCCTCCGGCGATCAACGACGGCGTGATTACGCTTGCGGGTTCGACGGACGTGAAGCTTAATGATGTCAGCGCCGGTGAGTATACGATCAGTTCCACTGCGGGTAAGAAGTTCAGCATGAAGTGGTCCGATGCGGACGGCAAGTACGCCAAGATCGAGAACGGCAAGCTCAAGGTCATCAGCGGCACTCCTGCGAACGGTATCGGTTCCTACGACAGCTACGCGCTCGGACTCGATCCTACCAGCGCCGCTTCCAAGCCGGTGCTCGACGCGGCTCAGAACGCCAGCGCCGAGCACGTGTCGTTCAAGGTTGCCAATGTCGTTCCGAATACCGAAGTCGCCGACGTGACGATGAAGCTCGTCGAAACGGAAACGCCTTCCGCGGATACCGGCACTGAACACGAATTCACTAACGGCGAGGCGACATTCGATCTGCCGTCCGGTGTCAGGTACTACAAGGTCAAGATTTCGATCAAGACGAAATAATGAAAACCGTTAGCTCACCGTTCAGATTCAGGGGTGGCGTACATCCTGACTATAACAAGGAGCTCGTGAAGGACAAGGCCATCGAAAAGATGCCTTGTCCTTCTGAACTCGTAATCTCTATGTCCCAGCACCTCGGCGCCCCCGCGAAGTGTGTTGTGAAGGTCGGCGACCAGGTGGTCAGGGGACAGCTCCTCGGAGAGAAGAATGGCTTCATTTCAGTTCCCGTCTACGCTTCCGCTTCTGGTACCGTGAAGGCGATTGAGCCGCGGCTTGGTCCTGCGGGCACGAAGACGCCGGCGGTAATCCTGGATACGACCGCGCCGTCCGTGGCTGAGCCAGTCACCTTGTCGCCGCTGGATTGGAAGTCAGCGACGAAGGAGGAGCTTTTGAAGCGCATCGACGAGGCGGGGATCTGCGGAATGGGCGGCGCGGGCTTCCCGACGTCCGTCAAGCTCAATCCGCCGCCCGGCAAGCGCTGCGAGTACCTCATTCTCAACGGCGCGGAGTGCGAGCCGTATCTTTGTGCGGATCATCGCCTCATGCTTGAGCGCGCGGACCGTGTACGGGTCGGCGTCGAGATCATGCGCAAGGTCCTCGGCGGTTGTGCAGTCCGTATCGCGATCGAAGCGAACAAGCCGGACGCGATTGCGGCAATGGAGAAGGCGTTCGCCGATATTGAAGGCAATGTCGAGATCGTCGTCCTTCCTGTCCTTTATCCTCAGGGCAGCGAAAAGCATCAGATCTACGCAACCGTTGGGCGCATCGTGCCCGAGCCGCCGGCGTTGCCGATCGACGTCGGCTGCGTGGTGGAGAACGTCGGCACCGTGGCGGCGATTGCCGATGCTGTGGAGAAGGGCGAGATCCTGCTTTCGCGCGTCACGACGGTCTCTGGTGACGCGGTGAACGAACCGAAGAACGTCGAGGCTCCGCTCGGCACCAGGTATGCGGACCTCATCGCCTTCTGCGGCGGGGAGAAGGAATGCGGAGTCGCGAAGCTGATTTCAGGCGGCACGATGATGGGCTTTGCCGTCGCATCTGATCAGATCGCGACGACTAAGACGACGTCCGGACTGCTTCTGCTCTCCTCGAAGCGGGTGTTTCAGTACACGTCACAGGCCTGCATCAACTGCGGACGTTGCGTACGCGCATGTCCGATGGGGCTTAATCCCGCGGATATCTCAAAGGCGGTGGAGGCGGATGACATCAAGTCCGCCGAATACGCGCATGTGATGTCCTGCATTGAATGCGGCGCGTGCTCGTTCGTGTGCCCAGCCTACCGCACCCTCACCCAGTTCTGCCGTCGCGCCAAGAACTCGATCCGCGCCCGAATCGCCGCGGAGAAGGCCAGGGCCGCCGCGGCAAAGGAGGCGAAATGATTCTCTCCAGTTCACCGCATACCCATGCGAATTCGAGCGTGTCCCGCATCATGCTCGACGTGATCGTCGCGCTGCTGCCGACGACCGCGGTCGGTATCTTCTTCTTCGGGATGCCCGCGGTCTGGACGATCGCGACCTGTGTCGCGACCTGTATCGTGACCGAGGCGGTGTGCCGTCTCTGTATGGGGCGGGATAACACTATCGGCGATCTTTCCGCGGTGGTTACGGGACTCCTCCTCGCGCTTAACCTCCCGGCCGGACTCCCGCTCTGGATGGCCGTCGTAGGATCGGTCTTCGCGATCTTCGTCTGCAAGCAGGTGTTCGGCGGGCTTGGCATGAATCCCTTCAACCCGGCGCTCGCGGCGCGTGCGTTCATGCTGATCTCGTTCACGGGTCCGATGACCACCTGGCTCAAGCCGATGTGGTGGAACTCTTCCGAGGCGATGACGACCGCTACTCCGCTCGCGACGATGAAGACGTGGTTCGGTGCCGAAGCGATGGCTTCCGCCACTCCTCACGGACTCTGCAATGGTGCGTGCGTCGGCGTCCCGTCGCTTTGGGATATGGCGATCGGCAACATGCCCGGCTGCATCGGCGAGGTCTCGGCAATCGCGCTCGCGATCGGCGCGGTTTATCTGCTCTGGCGCAAGGTCATCACCTGGCACATCCCGTTCGCGTTCCTCGCGACGGTGTTCGTCTATTCGCTTGTCTCCGGCGGTGCTCCCGCGATGATGCAGGTCCTTACGGGCGGCGTGATGATCGGCGCGTGCTTCATGGCGACGGACTATGTCACTTCGCCGACGACGGCGAAGGGGAAACTCGTCTTCGGCTTCGGCTGCGGACTCCTCTGCATGTTGATCCGTCAGTTCGGTTCGTATCCCGAGGGGTGTTCGTTCGCGATCCTCATTATGAATGCGGTGTGTCCCTTGATCAACCGCTGGACCCAGCCGCGCCCCTTTGGAGCGAAGTGAAGAGTGAAAAGTGACAAGTGAAGAGTTGCGGAGGTTAAAGCCTTGAAGAAGATACTTGGATTGGTTCTTTCGCTTACGGTAATTTCCGCGGTTTGCGCCGGGGTGCTGGCGTATGTCAACAAGATCACCGCAGAGCCGATCAAGGAGACGGCGGCGAAGAACGAGGCGGCGGCGCGAGAGGCGGTGCTGTGTGGCGAGAAGGGCTATGCCGCGATCGGCGTCTCCCACAGCGGCTATGGCGGCGACATCAAGCTGATGGTCGGCTTCAAGGAAGACAAGAAGACCGTCATCTCTTACAAGGTGCTTTCGGCGTCGGAGACTCCCGGACTCGGCATGAAGCTGTCAACGCCGGAATTCGCTGGACAGTTCAAGGGCAAGGACGGCACTTCGCTCAAGGTGAAGAAGGACGGCGGCGAGGTGGAGGCGATCACCTCGGCGACGATTACTTCCCGTGCGGTCTGCGAAGCGATCGCCGACGCTCAGAAGAACATCAAGTAGATGGTAGTTGGTAGATGGTAGTTGGTAGAATCTGATTCCGCAACTCTTCACTCTTCACTATTACTTCTTCACTTTCCGTTATGGCTCACCTGCTCGATGATATTTTCCTCAGGCCTTTCGAAGGGGCGATCCGCGGTCGTGCTAGGCGAGCCGAGGACCGCATCCGTGAACTGACCGGCGGCAAGACCTCGTTGTCGGACTGGGCTAACGCTCATAACTATTTCGGACTTCACCGCGTGAAACGCGGATGGATCTTCCGCGAATGGGCGCCGAAGGCGACGAGCATGTGGCTTGTGGGCGACTTCAACGGCTGGAAGATCAGTCCCGCGTTCGAGTGCTTCCGTATTCCCAACAGTGACGTGTGGGAGGTGAAGGTTCCCTCGAAGGCGATCAAGGCGGGGCAGAGGTATCACCTCGAGGTCCGCTGGGAGGGCGGACACGGCGAACGCATTCCGGCGTACGCGAGATATGTGGTCCAGAATCCCGAGACCAAGCTTTTTGAAGCCGAGGTCTACGAGTCGAAATACCAGTGGAAGAATGGTGATTCTGCCGCCGTCCGTTGTCCGTCGTCCTTTGTTCCGCTGATCTACGAAGCTCACGTTGGCATGGGAACCGAAGAGGAGAAGATCGGCACTTACGTGGAGTTCCGGGACAACGTGCTGCCGCGGATCAGAAAGGCCGGTTACAATGTCGTGCAGCTGATGGCGGTCGCCGAGCATCCGTATTACGGTTCCTTCGGCTATCACGTGTCGTCTTTCTTCGCGGCGTCCTCGCGGTTCGGGACCCCCGATGACCTCAAGTCGCTCATCGACACCGCGCACGGAATGGGGCTTAAGGTGATCATGGACCTCGTTCATTCCCACGCGGTCGCGAACGAACGTGACGGGCTTTCGCTCTTCGACGGAACGGAATATTCTTATTTCCATTCCGGCGACAAGGGACGCCACCCCGCTTGGGGAAGCCGTTGCTTCGACTACGGCAAGACCGAGACGATCCATATGCTCCTTTCGAATGCGAAGTTCTGGCTCGAAGAGTACCATTTCGACGGCTATCGTTTTGACGGCGTCACCTCGATGCTGTTCTGGGACCACGGACTTGGCACCGCCTTCACCGATTACGGCAAGTACTTCAACGGCAGCATGGACGATGACGCGTGGGTCTATCTCAATCTCGCCAACCGCGTGATCCACGAGACCAATCCGTCCGCAATCACCATCGCCGAGGACGTCTCCGGAATGCCCGGCGTCGCCGCACCGGTGAAGGATTGCGGCATCGGCTTCGATTACCGCATGGCGATGGGCGAACCTGATTTCTGGTTCAAGCTCGCCGAGAAGACTGCTGACGACGACTGGCCGATGGGCGGACTCTTCTACGAGCTCACCAATAAGCGGTCAGAAGAGAAGGTGGTCTCCTACGTCGAGTCTCACGACCAGGCCCTGGTCGGTGGCAAGACCTTCTTTTTCACCCTTGCCGACGCCGCGATCTACTACGGCATGGGCAAGAACCAGCATGGACTCGAAATCGAGCGCGCAATCGCGCTTCACAAGCTCGCGCGCCTCATCACCTGCTCGCTCAACGGCGGGGCTTATCTCAATTTCATGGGCAACGAGTTCGGACACCCGGAATGGATCGATTTCCCGCGGCTCGAGAACGGCTGGAACTACCATCACGCGCGGCGTCAGTGGTCGCTTCGCGACAACGAGGATCTTCGGTTCAAGTCGCTCGGCGATTTCGACGAGGCGATGCTCGGATACCTCAAGTCGGGCAAGGCGCTCTTCGGCAAGCGCGGCATCTTCGGCGCAGTGCCGACGAAACTCGTCGCCAACGAGCCGGATAAGGTCCTCGCGTATGTGCGCGGAGACCTGCTGTTTGCCTTCAACTTCAATCCGACGAAGTCGTTCACCGATTACGGCGTATTGGTGCCGCCGGCTTCGGACTGGAAGCATCTCTTCGATACGGACGAGCCGCGTTTCGGAGGCCAGGGGCGCATCCAGCCGGGTGTCACCTACGCGCCGACGCTGGTCTCGGACCGCGGCGAACTCGTGCAACAGATAAAGCTCTATCTGCCCGCGCGCACGGCAGTTGTTTTAAAGAGGATTTAGAATCCGCTCTTTGATGTTAACGTGAGACTTCAACTGGAGAAAGTCGGACTGGCGGGGATCGGACCCGCGACCCCAACATTAAAAGTGTCGTGCTCTACCAACTGAGCTACAGTCCGATGAGGTCGTAAAACAGTGACAGTATATCATATTACGGAGCGTTCAATCAACCGCAAACATATTAGGGAGGAGTAGGTATGGAACTTCAGAGCAAGCCTAAGTCAAAGGAAATCCGTCAGCGCGCGTGGGATGCGCTCGGTTCGGGCTCGTATTGGCCTTATGTCGGCAGCAATCTGGTGCTGGGTCTTATCACCGGCGTCGGCATGATGGTTCCTGCGATGATCTTCATAATCAGTATGATCGTGACGTTGGCGGTTACCGGTTGTCTGCCGAAGGATCCGGCGTCCCTGCCGGAGTCTATTCCTCTGGCCGTGATCGGAGTCGCGGCGGTCGGATCGATTCTGCTGCTCATCCCTTGGACCTACATCATCGGCTTCGGCAGCTGGAGCGGCGGCAAGATGGCGCTCGCGGCGGCTGATCGTGATTACAGGTTTGGGCTCTGCGTTTCGGGCTGGGGCCACGGCTGGAAGATGGCGTGGACGGTGATGGTGCAGTGGACCTACATCACGCTCTGGTATTTCCTGCTGATCGTTCCCGGCATCCTGAAGACCTTCTCCTACGCGATGACCAAGTACGTGCAGATAGATCATCCCGACTGGGGGGCTAATCGTTGTATTGAGGAGTCGATGCGGTTGATGAAGGGCAACCGCTGGCGTCTCTTCAAGCTTGCCTTCAGCTTCATCGGCTGGATCCTGCTGCCGGTATTGGTGGCACCGATCGGACTTTCCGGTCTCGCGATGCTTTTCCTCGTGCCGTATCCCAGCACGGCCTTCGCGTGCTTCTATCGTCAGCTGCTGGTCGAGAAGGGCCCGGCGTTTCTGTAACAGAGATTTTATTCGCCTGCATTTGGTATAATATCAACGAATGCAGAATGCTATTGCGATAGTCGGTATGAGTTGCCGTTTCGCCGGATGCCATACGCCGGCGGCGTTATGGCGTGCGGTGATGGAGCAGCGTAGCATGTTGTCCGTTCCTGGGCCGGATGCGGAGATCCCGTTCGGGCAGAAGAACGTCTTTGATCGTCCTTATCCGACGCGCCTCGGACAGCTCGGCGATCTTTACGCATGTGTGCCCTCGATGCAGAACTTCCCTCGCCAGGTCAATGCCGGCGAGAACCAGGATCTTTATTTTGCGACGCAACTCGCGTTTGACGCGCTCGCTGATGCGGGTATGCGTCCTCATCTGCGCGAGCCAGTGCGTGGTTCCGTTCGTTTCGGCTACGCGCCGCCGTTTAACGCTTCGACGGTCAACTGGCTGCAGCATACTGCATTTCTCGATCAGACTCTTGATATTCTGCGTCGTTTTCTGCCGCATGCGCCAGAAGAGTCGATGGATCTTGTTCGTCAGCGTCTCGTGGAGTCGTTGCCTGCTCCTAATGCGGCGTCTTTTCTGCTAGGATCTGGCTATCGTTTCGTCTCCTGGATTGCGCGTGAATGTTCATTCTCGGGTGCGGCGACGATCATGGACGCCGGCATGGTTACTGGAGCGGCTACACTTCAGGATGCGGCGAATGATCTGATCACGGGGCAGGTTGACGTCGCATTGGCGGGCACACTGGTGCCGCCGTTCAACCGTTCATATCTTGAGGGGCTTTCTGGAGAAGTCCCGTTTTCGACGAAAGGTGAGCTGCAGCCTTTTTCTGAAGATGCTTGCGGCACGATACCTGGTGAAGGCGGGGCGTTCTTTGTTCTGAAGCGTCGCGAAGACGCGCTGCGTGATCGCGATCGGATCTATGCGCTGATCAAGGCAGTGTCGATCGGTCATAATCCGGATGATGATGCGTCCGTTATTCTCTCCGAAGCGACCGAGAACATCGGCGTGCCGGTGAAGACGATCGGGCTTATCGAGGCTGACGGCAGCGGGGTCAAGTCGTCCGAAGATCGCGAGCTTGCGGCGATCCTGAAGCTCTGGGGCGAGCATCGTCCAGGTGGCGCGCTGGTAGGTCTCGGTTCAATCAAGGGTAATATCGGTCATACGCTCCGGTCGTCGGTTTCCGCGGGGCTTGTCAAGGCGGCATTGGCGCTTTATCATCGCGTGCTTCCTCCGCAGGTGCAGCCGGAGCGTCCCAGTGACAAGATCTCTAATCTCGGCTCCAGTGCCTATCTGCTTACAGCGGCGCGTCCGTGGATTATCGGTGACAGCGCCAATCCCCGTCGTGCGGCGGTGTTTGGCGCAAACTTCGATCCGGTCCAGCCGATTGGTACGGCTTCGGTCAGCGGACGCAGCGCGGTTGTGATTCTTGAAGAGGAACCGGAGGTGCGCGGATGAGCTCGTCGCTGGTAGTCGTATCTGCGTCCGACCGGGAGTCGCTTCTCGAGATGATCGCCAGGATCGTTCGTTTTCTCGATCGCATGCCGGAGACTGCGCTAGTTGATGTTGCCTATACATGTTCGCTACTTAAGGGTGCCGAGCGTCTGTCGTTGGTGGTGGACAATGTTGCGGATCTGAGGTCGCGTTTAGTATCCGCCCATGCGCGGCTTTCTTCGCTTGCGATGAAGCGGATTCGCGACAAGAGCGGCACTTACTATTTCGAGGACCGGTTGCTCGGAGAAGGGCGTGGCAAGCTTGCTTTCGTCTATCCGGGTGTAATGTCGTTCTATCCCGACATGTTGCGCGATCTTGCGATTGAGATGCGGGAATGTCGCAGCGCCTTTGACGAACTTGAGGAGGCGATGATCGGAGATGCCGAGTTCGCGCCGTCATCATTTGTCTTTCCGCCGGCATCTTATTACCGACATGACGCCGACATTTTCAGTTCCGGCGCATATGCGCAGGCGTTGGTGGCGGTGTATTCGGCCGGGGTGGGCATGACGCGCCTGCTGCGGTCGTACGGACTTCTTCCGGACGGGGTCGTGGGTTTTGCGGGCGGAGATCTCGCGGCGATGGTGCGTTCAGGCGCCGCCGGTGAATCGCGCCCTCGGACCGAGCGGGTGAGCGCAATCGCTGAAATCTACCGAATCGTCGATAAGGCGGTTGACCACGCAGGGCTTCCAGAGACGGTTATGGTCACTGTCCTTATCCACATCGGCGGGGAGACGAAACTAGCCGAGACGCTGTCTACGTTTCCGAATGGTAAGGTCACGCTCGCGCTCGACCTTTCGCCGCGGCAGAAGACCTACGCCATTGATCCGGATTTCGCTGATGAAGCGATTGCCGCCTTCAATGCGGCCGGGATCCGTTCGATGCGGCTGGCGTTGAACCGCCCGTTCAATACTCCCAAGTGTGCATCGCTGGTGCCGGCGATTCAGAAGTTCACGACAAAGTGGATGAAGGAGAAGCCGTCTACCGAGGTCTATTCCTGCTCTACCGCGGAGCCGGTTCCAGATACTCTCGCCGCCGCGCGCAAGGATACCGCCGAACGCTGGTCGCGTCCCGTGCGCTTCGCCGATACGGTTCGCAGGATGTATGCGGATGGTTACCGCGTGTTCGTTGAGGTGGGGCCGCGTGGATTGATGACTAGCTTTATCGAAGATACGCTGAAGGGCTGTGATCACGCCGCGTTTGCGACCAATTCGATCCATCGTCGAGGGATGCTCCAGTTGCAGCATGCGGTCGCGCAGCTGATGGCGCTCGGCGCGGATATGGACATTTCGTCCGCGTTCGCCGGGTATGGTCCGCGCAAGCTCGACTTTGACGCTACAGTTCCGATATCGGTTCGTCACGAGGCGGAGATGTTGCTTTCGCGGCGGTTCCCGAGGTTGACTCTGCTGTCAGACGTTCCGTTGGAAGCTGCGTCCGTTATGGTCGAACCCAAGGGGCGCGGTGCCAAGGTCGCGGCACGTCAGGCGGCGATCAATGCGCAGAGCCGGCGTCATCGCCAGTTTGATTTCGGCGCGGTGAATCCGCTGGTTTCTGATGCAGACATCGTTTCTCAGACGCCCGGGGTTTCGATTGAGATCAAAAAGACCTTCAGTATTTCTGATGCGCCGTTCATCGGGGATTTTTCGATCGGAACGAGTCAGCTTTCGTATTCCGATCCGAATTTGCGTGGACTGGTTCTGCTGACGGTTCCGATCGCTTTGGAGATCATGGCTGAAACCGCGGCATTGCTTGTCCCAGGTAGGGCGGTGGTTGCGATCGAGGATATTTCGGCGCCTCGGAACGCGGTGTTCTCTAAGGGTGTGTTGACGCTCTTCGTCAAGGCGGAGCGGGTTGCCAGCGGCTCGGCGGGACTAGCTGCAGTACGGGTCTTTGTCCGTGATGACCGTCCTGATTCAGCATATACTTCGGCGAATGTCGCCGCGACTTTCGTTCTTTCCAAGGAATATCCCAGTCCGGCGCCGCTGGATGTGGTGAAGCATTCGAAGCCACGTACGGTCCACTGGTCAAGTCGTGATGTTTATCCGTCGCGGCTTTGTTCCGGCAAGCGACTGCGCAATATCACTTTCGTCGAGACCTGGAGTGAATCTGGTGTTGATTATACGATCAAGGTGCCGCCGATCGCCGATGCCGTTACGTTCACGCGTTTTCCGAATTGGGTAGTCAATCCTTTGTTGCTGGGGTCCGTCGTCTCTGGCTTCCCCCTCTGGCGCAGTCATGAGCGGTTCCCAGGCGCTTGTTCATTTCCGTTCCGCTGTCGTCGTATCGATTTCCTCGGGCCGCTACCGAAAGAGGGATCGGAGGTAAAGTGCTATATGCGGCTTACCGGTGTCACGCCGACGAGTCAGATCAGCGACATTACGGTGTCTGGAGGTAACGGACTCGCCTTGATGAACATCTCCGGATGGGAGGAGCTGTGTGAGCGAGTTAATCCAGAGTATCGCGACCTGATCATGCAACCGGCAACGAGTTTTATCACCAGGAAGCTCGGTTGGGATTTCATAGGTAATCCTTCGACGGATGTCGCGACGGCGTATGTGACCGACATTCCGTATCACATCTTCGAGAAGACGGACGAGATCTGGCTCAAGACTTTTTCCCACATCGTACTCTGCAACCAGGAGCGGTTGCAATTTGCAGACAAGATGGGGTCTGCATCGCGTAGGACCGAGTGGCTGTTCGGGCGCATCGCCGCGAAGGAAGCCGTCCGTCGATATCTTAAGGATTTCCATCAGGCCCGCTGGAGCTACGCCGATGTCGAAATCATGGCAAACGATAAGGGTAAGCCTTACGCGCTCGGCGATTGGCAGGAGTTCCTGCAGTCGGATATCGACATTGCGATCGCCCATACCGCGCAGTTCATCGTCGCGGTCGCGGCCGCGAACGCCCGGGTCGGTGTGGACGTGGAGTCTGCCGAGCGCAATCTTTCTGAAGAGTTTGCTGCCGGCGTGTTCATGCCTGAAGAGCTGGAACTCGCGGCTCAGTCCGCCAACGCCTCGCAGTCGGTCATTCGCTTCTGGTGCGCCAAGGAGGCGGTGTCGAAGGCGCTCGGCACAGGTATCCGTTACAGTCCTAAAGAGATGAACGTCGAATCCTATCAGGCCGATTCCGGATCGTTGGCAATGCGGTTGACCGGTGAGTGGGAGAAGTCGTTTCCGCAGTTTAAGGGACGGGACATCAACGTGACGGTTCGTAATCTTCACGAGCACGTCCTTGCGTTCTGTTTCATTCCCTCCACGATGTTCCCACAGGATTAGTTGACGTCCGAAGTTGAAGAATGGAAAAGCAGGTGTCAGTAAGTAAGGATCCGTTCGGGGAGTTGAGCGAGGCACAGAAGGTTCCGGGGCTTAAGCAGCGGTTTCCGGATCGGGTGCTGATCATGACGACCGATCGCTGTTTCGGCTACTGTGCGCACTGCACGCGCAAGTGGATTCTCGGAAAGACTCCGGTCGTCGATACGCAAGATAAGCTGGATGCGTGTGTCGAGTATGTGCGGAAACATCCAGGGATTAGGGATGTGCTTTTGTCCGGCGGAGATGTACTGACGCTTTCCGATGCGAAGGTAAAGAAGTTCATCGAAGCCTTCGCTGCGCTTAGGCAGGTAGAGGTGATTCGCATTTGTACGCGGGCGCCAGTTTCCAATCCGAAGCGGATCACGACTCGGTTGGTTCGTGTTCTCGCTAAATCGAAGAAGGTGTGGGTGAATTGCCATATTAACACCGCGGCGGAAGTGGCGCGTTGTCGTGACGCGGCGGCGAAGCTGGTCAACGCGGGAATTCCGGTTTCGTCGCAGACGGTGCTGCTGCGTGGCGTGAATGACACGCGAACGAAGATGATGGAACTGCTCAGGTCGCTTTCGGCCGCCCGGATACGTCCGTATTACGTCTTTCAGTGTGACCCGGTCGAAGGTCTTGATCGTTTTCGGGTTCCGCTTGAAAAGGCGAAGAAGCTGGAGTCGTATTGCGCCGAGCATATCGGCGGACTTGCACTTCCGCGTTTCGTTGCGGATCTTCCGGATTCCAAACGCAAGCTTCCGATCGCGATACTGGAGGGGTTGTGACGGCGGTAGCGGACCGCACATCTGTGCTGTCAGGATTACCTCTGGGATGGCATCAAACGCGACCGTCTCGTCTGGATCGGAGACTTGCATTATTGGGGCGAGATGCTTGATATGGGGGCGACATCTTTCTGGGAGGACTTCGATCTTGCCTGGATGACGGTTTGGAAGTGTCGTTTTCTTTGATTTGCGGTTGACAGTGGCAAAATCGTTTTGATATAATACGCGCCAACTCAACTGGTGGGATGGCCGAGCGGTTAGGTTGCGGACTGCAAATCCGCCTACAGCGGTTCAACTCCGCTTCCCACCTCCAA